>JANMIF010000462.1:0-29022 GCA_031375695.1 Planctomyces sp.
ACGCTGCGAGTCCACGGATGCGGAATCTGAATCGCCGCCTTCGTCTCCGGCGCGTCCTTGTCTTCCTCGTGAGTGCTCGGCACTCCGTAATGCGCCCCCTCGACGAGATAGTTGATCTCGTTGAAGCAGTTCTGCACTCCCTGCTGATCCGAGACGAACACTTCGTCGCGCTCGTTGATTGCGAGGCCGGTCGGATAGCGGAAGGCGTGGCCGATGGGTGTGATGAATTTCTCAGAAGCTCCTTTTGTTGAGCGTCCACCGTCAACGAATTTGTTCAAGGCTCGACCGTCGATGCGAAGGACTTTGCCTCGCCAGCGTGACTTCGAGGCCGGTCGATTCTTATCCGTGTAATCACTTCCCAAGCCGATCAAAAAGCGTCCCTGCGAGTCTCGAAGAATGCCACTCGTCCAGTCGTGATAGTCATCGTTGTAACCCCAACCGGTCGCCAGGTTGATCCGCTGCCGCCCACCTTTCATCTCTCCCGAATCGACGTTCGCGACCACCAGCAGCTCTGGCTTATGAGCAATCAGAAACAAGTCTCCGTCGGGGGTCTCGGAATCTTTCTGATCCTCCAGATAGGCGAGGATGCCGTAGGGCGCAGCGAGTCCTTCTTCCACGAGTTTGAGTTCATCTTCGAGGGCGTCACCGTCCGTGTCGCGAGCGACAAAGGCGTGTCCTTTGAGCGACGTGAAAGCCAGCTTGCCATCACGCGACCAAGTCATCGCGGTCGGCATAATCGACGAGTCCACTGGAAGCTGCCATCCGTCGAAACCGGGAACTGACGAAACGGATTGTTTCGGAGATCGTACGAGCAGCTTGGTCGCAGTTGTGAGTTGAGGCTGCGTCAATGAAGTCATGTATCGCAACGTAACCCGCACCGTCCCGAAAGGTTCGATCCTGATCGACATCCAATCTTTGTCGTTGGACTGATCGAGAGGTAGCTTTTTCCATTCATCATCCGCCACGTGCTTCTCAAATTGAAAAATCTCCGACTTTGCAGCGGCAACTGCATTCACGGATAGCGGACGTCGCACCAACAAATCCAATGGTGCCACTCCACCGCTGCCGATGGAGTGCTTTATTTCCAACTTACGTTCAACACCGGTTGATGCCGTACCGTTGTTGGAATCCGGCAGCGTCAGAGGCGTCAGCGTCTCTTGAATCATGAGGACGTGTTCGACTTTCCCAAAAAGAATTTGCTCGGCTTTTTCAGCCAAGGCGTCCTCGATTTGGTCGCCTCCAAAGAGCAAGGTGTACCAAAGGTGAACGCTCGGATCTTTTGGAACGCTGGTGTATTGCAGGCTGATGAGACCAGTTGGGGATCGCGCTGGGGCTTTGAGTTCTGTGGTCCGCCGCAGCGCGAGCGTCGAATCAGGACCAAATCCGCCAAGCGGCAAGCCCGCCATCTCCCACAACCAGCGTTTACCGATGGCCTGTTGGCGTGCGAAGTCGCCGAAGGTCCATTGACGCAGCGAGACCGTGTCGAGGTCGAACAGGAATGAGTGACCGTTGTCGAAGCCGACCGCAAACGACCGGGGAACCGTGCCGCCGCCGAGTTCCTTCGGTAGAGAAAACACGTCGCGGATGATGCGTGGGCGCTCGCCGGGGTTGACCACCCCAAGTTGTTCGACGTTGGCGGGGTTCGTCGGCGGTTGGAAGTTGGGGTCGTTGAGCGCTTGCCACAGCGCGGCGTGTTGCTTCGCGAGATCGCCGTCGAGCACTCCCGCGACCGGGCGGTTGTAGTTGGGCATCTCGACGCCGGGGATGACTCGCAGCGGCGCGGCGATCCAGCGGAAGAAGAACTCCGGCCGGATATGTTTTCCGAGCATTTTCAAATCCGACCCGCGAGCACCGAGCGCGACTTGCTTCGGCTCGTAGTCGCCGATCTTGTGACAGGCGATGCAGCTCCAGCCGCGCACGCCGGTGAGGGCTTGGCCGGCGAGGTGGGTGTCGGGAGAGGGGGTGAGGGGGTGAGGGGGTGAGGGGGTGCGAACCGCAGAATCAGTGGATGTTTTCTGTTTTTCTCCCACTCGCCCCTTCTCCCCTTCGCCCCCTCTCTTCAAAAAAGGTATCCGATCATGCTCCACCAAGTACCGCGTCAGTGCCGCCAACTCGTCCGGTGAATGCGAAAACTTCGGCATGCGCACTTTGAGCCACGGCATGCGGATCGGTTGGCGTTCGCCGCGCACGGCGACGCTAAGCGCCTCATCGAGCAGTTTATCACCGACGGCGTTGAGCGACGGTGGGATGAGTGACGGGGCTTGGCCCGCGAGATCCTTGTCGAACTTCGCGAGCTGCGCCGCCATCTTGCCGAAGCCGCCGATTCCGTGCCGCGAGTGACACGCCAAGCAGCCTTTTTGTTCGAGCACTCGTTGACCGCGCGCGAACGTGCTGAGCGGTGACAACTTCGTTTCACGTCGAGAGGCGAGGTAGGCTTTGATCGCCTCGCGATTCAAATTCGCTCCGAAGATGGGGCGGTCTAAGTGAGCATGGTCGGCTCGCTCGGCCAAACAACTCTTCGACCAATCGGCGACTGGCTGAGACAAATCCGACGCGGGCTTCTCGAAGCGCACGGCATCATTGTCGGAGAATCGGTGACACGCCGCGCAGCGCAATTCGATGGCGAGCTTGCGGCCCTGTTCGGTTTGCGCTTGGTACGCTGCCTGTGCTTTGTCGTCCTTGTTCGACTTGAAGCTCTCGTAGAGCTTCCAATTCTTCGCGAGTTCCTTGGCCGTCAGTTGCAGTGAATCCTTGGCATCGGGCTCCGAAGTCAGGTTCCACAACGCCAGCGCGAGTTGATTCCGTTCGACGTCCGACAGATTGAAGACCGGCATCCGGTGATCGGCATTCAATCGCTCCGGCTTTGCGAGCCACGTCACGAGCCACGGCAGCGTGCGCCGCTCGCCGACGTTGCTCAGGTCAGGCCCGGAAAACGGTGACGGACTCATGCCGCCAAACTCGCCGATACGATGACAAGCGAGGCAACCGGTCGAACGGAGCAGGACTTCCCCCTTGCGGCGTTCGGCTTCGAGATCGGCTTCCTTCACCGACTTCGGCTTGTCGAGTTCCACGGGCTGTGACTGTTGATGCAGGAAGAGCTCGATCGCTTCGTAATCGGGATCGTGAGATCCATAGGTCGGATAAACGCGCCCCGTTTCGGTAGACGGCCAAAAATGTCGGGACACAACGTCATCAACAAACCCGCCTGCCGCGAAGTGCTTCAATGACGGCCCCGGTGGAGGTTGTTCTTCACCGTCTCGCTGATGGCAGCGTTTACAGCGAAAGGCTTCAAATTGCCGGTGGCCGAGTTCGATCAGCGCGAGGTCTTCACGCGGTTTGTCGTGAAACAGCAACTCCGCCGGCAGCGGCTCAAGAGCGAACGAGTCTGACGACCAAAACAATTTCAGTTGCGCGGCCGGTTCGGTTTTGCGAAACGTCACCATGATCGGCCGTTCGGCCAGTGCGGGAGTGAAAGCTTCGCCGCTGATCCACGACGGTTGTTTGGCCGAGCCTTGTAGAACTCGCTGGCCGTCGAATTCGATCGACACTTCGCCTTGAGCGAACGCATGAAACCGGATCGGCACATCAGTCCGAATCAGCAGCAGCCCGCGCCATGCCGTCTCGAATCGCCCGCCCCGAAGCCGCGAATCGGGTGAGGACTCATCCCATGCAAACGCTATGTCGCGGTCGATCCGAGTTACGATCTGCTCGCTCTCGCGATATTCGGCGACTAGGCCGGGGCGAAATTCTTCGTCCTCGTTGTCGCTCGTACCCGATGTCGCGCTGCAATTCAGCAAGGCACACACACACGACAGCCAGATCCCAAATGAGCACATGAAACCATTGCCTCGGATGCGAGCGATGAAAACTTCGCGCTGACATGCTATCCGGGAGTTTTGAGTTCAGGCAACTGGCTTGGAACCGCAGCGACGGATCGTTCTCATACCGCCTTGCGACCGGTGGCGGCATGCCCAATCCCGCAGCCGGCTCGATTGATCAACTTTCGATTGGCAACTCTCGACGATTGGTTGCACTTCATGTCCACGATGACCCCCGATATTCCCCAAGATTCGTCTCAAGAAGTGATCGTTCAGCCCGCCGCGCTGCGGGCTTGGATCGTGCAGGTGTTGGTCAAGAAAGGTATGTTTCAGGTCGAGGCGGAGATGGGGGCCGATCGGATGTTGGAATCCGACCTGCGTGGGATTCATTCTCACGGCAGCCGCGCCTTGCCGCGGTACATCCAGGCGATGGACGACGGCAACATCGACCCGCGAGCCAGCACGGTCACAGTGACGGAAACGGTGGCGATGGCGGTCCTCGACGGTAACAAAGGTCTGGGACATGTCGCGGCCACCAAGGCC
The DNA here is from genome assembly GCA_031375695.1 of Planctomyces sp. GTDB lineage: Bacteria > Planctomycetota > Planctomycetia > Planctomycetales > Planctomycetaceae > SXKJ01. The sequence goes on from JANMIF010000462.1 coordinate 4,362, forward strand.
ATGCTTCTGGCGATCAAGAAGGCCAAGGAAGTTGGCACCGGAACCGTGTCGGTGACTCGTGGCCAGCATTACGGAGCCGCATCGGTGTATGTGCTGCTGGCCAGTCAAGCAGGTTGCATTGGCTATTCGACCACGAGCACGGCGTATCCGACGGTCGCGGCCTACGGCAGTACGCAAGCGGCGATCGCCAACAACGCTTTTGCCTGGGGTTCGCCAAGCCGCTCTGGTCCGCCATTCGTTTTGGATATGGCGGTGGCGGAAGCCTCGTGGGGCAAAATTGAATCACGCAAACTGTACGGCCTGCCGATTCCCGAAGGCTGGGCTTTGAACGCCGACGGTCAACCGACCATCGATCCCGCTGCCGCTAAGACGTTGCTCCCGGCCGCCGGAGCGCGTGGCTTCGGGTTGGGCTTTCAGTGCTCGCTGCTCGCCGGACCGCTGGTCGGCCGCAAGATGCCAATCCGCAAAAAACGCGACCCGTATTTGGAAGGTTCCGAACATTTTTTTTATGTGATCGATCCCTCAAAGTTTGGTGACCTCGACAAATTCCATTCGGAATTGAATCTCGCCAGCACCGAAATCCGTGCGCTCTCACCCGCTGCCGGCTTCGACAAAGTCCGTCTCCCCGGTGAACTGGAAGCCGAACGAGCCACCTTGTGGCAAGCCACCGGCATCCCCATCCACCGCGACCACGCTGAAGCCCTCAAGAAGCTGGGCCAATCGCTGAAGATTGCCGCACCGGTTTGAGCTATGTAGCAGTCCACTTCAGCGTTGCGCGCGAATCGCCGCCAGGAGCGCGTCTCGATTTTGTTGCCAGCATTTGTCGCCGGTGGCATCGTTGGGGAGTTCGAGCGTGATCGTGGGGATTTTCCGATCGCCGCCAGCCCAGGAGCCGAAGCTGCCGGGAGTCGGATAGCCGATGTTCGGCAGGATCGCGTAGCCGTTGTGTTGGCTCATCGTCTGAGCCAGTTGTTCGGCCGGGCCATCGAAGTTGTTGCCATGCTTGCCGCGTTCAATCGAATGAATCGTGATGATTCGATCTGGTCGCCAGTCTTCGATCAGCCGCAACAGCAATTGTGTTTCGGGTTCCGATGCCGGTTCGTCACCACCAAAGTACCGGCCCTTCTTGGCGATCGCGAAGTTCTTCGCCGGGAAGTTGCGGTTCAAGTCCACTTGCCGCGCGTTCGTGCGAGTTTGTCGAGCCAGCCCATCTGGATTGAGCACCGGCACGACGACGACTCGCCGATCGGCGGACATCTCCGATTGATTGGTCAAATGCTCGATCAAAGTTCTTGCCACCGCGGCACTCGTCGGCTCGTCTCCGTGGATTGCTCCGAGGATCAGTGTCTTCGGTCCGGTAGTTCCAAAGAAATGTCCGACGATCGGAATGCCCAAAACCGACACGCCCAACTGCCGCGTCTCGTGCTGAATCTCGGAATCAACCGCGCTGATATTGGTCGGCATCGCTGGCAGGATACATCGGACACGCGGCCACGGCCGATTCCAAACTCGACCGAACGCCACGCAACCGACATCGAGTTTTCCGTCTCGTCGTGTGTATTCCCACGGATCGGCTGGATCAATGTTGTACGGAGTAATTTTGATTGTGAATTCCGCAAGTTGCGGATCAGCCGGTTGACTTTGCGCGAGACCTGCCTGAGGGCAGATCATCCCAATGACCAGCGTGCAGCCAGTAAATGTCAGCAGCTTGTTCATGCACTTACTTCGGCATCGGCAGGACGATCAGCGCATTTTCCGGGAACGCCACTTCGCCCGCTTTACCGTTGATTTTGTATTGGACTTTCAGCTGCTTGACGGCGTTCGGAGCGGGGTCGCCGCCAAAGCTGGCGTTGTAGCCTTCGGCCGGAAGCGAGATCAGTGGCAAATCAGTCGCTTGTTTAGCGACGATGGCGGTCACGTCTTTTTGAGTCGTGCCGGAGCCGTATTCGGCTTTGACGATTTCGACTTTCACTTTTTCAAAGCCAGCTTTGCTGAGTTGCTCGCCGACGTTGACTCCTTTAGCTCCGAGCTTTTGGGCGATGACGAGTGTGGTTTGAGTCGCGTCGTCTTTGAGGGCGGGAACTTTCATTAGCTTGATGGCGAGGGCGAGTGTTTCAGGACTCGGATGAATACGAGTCACGTCGAGAACCAATTTTTGTTCGGCCTCTTGGCGGGCGAGGTCGAGGGCCTTTTGGCACATCTCGGCTCGCTGTTCCGGCGGCATCGGGTACTTGCGAACGAGACCGATGTAGCCGCGGAGCGTTCGGATGCGGAAGTTTGGCGGGCCAGACTTCGCAAGGTCGAGCAGGACCGAAGCTCCGTCGAGGCTCCCCCATTTGCCGAGGACTTTGGTTCCTTCATCTTGGAGTTGTGGGTCGTTGCTCTTGGCAGCGGTCGCGAGCGTCTTCAAGGCCTTGTCGCCGCCGACGTCGCCGAGGATGTCGAGCAGCAAAATCTTCGAGGCGGCCGGAGCCTTGTCGAACGCTGTTGTCAGTTCCGTCGCGCACGCTTCGCGGTCGGGCATGCGGACGCTGGCGGTCTTCAACGCTTGTTGAGCGGTTGCGGAATCGTCGGGGTTCTTCGTGTTGATCGCTTGCGAGATCAGCACAGGGAGATTCTTCAGCGACACCGTTTCGCCGAGCGCGATCAGCGCGGCGTGGCGAATGTTCTTGTCGGAACTATCGACCGCCTTCAACAAGGCCGGGGTTGCTTCGATCCGACGCTGGCCAACCAGTTCGATCAGCAGCGGATATGTTTTCCCTTTCGCGTTCGGGAGCATTGCGGCGATTTGCGAATTCACTTTGTCACCCGGCAGATCGGCAAGTGTCTTCTTCGCCTCAAGAGCCAAGTCTTCGTCGGCATCGACGGCCGTTTCGAGCAGTGCGTTCAGCGCCGAGGCATCACCGACTTGGCTGAGTGCTCTGATCGCAGCCAAGCGAACCGGCTTCGGCCCGCTGGCAGCGGCTTTCGACACAGCCGAGACAATGACAGTTTCCTTGCGATCGGCCATCGCCAAGACGATCAATGCCGCTCGGTCGGGATCGGCACTCGCCAGTTCGGCGGCAAGAGCTTTATCGACTTCACTGCCAGGGAACTCGCGTGCCGTGAACAAGCCAACTTCAAACAGCTTGCGATCCTTCGAGCGAAGCTGTTCGACCAACAACGGAATCCCGTCTTGCTTGCGAGCGAGGATGGCCCCGCGAGTTGCCTCAACGATTCGTTGCTTTGGCAGGTCCGTCTTGCGGACTTCGTCGTACAACGCGACCGAATCGGCCGATTTCCCTTCGGCATGCATCCGTTCGGCAGCCAGAACACACCCTTCCGCAGCCGCTGATCGGACTTTCGCAGGACCGCTCGTCAACACCGGCCGCAGCAACTTCACAGCCACCTCGTTGCCGATCCGCCCGAGCGCGACCGCTGCCGCCGAAGCGACTTCTTCGTCCTTGTCGCTCAGTCGCTTTGCTAGCACTTCGACCGAACCGGCGTCACGACGAACGCCAATCGAATTCAACACGCCAACCAACAGATTCCCGTCAAGCGACTCCGCCCCCTTCCGCAATGCTTCATCCGCCGCCGAACCGGGAATCGCTTCGAGTGCGATCCGCGACCACGAAGCCAACTGCGGATCGGACAACAGTTTTGCGAGATCGCCAACCGATTCGCTCGACCCGTCAACCGCCAGTTTCTTGCATGCAATCGCCTTCTCGCCCTGCGGAGCGTCTGATCGCAAGACCGCGATCAATTCCTTTTCTTTCTCCGGCGAGATTTTGAAGCCGTCGGCTGCGCGGATCGACTTGGTCGAAAACGCGAGCAACGTAAAGCCAACAAGAAGAGCAGAGCGAGTGATATTTCGATTAGTCAGCATGGTTGCAGTCCTGAAGGTTAAGTGACGTCAACGTCAGACGGTCCTGGCGTGTTTCATCCGTAGTAAGACGACGGGATCTTCTCGTCCCCCGCGTTCTGGCGATCGCAGCTACGGCGCTACAGTCGCCACGGTTCTCGCAGGGATTCCGATCGCAGCCGGTTAGCTGGCTCGTCGTCGATGAATATGTTGGTTTTGTTGTCGTAGCGGACGGTGCGGTTGAGGTAGAGAGCGACGTTGGCGGCGTGGCAGGCGATGTGGGCATTGCAGGCCGCGAGAGCGTTCGTCTTTGGCTGCGAGCGAGTCTTCACACAGTCGAGGAAGTCGCGAACGTGAAACGTCGCCGGATAGCCGCCGATTTCCAAGACCGTCCGTCCCGCGATCAGGTCCGGCGAACTCAGCACCATTTTGCCGCTGTCACCCGCTTCGACCCAACCGGTCTCACCTTCAAACCGCACGGGGCATGAGCCGAGCGGAATCCAATCCTTTTCGCGGAGGATCAATTCGACGCCGTTCTCGTACTTCGCGACGAGATGACCATCTTTCGGCGGGTTGTATTCGATCGGCGGCTCGCAATCGCCCATCGCCCACTGGCAGAGGTCCACGCAGTGCGAACCCCATTCGAGCACTCCGCCGCCGCTAAACGCGCCGACAAAGCCGCCACCCTTCTCAAAATTGAAGCCATTCAACAGAGCCTTGTTGTAAGGACGCCACGCTGCCGGGCCGAGGTAAGTGTTCCAATCGACGTCGTCCTTCTTCGGTTCCTCTTCCGGCGGCAGCCAACCGCTCATCAACGCCTGCATCCCGGCCGGATGAGCGAACACTTTTTTCATCTTGCCGAGCTTCCCCGTCCGAGCCAGCTCGCACGCAAACGCAAAGTGCGGCAAGTTGCGCCGCTGAGTCCCCGCCTGAAAGATTCGCCCGGTGCGCTTCATCGTGTCCCGCAGGATCAGGCTTTGCTCGATGTTCTTGGTGCAAGGCTTCTCGCAATAAATGTCCTTGCCCGCCTTGGCCGCCGCCATCGACATCGTCGCATGCCAATTCGGCCCGGTCGCGATCAGCACGGCGTCGATGTCACTGCGATCGAGCAGTTCGCGGTAGTCGCGAATCATGTCACACTTCTCGTTACCGTACTTGGCATCGACCATCTTCTTTACCAGCGTGCGGCGAGCCTCCTTCACATCGCAAACCGCCGCGAACTGCACATCACTTTGTTCCAGGAAGCAGCCGAGGTCGTACAGGCCGCGGTTCCCGATCCCGATCCCGCCAATGATGAGTCGTTCACTCGGAGCGACAGAACCGTCCAGTCCGAGGGCCGAACTGGGGATGATTGTCGGAGCGGCCATCGCTGCTCCGGCCGCCGAAAGGGCCGTCTTCAAAAAACGACGTCGAGGAAGACGAGTTTCATTGTTCCGCATCACAGCTGCTCCTAATCGAGAGGATCACAAGACCGACCAAACACCACCCACGTCTCAAGAGACGCCTCTGTTCCGCGCGGAGCATATCCGCGCGGTATTCTCTGTTCCACACAGACTACCCACCAACATCCAAAAACACGACTACTTCATTTTGAACGAGAGTGCGTGGCGAGTGGCTGAACCGGCGGCCAGCGTGACTGGTGGCTTCATCGCCGGTTCGGTGCTTTTTTCGTTGTAACGTACTTTAAGCTGCGGCACGTTGCGGGCGGTTGGCTCGACGAGTTTGCGGCACGCTTTTCCAGCGTCGATGAACCCAGAAGTATTGTTCGGGAGCACGGCGGATCATTTGCTCCAGAGCCGTCGTGTACTGCCGCGTAATTTCGCCCACGGGATCGGAGCAGTCGATTGTCAGCGGATCGATGACCGCTTCGCAGATCAATTCAAAACGAGACCACGGCGGACCGACCGCGAAGCCGCGTTGAAACTGATCCGGCAACCGGATCGCTCCACCGACGCAGATCAACGCGCGGTATTCCAACGCGACGAGGGCAATCGACTTGAACGTCGAAGCGGGTTTTCCGAAGAACTCCGCGAAGACACCGCGTGGGCCAGCGTCTTGGTCGCCCAGCATCGCGATGTGGCCGCGGCGAGCCAACAACGGCAGCATCTGTTCGGAAGCACCCGCACGCGAAAACAGCCGATGTCCGGTCGACTCACGGAAGCGGAGGAACCAATGGTGCAGATACGGATTGTCCAGATCGCGAGCGATGACACCCAGCGGGATGCCGAACAAACCGAACAGCGTGTTGGCTACTTCCCAATTGCCGAAATGCCCGCCGACCATCATCACCGGGCGTCCGGAATTGAACGCTCGCCAAGCCGCCTGCCTTCCGACGCCGTACTCGATCGCGTCCAGAAAATTGTGCTCGCGGATTTTTCGCGGAAGCTGAATGACTTCGATCATCAACCGAAACAAATGCACCCACATCCGGCCAATCGTGTCGTCGATCTCCGCGTCCGTTGCGTCCGGTCCCAGCGCCTGCTGCAAGTTGTCATGAGCGACCTGATACCGAGTCACACGGCGAGGCAGCACTCGATGAATTACGAACGCCAGACCATGTGCTAAATCGCGGCTCCGTGGCGGCGACAGCATCTGCACGACGCACCCCAGCGTCCGAAACAGGACGTACTCCAACCGCCAGCGCCAAGCCAGCCAATTCATACGGCACTCCATTGCCATTGATTAACCGCTACGCCATCGGCGTGCGGGCGATTTAGAAAAACGACTGACACGCGCGCACGCCATTGGCGTTGCGGTTATACAATTCGCAACTTTCCATTTTGAAACTTTGCGTATCGGCCGAGAGCCATCAGCGGGAAATAGATGCGATACAGGTGGTACTTCAAATAAAAAACCTTGGGGAAGCCGGTGCCGGTCCACAGGGTTTCGTGCCATGTCCCGTCGGGGCATTGCGTGCGGATTAGGTAATCGACGCCGCGTCGTACTTCGGTTGAATTCACTTCGCCAGCGGCCAACAGGCCGAGCAATGCCCATGCGGTTTGAGATGCAGTTGTTTCACCTTGGCCGCGCAGAGCAGGTTCGTCGTAGCTGCGAATCGTTTCGCCCCAGCCGCCGTTCCGTTGCTGTTTCGACTTCAGCCATTCGACCGCGCGGCGGATGCGCGGATCGGTTGTCGATACGCCGATCGCCGTCAGGCCTACCAAAGTTTGCCACGTCCCGTAGATGTAGTTGACTCCCCAGCGACCGTACCAACAGTGATCGTGCTCTTGTTTCGACCAGACGTATTTCAACGCTCGCTGCACAGCCGGATGATGTGTCGGCACGTTTAAGCCGGCCAGCATTTCGATCATGCGGGCCGCGAGGTCGGCGGAACTCGGGTCGATCATGGCGTTGTGGTCGGCGAACGGGACTCGAGTGAACACTTCACGCGTGTTGTCTTTGTCGAACGCCCCCCAACCGCCGTCCTTCGATTGCATTGACAGCACCCAGCGGGCACCTCGATGAATCGCGCTCAGCATTGGCCCGATCGTCTGCACTGTATGAAGGGCCTCTTCCGCGTCTTCCGCTTTGCCAGAAATCACCGCCGCAACATCTTTGTCTGAGGGATGCGGACTCCAATCGTCCAACAAAAAATCCGCCGACCAGTTGAACTCCGGCAAGCAGCGACTGAGTGCGATGCAGACCATGCCGGTGTCATCGACATCCGGATAAAAGACATTTCGAAATTCAAAGGCCCAGCCGGACGGTTCCGTCACTTCATCGCGTACGGCCCAGTCCCCCGGATGCCGGATTTCTTGCGACAACAGCCAGCGCACGGATCGCTGTAACGCCGGATGTTCCGGCGGAACCGCGGCGTCTCGCAGTGCGATCGTGGCGATCGCCGTATCCCACACCGGCGACTTGCACGGTTGCAGCCGATCGGCGTCGCCGTCGGAAATCGTCAGCCGTTCGAGTTCGCGAAGCTGAGCCAGCACAAGCTTCGAATCATCTGCATGGCCGAGACACCGCAAAGCCACGATGCTCCAAATGATTGGCGGAAAAATCGCACCCAATCCGTCACTATCGGCCAAGCGTTCGATCATCCAGGCCGATCCCTTTGCGATCGCACGTTTCCGAAGCGGCCGGATGCCCCAGCGTTCCATCAATTTCAACGACGCATCGACGCGGCGGAAGAATGCTTCCCAGTCGATCCAAGTCTTCGCTTGCATGGCATCAAGCTGTTCGCACGGCGGCATGTGCTGAGGCAACTCTTCCGGCGAACGGACAAACAGTTCACGGATACTTTGCTCGGGCGGTAACTTCGTCACCGGCCGGAATGCCCACATCAACGACAGCGGCACGATGATCGTTCGCGACCAAGCGGACATCTCATGAATGTTAAACGGCAGCGACTTCGGAATCAGCACCACTTCCGGCGGGACGGCCGGGCATTGTTCGTAACTGATCACACCCAGCAGCGCCAGATAAAACCGCGTGAAGCTGTTGACTCGTTCGGCTCCGCCCGCCGCCAAGATCGCGCGCCGTGCGAGGACCATGTGCTCGGCATCGGCCGCGTCGCCGACGATCTTCAACGCGAAATACGCTTTGACCGACGCACTGATTTCCAGTGGTCCGCCGGGATAAATCGCCCAGCCGCCGCTCGGGAGATGCTGCTGTCGAATGTAGTTCGCGCACCGTATCGCCAGATCAGACTGGCCGCGCCCCAAATGAGTCAGCAGCAGGATGTATTCGCTTTCGAGGATTGAGTCCCCTTCCAGCTCACCACACCAAAAACCGTCTTGGTGCTGCGCGGCCAACAGGTATTCCCGCGTCCGACCGATTGCATCGTGCAACTCCGCTCGTTCGGGAGATTTCGCCGCTAGAGCCGCGTCCCAATCGCCAGCCGAACTGTCAAGCAGGCTGCTCTGCGCCCCCTCCGACAAAAACGCCGGCCCACGACCGATTCGGTCATGCCCCGAATCGAAGCGAACTCCCCGATGTTCCCACCAATCCGAACTCATTCCCTTGAGCTCCTAGCGGTTGATTCACAATTTGGCAAACGGCTAAAGGATCGTAGGCCCACGTTCGCGAAACCCGCAAGTTCAGTTGCCGACCAGTGTGGCACGACGCTCTACACGTCTAAGTCCTCGACGTCGAGTGCGTGCTTCTCGATGAATTCACGGCGGGGTTCGACGGCGTCGCCCATCAAAACACGGAACATTTGGTCGGCAGCGGCGGCGTCGTTCATCGTGATCCGCAGCAACGTGCGGGTCTTGATGTCCATCGTCGTGGCCCACAACTCATCGGCGTCCATTTCGCCCAGGCCCTTGAAACGAGTGATCTTTTTTCCCTTCTCGCCCAACTTGCGGAGCGACTGAATGAGATCGCGGATGCTGCTGAGCTTGATGCCGCCGGCGGGGTTGTCGACGTGGAACGGAAAGAACGGTTCGCCGTTGCGGTTGCCAGCGGGGATCAGATCTTTCATCGCGAGGCCGAATGTTTTCAGTTCGTTAAGTACATCATTGATGACTCGGACCTCGTGCAGTTCGACGATTTGCAGCACCGGGGTGGTGTCGGTTGTCGGTGCGGTCGCTTCTGGCTTTGGAGTTTCGGTTGAAACGGGTGGCAAGCTGGAAGCTTGCACGACGACTTCTGCCGCAACTGTGAATTCTTCACCGCGACGTTTTTCTTCTTCGGCGAGGAATTTGTCGAGTTCGTCTTTGGTGAAGAACCAGTGCTGGTCTTTGCCGACGAAAACTCGGTAGCGGGGCATGTGGCCCTCTTTGTCGAGGTGATGTTGCGAGACATGCCGCAAGTCGATGCCGCGGCGCTCCAAGGTTTCCAGCGGCTCGGCCAGGCGGCGGATCAGCGCGACCAGCTTTCGGAGTGGATCACCTTCGACCTTTGTGCCGCTTTCAAGCACGACGATGCTCTCGGTCAAGCCGATGTCGATGAGTTCGCCCATCATTTGTTCGTGCGATTGGACGTAGCGGATTTTGCCGCGCTGCTCAACTTTGTAGAGCGGCGGTTGCGCGACGTAGATACAGCCGTGTTCGACGAGCTTCCGCAGGTGTCGAAAGATGAACGTCAGCAACAACGTGCGGATGTGGCTGCCATCGACGTCGGCGTCGGTCATCAGGATCAGTTTGCCGTAGCGTCGTTTGGCGACATCTTCCAACTCGGCCCCCGGAGGGACGCCGACCGCTTTGAAGATGTTGGTGATTTCGATGTTGTCGAGAACTTTCGTGAGCAGCGCTTTCTCGACGTTCAGGATTTTCCCTCGCAGCGGCAGGATCGCTTGCGTGTTCGAGTCGCGGCCGGAGTCGGCGGAACCGCCGGCCGAGTCACCTTCCACGAGATACAGTTCGGTGAGGTTGAGGTCGGTACTGCGGCAGCCGCGCAGTTTGTCGGGGAGGCCGCCGGTCGTCAGGCCACCCTTTTTGTTCCGCACCAATTCGCGAGCTTTCCGCGCGGCCTCGCGGGCTTCGGCGGCGATCATCCCTTTCGTCAGGATCGTCTTCGCCGTCTGTGGGTTTTCTTCGAGGAAACGGGTCAAGCCGTCACCGACCATCGACGACACCGCTCCTTCGACTTCCGGGTTCGTCAGTTTGACTTTCGTCTGCGATTCAAACTTCGGATCGGGCACCAACACCGCGACCACCGCCGTCAGTCCTTCGCGGAAGTCGTCGCCCGTCGGCGTGAAGTCTTTGAAGAAGTTGTTCTTCTTGCCGTAGTTGTTCAGAGCGCGAGTCAGTCCGCTCTTGAAACCGCTGAGGTGTGTTCCACCGTCCGGGTTGTAGATGTTGTTGGCATAAGGCAGGACGATGTCCGAACTGCTGTCGTTGTATTGCATGGCCACTTCGAGGCCGATTCGCTGCTTCGTCCCGTCGCTCAGTTCGTGTTCGTGGTCCGCTTTGAGGTGAACGATGTCGGGATGCAACGGGTTGACGGTACGGTTCAGGTATCTCACGAAACCGTACAAACCGTCCTTGCAAATGAATTCGTCCGACTGATTCGTCCGCTCGTCGTGAATGCGAATGACCACGCCGGCGTTGAGGAACGCCAATTCTTGCAGCCGTTTGTGCAACAAGTCGTAGGTAAAACGTGTCTCCGGAAAGATCGTCGGATCGGGCGCAAACGTGACCTTCGTACCGGTCGAGTCGCTTTTGCCGATCTTCTGCAGATCATGCACGACATGCCCGCGCGAAAACTCCATCGTCCAGACATGCCCCTCGCGGCGAACTTCGACTTCCAGCCATTCGCTGAGCGCATTGACCGCCGTGATCCCGACGCCGTGTAGACCGCCGGTTCCCGTCTTGTAGCCGCCGGTGCGATTGAATTTTCCGCCGGCGTGAATCTTTGTGAAGACGATCTCCAGCGCGGACTTGTTTTCGAATTCCTTCTTGCGGCCGACCGGGATGCCGCGGCCGTCGTCGATCACCGTGACACTGCCATCGCCGTTGATTTTGACCGACACGGTGGTGGCATATCCATTGACTGCCTCGTCGATGCTGTTATCGACCACTTCGTAAACCAAGTGATGCAGCCCGTGCGTGCCGGTATCCGCAATGTACATCGCCGGACGATGCCGAATTCCCTCGATCCCCTCTAGAGCCGTGATTTGTGTTTCGTCGTAAGTGTCCGGCGTTTGCGCGGTCGTAGGCTCAGCCATCGGTCATTGTTCCTTTGATGAGATCGTTTCCATCCGGCGTCCCCCGGAGGCTGGATTGTACGAGCAAGCAAACTCGTCGGCCACTGACTCGCTAGGCCATGCGATGTCGCTTGACGACCTGGCCGTCGTCATTCGTTATTTCGCGATTCCGTCACGTTCGCAAACGGTTGCCACGTCGCTAAAGTTCCGCCGCAGTCCCGACCAAGAATCGGTCGGGCGATCCTACCTTGGAACGGAAGCCTGTCATGACGTCGATGGAAGCGAATTATCGTGAGTTGTTGAGCCGTTTGCGTGATGCGGCGCTCTTGGGTTCGTGTGCCAGTGTGCTCGGCTGGGATGAGCAGACGTATCTCCCTTCGGCCGGATCGGAATATCGAGCGGAGCAACTGGCGCTGTTGGCTGGGTTGACTCACGAGCGGGCGACCTCACCGCGAATCGGCGAACTGCTTGCTGAGCTGGAGCAAAGCGGCCAGCTTGGTGACCAGGACTCGGCACAGTCGGTCAACGTCGGCGAAGCGCGGCACACTTACGATCGGGTGACGAAGCTGCCGCGCTCACTTGTCGAAGAAATTTCGCGAACGACAACGCTGGCTCAACATGCGTGGGTCGAAGCCCGGAAAACGTCGAACTTCGCGGAGTTCCGCCCGTGGCTCGAAAAAATGATTGGGCTGAAACGGGAGCAAGCGGCGGCCATTGGATTCGGCAACGGGGTGCCCTATGACGCGTTGCTCGATGAGTTTGAACCGGGAGCCTCGTCGGCTGAGATCGCTCGCATCTTCGCGCCGCTGCGCGAGGAATTGGTCAAGTTGCTGGCTTCGATTCAATCGAGCAGCCGGCGACCGGACGTGAGCCTGCTGACGCGACGATTTCCGTTCGAAGCGCAGCGGCAATTCGCGGAAGCGGCCTCGCGGGCGTTTGGTTTTGATTTCGATCGCGGTCGGTTGGACGTCACCGCACATCCATTTTGTACAACGCTCGGTCCGAGCGATTGTCGCTTGACCACGAGATACAACGAGCATCATTTTCCCGGAGCGTTCTTCTGCGTGCTGCACGAAACCGGTCACGGGCTGTATGAGCAAGGTCTCGATCCGTCGGCGTTCGGCAGCCCGATGGGCGAAACCGTCTCGCTCGGTATTCATGAATCGCAATCGCGGTTGTGGGAGAATTTCGTTGGCCGCAGCCGAGCCTTCTGGCAACATTTTTTAACTCCGGCTCAAGCGGCGTTCCCTGAATCGCTTGGTGGTGTGAAGCTCAATGATTGGTATGCCGCGATCAACGATGTGCGGCCGAGCTTCATTCGAGTCGAGGCTGACGAGGTCACATACAACTTGCACATCATGCTGCGGTTCGAATTGGAGCAGCCGCTGATCTCCGGCGACTTGAAGCCGGCTGATGTTCCCGGTGCCTGGACCGAAACGTTCACACGCTACTTCGGGATCGCGCCCCCCGATGATGCTCACGGCTGCTTACAAGACATTCATTGGAGCGGCGGCTTGCTCGGCTATTTCCCGACGTACTCGCTAGGGAACATGTACGCCGCTCAGTTCTACGAGGCAGCCGAACGCGACCTCGGCGATTTGTCGGCGATGTTCGCGAAAGGGGAGTTTCGCCCGCTGCTCGATTGGTTGCGTAAGAACATTCATTCGCGAGGCAAACAACTTCGCGCTGCCCGCCTCGTCCGCCAAGTCACCGGCCGCTCGCTGTCGCACGAACCGCTGATTGCGCATTTGCGACGCAAGTTCGGTGAACTGTTTTGACCGAGTGAGGCGTGACGCTCCGCGTGACGCTCTCATGGTGGGTGGATTCATAAGCCAGTCACGACGCGGAGCGTCGTGCCACACTCCCCGGAAACGTCAGCACGGAACAGCGTACATCGCCCAACGCGGGGAACCTCGCGCCGCAGACGAGCAGGTTGATCTGCTGTTCGTCGATTCGGCGCAGCACGGTCTCGACGGCATCACCTTCCACGACGTCGGTCAGAATTCCGTAAGTCATCGTGCGGTGGTCGGTGACCGACAGGTGTTCGTGAAGCCTGCTCCGAGCGGATTCCACGCGGTGAGCTTGCCAACTCGCAAGGTCATCAGCCGAGATGCCGGCTTGCCAGGCTTCCGGCCAGTGCGGCGGTTCCTCCACATGCAGCAGCCAGCATTTCGCGTCGCGCCACAAACCGCAGCTCACGAAGTTGAGCAAGTCCATCTGCCAATGATCGCGCAGATCATTGGCGATCAAGACGACTGGGGGTTGCGGGTCGGCATCGGAATCGGGTTCGGATTCGGATTCGTTCAAACACAGCTCATCGAACGCACGAGCGACGTAAACCGGACAGCTCGCCGATTGCACGACACGCTGTGCCGTTCGCCCTAGCCGCAGCGGATGTCGACCGGCTCCCAACATCAGCAATTGCGGCTGCAATTCATCGCATTCCTGCAACAGAACTTCAACCGGATCGCCTCCGATCAACTCTGCCGAACAATCAATGCCCGCCTCTTGAGCTTGTTCGATCAGCGACTCCAAACGCTCGCCCATCAAGGCCACGAACGCCGTCACTTGCGGTGCCGTCGTCGGAGTCCGCGTCAGATTGGGTCCGTCCAACACCGCGACCAACCGCAACTCCGCTCGCTGCGAACCGGCCCAGTCAACCGCTTGCTCAAACAACTGCCGGCTCGGTTTTGGTAATCCATCAGCCGTACTGAGATCACGCAGTTCCAAATCGACGCCAACTAAAATCCGGCGAAAGGACATCGAGGGAGTTCCCTAAAAAATGACAAATGGCAAAACGCCGGGACTATTCGCACGATTCCGTCATGATCGGTGAATCTTTGTTAATGACACGTCGCCGGCCGGGCAAGTCGCGCGAATACCATTTACCGAGCACGGCCTCCCATTCGCTCAAGCTGCTGACATGGAGGAAATCTTCCCGAACTTCCAGGAAGTTGGGATGTGATTCCGAGTACTTGATGCCGAACTTGCGGAGCATGATCGCTGCATGTTTCTCGTCGTAGACTTGCATAGCCAAGTGAAAGTGTTCGCGAATCAAGTCACGCTGTTCATGCAACGTGGGCGGTTCGGGGAGCGGCAGACCTGCGGCCAACGCGCGGGCTTCGCGAAAAATCCATGGATTGCCGATCGCACCGCGCGCGGCGGTTACGCCGTTCACACCGGTTTGGCGGATCATGTCCAGACACGCTTCGGCGGTGAAGCAATCGCCGCTGCCGAGCACTACGCGATCGCCGGCTCGTTGTTTGATCGAACGGACGATGTCCCAGTTGCTTGGCCCGTTGTAACGCTGCTCGACCGTGCGGCCATGCACGGTGATCGCCGCCACGCCGCGAGCGAATGCGCCGTCGAAAATCTCCCAGAACTTGTCCGCGCTCTCGGCTTCGTCGTTTAGCGCTCGCCGCATCTTGACCGTGACGGGAACTCTCGGCGGCAGGGCGTCGCGAACGCGGCTGACGATTTCGAGCGCTGCCGTCGGCGTGCTCAACAAAAACCCGCCGCGACAACGGCCGAGAACTTTTTTCACCGGGCAACCGAAGTTGATGTCGATCACGTCGAACCCCGCTTCCACCAGCTTGACTGCGGCGGGCGCGAACTCCGTCGGTTCGGCCCCCATCAATTGTCCACCGACCGGATGCTCGTCATCACTGACCCACAAAAACCGCCGCGTCCGCTGTCGATCTTTCAACTCGTTGACGAACTTGTCGAGTAGCACTTCACACAACGTGTACGACGCCCCCAGTCGCCGTGCCAGCACACGCATAGGCCAGTCGCTGTACCCGCTCAACGCCGCTTGCACGACGGGGAAATCCAGATCAATCGAACCGAGTCGAAGTGTTGGTAACGCGGTCATTTGAAACCAATGAGGATTGAAAGCGAGGGAGTTTAATCTCATTCGCGTTACAGCAGCGTCAACGGATTCACTCGTGTCTTCAGTGGCAACTCCACCGGACCGCCGACGCGATGTGATTCAAATACGGCGGCGATCATTTCGATGATCGCGCGAGAATCCTCGGCCGAGCATCTTGTCTGCCGGTCTTTCTCGATGGCGTCGATTAAGTCGGTGATCGCGGTGATGTGTCCTCCTTCATAGGTCAGGTCATTCCGCGACTCCGGCTTGCCGATCCCGGCGGAAGTGACCGGCTCCCATTTCTTGCCGGTGCGGCCGGGAGACCAACTGCTGTCTTTCAGAATGTAAGTCCGCGCACCGAAGCCGCTTTCCGTTTCGATGATCCCTTTGCTGCCAAAAATTTGTAGAGCGAAACGAGTCGGATTGCCGGCGGCTCCGCGATGCGATCCGAAATAGCCGGTGATGCCGTTAGCAAACGAATACGTTGCATCGATCGAGTTCCCAGCGAGCGGTCCGATCCCTTCGTTTCCCTCGACGACATCGGCTTTCGTAACTTTGTGTTTCTTCTGCGAGACCGTCGCGGTGCAACTGTTCGCGTTGCCTGCGATCGCTCGCATCAAGCCGAAAATGTGCGAACCGAGTACCCACAAATCCTCACCGCCGCCGCGCCCCGCATCTTCTTTGCCTCGGCCGCGCAGTTCGAGCACTTCGCCAATTTCGCCCGAATGTATCAGCGATTTGACGACATCCAGCACTGGCGACCACTGGCTGATGTGCGCGATCGCCAGCTTGAGATGCCGCATTTCCAATTGCCGGACGGCGTCATCGCATTCGGCGAGCGTGCGGCAGAAAGGCTTTTCCATGTAAACGTGGCAACCATGCTCGGCCGCCGCGACGATCATGTCCCGATGCTGATCAATCCATCGCGGACAAATCGCGACGATGTCGAGTTTTTCCTTGTCGAACATCTCATGATAGTCGGCATAAGTGGTCTTAGGATTTGTCCGCTTCGCCGCAGCCGCACGGCCCGCTTCGTGTTCATCGGCCAGCGCGACGATCTCGACGTTCGGCACTTTCGAGATGGCGACATCCACGCCGTGTCCGTAGTCCCCTTTGCCGGTGCGCCCGATGATTCCGACTCGATACGTTTTGGTCATGATAGTTTGCTCCAGAAAATGTAGCCCTCATCGCTCCGCGTGAGGAACGCCGACGATGCGAAGAACGTCGTTTCATGTTCCGGGAGTTGATCGCGCAACCGGCTGACTTTACGCGGAGAAATGAAGGCTACATTACGACCGACGGAAACACGACAGACTTCAAAACAAGAAACCGGGATCGTCGGAGTCGTCGGGGGGATTGACCGGTTCCAATGGCGGCGCATCGACTTTTGTTTTACGTGGTTTGCGTCGGCCGGCGGTCGGCAACTCGGCTTCCGAGCCCATCGTGGCACTGGCTTCAAATTGCTTGGTGATCGGCGTGCCGTCGGACTTTACTCCGACCAATAGTTCGATCCGCTGTTCGGCGCGTTGGAGCGTTTGGTGGCACGTCTTCAGCAGACTGATGCCTCGTTCAAACTGGGCCAACGATTCCTCCAAACCCACACGCCCTTCTTCGAGGTCCGCGACGATGCGCTGCAATTCCGTGAGCGAATCCTCAAACGAGATCGGTTCGGCAAGTGAGGTGGATTCTGGCATTTAGTCGGGCTTTCGCTTGTGGCCAATTCAATCGCCAGCCGTGCAAATCCTGGAGACTTTGCTGGAGACTTTGAGCCGCGCCAGTGTATGTTCTTGGAGCCGGTTGCCAAACCGTGGCCTACCGAACGTGAATGTCTTTCATCCGAGGGATCGACGTGCCATCCGCGTGCAGCCAAATTCCGTGAATTCTTCCCTCGGATGGCATGGCGATCCCTCGGATGAAAACACGGTAGCCGAATCAGATTCCGCAAACACGCAAATTAGCCAGCCCTGACCATTCCGAACACGCCAAGCGAGACTTGATCGAAAGGCCCTCTGATGAAACTCCGACGTGCGATCTGCCTGTGTTGTGTTGTGATGTTTATCCGGATTGATCCCGCCGCCGGTCAAACGGCCTTTCCAATGCTGATGAGCCTCAAGCCGGTCGCCGTGCAGGTAGGGACGACCAGCGAGATCACAGTCAACTCGCGGTACTCGATGCACTTGGCCGAAAGTGTACTGGTCACGGGGGGCGGCATCGTGGCGGAAGTCGTGCCGCCGGAAGTGAAGCCGGACGATAAGATGCCCAACGTGACCGCGCTCAAAATCAAAGTCGCTGTGACTGCGGACGCGATGCCAGGAGTCCGCGACTTGCGAGTCCTGACGGCTCAGGGAATTAGTACGGTCGCGCAGTTGGTCGTCGTCGAAGACCCGGTCATCGTCGAGGCCGCGAAGAACGACACCGCTGCGGAGGCTCAATTGATCATGCTGCCGGCGACCGTTTGCGGCTGCATCGAGAAGGCCGAGGATGTCGACTTCTTTAAGTTCAAAATCGAGGCTCCGACGTCGCTTGTGTTTCATGTGCGATCTCAGCGTTTGCAGGATCGGATTCATGACCTGCAAGCTCACAGCGATCCGATTCTGACGATCCGCCATGCGAACGGCTCAACAATCGCCGCGGCGGACAATGTGTTTTTCGGGGATCCGTTTTTGTGCCAACGCTTCGAGCAACCTGGCGAATATCTGCTCGAGATTCGGGACGTCCGTTACACCGGCAACCCTTACTGGGAGTACGCGGTCGAGATTCATTTGCGACCGTTCGTGCGGTCGGTGTTTCCGCTTGCGGTCGCGCCAGGAAAAGAAAATCGGCTCACGGTGATCGGCTCTCAGCTTCCGGCCGATCCGACGGTCTCATTCACGCCAGCCAGCGATCTGCCAACAGGCGTGAATCAAGCCCGCATGCTGCTCACGGATCGGCCAAGCAATCCCGTCGCGACGTATGTCACGACCCTGCCGCTCATCACAGAGACGACTGAAAACAACAACGACCCAATCGCGACCATCAACCATCAACCATCAACTATCAACCTGCCGTGCGTCATCAACGGCCGGATTGAACAACCCGGCGACGTCGATTGTTTCGCGTTCGAGACCAAGAAAGATGACAAGGTGTCATTCGAGGTCAAAGCTCGGCGGTTGCAATCGGAACTCGATTCGACGATCCGCATTCTCAACGATAAAGGAGCCACGCTGGCCGAAAACGATGATCTTCGGCTCGGCAAACGGGGCTCGTCCGATTCGTGGATTGAAAATTGGTCGGCACCGGCTGACGGAAGATATGTGCTCGAAATCCGGGACATGCACCTGCGCGGTGGCGAGGCGTTCGTGTACGCGATCGAAGTCACGCCGGCTCGGCCGTATTTCAACCTGTATGCCGACACGGACAAGACGAACTTCTCGCTCGGCGTGAATGGCGTCGCGTGGGTCAAAGTTGAGCGAAAGAACGGATTCACCGGAGCGGTGCAGTTGCACGTTGACGGCCTGCCCGCCGGTGTCACCGCCGAGTGCGGTCGCATCCTGCCCGACAAAGGGACCGACGGCTGCATCATTTTCAAAGCCACCACCGACGCCGGCCGAGCCTTCGCGCCGATTGTGATTCGAGGAACCGCAGTCCACGCTCAAGCCGACGGCCAGATGACCGAACTCGCCGCGACCGCCGTGCCGTATCAAGAAACCTACAACCCCGGCGGCGGTCGGAATCATTGGCCCGTCGATCAACACGTCGTTGCGGTGATCCCGCCACACGACATTCGAGCCATCAAGCTCAGCGCCGCCGACATCGTGCTCAAGCCTGGCGAATCAAAAACGATCGACGTCACGATCGACCGCGCGCCCGACTTCAAAGCCAACGTCACTCTCGACGTCACGATGACCCACCTGTCGCTCTTTGCCGACACGCTGCCGCCGGGCGTAACGCTCGACGGAAACAAAAGCAAAACGCTGCTCAGCAACGGAGCCACTCAAGGGACAATTACGCTGATTGCCTCCAAAGACGCGGCCCCAATCGAACGTCAACTCATCGGGTTGACCGCCAACATTTCGTTGAACTTCGTTGTGAAGACAACGTTTTCCGCGGAGCCGGTCTTTATTACGGTCGCGAAACCGTAGCCCACACCTTCCGCCAAACAGCTTGGAGAATTCGCATGGCTTGGCGAATCAGTGACATCGTGGTGTGCGGTGAGATTTACAACACGAGCAAAAACTCGGTGCATGGCGTGCTGGGGTTGCGAGATTGCGAGCGGCCGGTGTCGCTGCAACTGACCGGCAATTGCGATCCCGATTTGGCCGGCCGGAGCTTTCGGTTTGAGGTCCGCGAGTCGCCGATGATCGAGACGCGATCCATCAGCGAGGCGGAGCTCGACGAGCAGCACTTTGCCTGGATGCAAGTCGGCTCGCCGGGCACGATGACCGCCGCTCGCACGGTCCGAGCGTTTGATTGTTCGGTGGAAGAATTCTTGATCCGCAGCAAACTCGACGAGCAGCCGCCGACCGAATGGAAACGTTGCCTGTATCTCGAATGGTACAGCCAGAACGGCCGCGTGGTGTTGGAGTTGGTGGACCCGATCATCGAGTTCTTGGACGAGCAACCTGACATCACGCCGGCAGTTGAGAACGACGACTTGCAAGATGATTCCTTCGAGAGCGGCGATTCCGAATCATTCCTCACGAGTCCGCAGATCACCGCCATTGAGATCGACGACGACGGCAACGCACACGTTTACGATGTCTCGTCAGGACTTGACGAAATCGACGACGACGATCGTGACGACGATCCGTTTGGCTTGTTCCCCGCCGATCTCGACAAGACGATCGGAGCCTCGTCTCTCGTCGCCGATTGGCAGCCGGAACCGGATGAAGAGACGCTAGAACTGTGGGCCGAGTGGGACGAGATTTTCGATGGGACGAAGGACGTGCCGATCTGTACGCTCTTCGATCCGCCGCTGAAGCTGGCTCCGGCCGATCGTTTGGACGACGAGCAAGTGCAAATCGCGCTCAAAGTGTTGTTGGGCCGACTGGCTTTGCATGGCATCGCGCTAGGCATGTGCGAACACGCGACACCGCGAACCGCCTATTGCTTCTTGGTCGAAGACATTTTGTCTCACGAGGCCGCCCATCCGAATCTGCCGGCGACCGGCTTCGTCCGGCATTATTCGATGTCCGACGATTGCGAAGAGTGCCAAGCCGATTTCGATCGCCGATACGCCGCCGAACATCCTGATTCTCCTGACGACCATCCGCGCGATTCCGATGTTCCATTTTGAATGGCTTTCAAGGGTACATTCTGATTACATGCGCTTCATTTTTTCACGGACGCTTTGGACGGTTTGCTCAAAGATTCCGAGCAAATCGGTTTCAATCCAAAGTTCCGCGAGGTCCGCTAACCAGTGGCGAATGTAATCGAAGTCCAGGCTGCTCCCCTGTGTGGCCAGGATCCCCTCAATGTCTTTGACGTCGATCGGTCTCGCGGCAATGGACTTCATCACGATGATGTCTTCGGCGGTCGCAGTACGAACCTCCACGCCGGTGAGAACCTCGATCCTTTTCGCACGGGAGAGCATGGATTTCTCGAACGGAAGTCCGCCCAGTGAAAGATCGATGCCGACCCCTTCGCGGGATGAGAGCAAGACGATTCGATTGCTCCTCGCGAACGTGTCGGCATCGGGATACCTCGCCGAAAACGCTTTCAACAGCGGATCGATGAATTGCCCCTCGTCGCCGAATCCTGAAAAGACGACCAAGTCGATGTCTTTGGTGAATCGCGACTCACCGCCAAGCCCCCAATGAGACAGTACTCCCACCCTTGGGCGTCCAAGAATTCTCGGACTTCCGCCAGAGCGGTCGAGATCACCTTCGTTTCATCCATCGCTCGCGGACCTTCTGCCAAGCCACCCAACCAGTCGCGTCATTGTTGATCCGCCGCACAGAGCAACTGACCAGAGCCGTCAGCGAACTCACCCGATCCGCGTCCGACATCGCCTGCAACTCGCGAAAGCGAATGCCATCCAAAACTGGTCCCAGGGTTTTCCACCGAGCGAGGTACTCTCGCTGTTGTTCACGATTGAGTGTTTCTTCTGCCACTGAAGTTTTACTCCTCCCTCTCTTCGCCAAGTTTTTGCAAGAACTCATCCAACGGCCGTTGTGCCGCTTCGGTACCGAGAATGAGTGTTTGCATGATCCAACTCTTAAAACGCGGAGGCTCGTGGCGGAGCAAAACGTTTGTCGCCGACGATCATTCTGCCAGGAATCGTCGTTTGCTGCTAGCGAAAGTACCTGGGACGTCGAATGTGGTGAGGAATGACTTTCAACATTTTTTGATTTCCCTACTTGCCAATATCGAAACCACACACATAATCCTCCCCACAACAACTTTGTCTCTACTTTGGGGTCGCGTCATGGCTTATTCCTTTGTTGCCGATTGTCAGTACAACGACCTTAAAGGGACGACCGCCTTTGATGGTTACGATGGTCCTCCGCTTGATGAACTAGCTAAGCGATCAGAGATGCCATCTGATTATGTCCCTGTGGGATTCGAGTTATTCCGCCTGGATCCAGCCGAAAACGGCAAAATCCCGTTTCATGTCGTTGCTGTTCGACGTGACGAAGTGGGAGCAACTGCTGACGCGATTGTTGGCTTCGCACGGGAAAATCGAAAACTACCCATTCACCGGTTCGAAGCCGAAATCTGTCCAGAGGAATTTCGATCGGTATTTAAGCGCATCCGAATTAACGCAATTGAACCTGATCTACATGGCTACAAGATTGTCTCCGGATCCGATGAAAGCTAATCACATAATCAATGTTGCAGACTTAATCTAACCACAAGATTGATCAGCAACGGGCTGCTGCTTCACCGAGATGCCGACGCTATACTTCGGGATCGCCTTTCCTTGGAAAATATAGTGGCGACGACTGCGGTGTCTTGGGACGACGACTCGGCTCTCGCAGCAATTGTTTCTCTCGCACGCTTTCTCGTTCACTCGCAAATGCGCTGTTTTGTGCCCGGGGTTCAGAGTGGCTGGTTTGCTCCACGTACGAACCATTAGAAAATGTCTTGAGAATCTCGAAATCACTGGCCTTGAGAGTGCCGCCCTTCTTGGAGTCTTGCACAACTGGACTAGCTGCAAGTCGTTTAGAGTCAGTCTGTGGGTGTTGCTCGCGGTTGTTTTCATCGCCTTCTTGATTGCTTAGTTGGTTTGCCTCGGTCCGGGAATCCTGTCGTGGGATCAGACCTGAAATCGGATGTTGAGAGTGATTTGCATTCGGATTGACAAGCACAATGTGGGCAGAACTAAGAACGGCAAATGTAAAAACAATGGCACTCGCAGAAACAGCTAACATCAAAACTCTTCGAGACCTACTGCGGCCGCCATTGGGTGTTTCAATCGGGTCGTCCGACAGTTCAAGCTCATCGATTGGCGCAGTCGTGGATGTTGGCTCAGCGACGCGGAGTTTATTTTTTTGCTTCGCGCAACCCTCATTACTCTCTTTCCACTTCAACAGCAATTCTGTTGGATATGCCTTCTCTTCCTTGTCGATCGTCGTATGACATGATGAACAAAGCCAGATTGCATTGCTGATGCAGCGTCGTTGGGCGTTAGTTTGACAACGGTCAAAACGTGCTCCACTTTCTGCGGCAGCGTTAATGTGGCAGGCTTCGCCGGTAATCAGCGCTTTTCCAGGATCAGTGTGCGGTCCAGTCGTTAGCTTTTGGCAATCTGGATTGCTGCAAACGTATGCCGCGCGTTGCGCAAGGGTGTGTTTGACCTTGATGCTGAAACGAGACGTGGGCATGTTGAATTCCGTTCCGACAAGACCTCTTCATCGCATCGTCTCAGTTGCGAGCTAAACTTTGCCGATTTTTACTGACAGGCAAAGTTTGCCGACCATTGGGCGAGTCGGCACCACCGGCCATCGAAAATGGTCGGATTGATGTCACGAGTCATGTCCTTGTCAGGGCGAACCACCCATGCGCACATCCGTCGCTGGTCTTCCCATTCGTTTGTCCGCGAACGGGCTCGAGTGGATGGCGTCTGACAGCAAAGTCTTTCGGATCGGCCAGCTACCGGCCTAGAATGGCCATCGATTTCGCATGTCCCAAAATCAAACGAGGTGCGCAATGTCCGAGTTGTTGTCTGCTGTTTTTGAATCGGGGGTCTTCCGTCCCGCGAGCCGCCCGCAGTTGGATGACGGGACACAGGTCGAGATTCTGGTGCGTCCACGTCGGTTGATGTCACCGCAAGCGGTTACTGCGGCATTGGCGAAAGCAGCCACGATGCCGGTGATTCGTCTTGGTGATCCGAACACAAGTCGGAATCACGACCGAGTCATTTATGACGAGGCTCAGTCGTCATGAATGACTTCGTTTTCGTGGTCAACCACGGTAACCCAAATAAACTGCGAAAACAATTTCTCGAAAGGCCTGTCGATGAAAACTCTGAAAAACGGTGTTCTGTGTTTGATCACGTTGGTAGTGATCTGTGCTGACGTTTTCGCGGCGGAGCCGATTCGGTTGTGGAGCGGAGAGGCTCCGGGGGCGTTGGGGCAGGCGGAGCAGGACATCCCGACGATCACGCCGTATTTGGCGGCGGATGAAAAGGTGAGCGGGACGACGATCGTGGTTTGTCCCGGAGGCGGGTACGGCGGGTTGGCTGGGCATGAAGGGGAAGGGTATGCCAAGTGGCTGGCGGAGAATGGAGTGTCGGCGTTTGTGCTGAAGTATCGGTTGGGATCGAAGGGGTATCGGCATCCGGTGATGCTGGGGGATGTGTCGCGAGCAATTCGTTTGGTGCGGTCGCGAGCGGCGGAATGGAATATTGATCCACAACGCATCGGTGTCATGGGGAGCAGTGCTGGCGGACATCTCGCATCGACGGCGGTCACGCACTTTGATGACGGCAAAACGGACGCACCGGATGCGGCCGATCGGCTCAGTTCGCGGCCCGATTTCGGGGTGCTGTGCTATGCGGTGATCAGCATGGAAGATGGCGTGACTCACGGTGGCTCAAAGAACAATCTGCTGGGAAAGACTCCCGATCCGCAATTGGTGGAGTTGCTCTCCAACGAGAAACAAGTCACGAAGCAAACGCCTCCCTGTTTCGTCTGGAGCACCGGGGACGACAAAGCGGTCAGCGTCGTCAACTCGCTGCAATTCGTCATGGCTTTGCAGAAGAACGGCATCGCGTATGACTTCCACGTCTATCAAAAAGGCCCGCACGGAATCGGGCTGAGCGAAGGTCGAAACGGAGTTCCCGCCAACGATGTACATCCTTGGGGTAAGGATCTGCTTTATTGGCTGCGGCAGAATGCCTGGCTGAAGTGACTTCGTAGGACGGGCACTCTTGCCCGTC
>JANMIF010000536.1:0-30151 GCA_031375695.1 Planctomyces sp.
CTTCTACGTAGCCATCATCGCTCCGCGTGATGAGCCGGTCGCTCACTGGGCGTCGGCAAGCGTTCGGCTCGTCACGCGGAGCGATGACGGCTAAGTACTCGCGGTTCAACTCAATCGTCCGCCGTATTGCTGCTCGTAGTAGTTGCGGTACTCGCCCGACTTGATGCGGTCGATCCACACCGTGTTGGCCAGATACCAGTCGATGGTGGCCTTCAAGCCGTCGCGGAAGTTGTGTTGCGGTTTCCAGCCGAGTTCGGTCTCGGCCTTGCTGCAATCGATCGCATAACGCAAGTCGTGCCCCGGCCGATCGGCGACGTATTTGATCAGCGTCTTCGGTTTGCCGAGCAGTTCCAACAGCGTGAGCGTCAGATCGATGTTCCGCACTTCGCTGTGACCGCCGAAGTTGTACGCCTCACCGACGCGACCTTTCCGCAGTGCCGCATCGATGCCTCGGCCGTGATCGAGGACATGAATCCAATCACGCACGTTTTCGCCGCTGCCGTAAACCGGCAGGGCCTGGTCTTGCAAAGCATTCGAGATGAACAGTGGGATCAACTTTTCGGGAAACTGATACGGGCCGTAATTGTTCGAGCAGCGTGTGACGACCGCCGGAAATCCAAACGTGTGAACGTAACCTCGCACCAACAGATCGGCCGCCGCTTTCGACGCCGAGTACGGACTGTTCGGAGCCATCGGAGTCTCCTCCGTGAACAAGCCGGTATCGCCGAGACTGCCATAAACTTCGTCGGTGGAAACTTGCAGATACCGCTCGACGCCGACGGCCCGACAGGCATCCATGAGCACTTGCGTTCCGACGATATTCGTCCGCACAAACGGTCCGCTGTCGAGAATGCTGCGATCGACATGACTCTCCGCCGCGAAGTGGACGACGAGATTCGGCTTGTGTTCTCGCAGCACGCGATCAACAAACTCACGGTCGCAGATATCGCCGTGAGCGAACGCATACCGCGAGTCCTTGGCGACATCAGCCAGATTTTCCGGGTTCCCGGCATACGTGAGCTTGTCGAGATTGACGATCTTCTGGTCGGGATACTGCTCCAACTCCCAGCGAATAAAGTTCGACCCAATAAACCCGCACCCACCCGTCACCAACATCGTGCCCATGAACGAATCCTTTCTTGTCGCATCACTGTTCAAGCAAGGTTGAGGGTGTTAGCCCTCAGACAACGCGGACCCTGCCAAGCAAAGTTCCGTCCGGGGACTAATACTTGCCCGAACGCTTGTACGGTCTCTTTGACCGGTTAACGCCGTGACTTCTAGTTCCACTCGGCTCGGGTGAGAAGATCGTTTCACCGAACACGCGAAGTGAGTCGTGCCTCCCAGACATCGCGACCTCCGTTTCCTGATCAATGGCTGGGAAAAATCCCAGCAATGGCGTGGTTCGGCAGAATTTGCCGATCAAAGCCGATCGCGAGTCGCTCAGACACTGAACGCAAAGTCAACGCAATCCGATTTTGCGGTACTTGGATTCAGCTTCTTTCGCAGGAACGACGAAAAGGATGAAGTGACGTCGTCTCATTCAGCCACGGATGGCCAAATGAATTGGTGCTCGAACAATCTGTTGAGTTGGAACGACTGCGGATCGCGATTGCGATTCCGGTTGTTTTGCGGACTCGTGGTTGCCTGCGTGGCAACTCTCGGTGTTGTGGCCGACGACAATTCCTACCACTGCACTTCGACGAACGCGCGCAACGACGGCCCATCCGGATGTTGTTCATGCGGCGGTTACCCAGATCATTGCGAAAGTCACGATTGTCAGAGCCATGATTGCTGCGACGTTTGCCGGGGCCATCGCAAACGCGAACGCTGCAATTGGTACTGCGATCATGAGTCTGTCTGGCGGTTTGGGGTGGAACAATTCGTTTGGTCGACATCCGGCATGAACGTGCCGCCGCTGGTGTCGCTCAGCCCAGATGGGACTCCACCGAATCGGGTCGGCGTGTTGGATGAACCGGGAACTCAAGTGTTGTTTGGAGGCGGGGAGATACTCGATCGAGCTCGGTACGGCAGCCGATTCGTGTTGGGATATCGTTGGGACAACTGTTCGCCGTGGAGCCTGGAGGGTGATTACCTGGGAATTTTTCGGACGAGAGAAGACTACTTCCGAGAATCAACCACGGAGAACATAGGGCGACCGTTCAATAATGCTCTGACCGGGCTTCCTGATGCCGAATTGGTTTCGGTGCCCAACGTGCTCGGCGGATCTGTGACGGTTGCCGCGCGGACGAAGTTTGATTCAGCGGGAGCAAGGTTGAAATTCGATCTTTGCCGCTGCAACTCGCCAGACGATGCTTGCGAATACACGTCCCACCGATTGGGAGTGTTCGCTGGATATCGCTTTCATCAATTGGTCGATCGGCTGAAAATTTCCGAAAATCTGACGGACCCCAACACGCAGGGGACATTTGATTTGTTTGATAGGTTCGATACTCGCAATCGCTTTCACGGTTTAGAACTGGGATTGGAAGGCCAGTGGCAGCGAAACCATTGGTCAATCGAAGCGGACGGAAGTGTGGCGTTCGGCACGAATTATCAAACGGTGACGATTGACGGTCGTACGATTTCGCAACTTCCGGGATTTGCCGCGATGAATGACGTTGGCGGGCTATTGGCTCAAACGACGAACATCGGTGTGCATCGGCGCGAGCAGTTCGCAGCGATACCGCAGTTTGGCGTTTCGCTCGGGTATCACTTTTGGAAGGAACTGCGGCTCAGCGTCGGCTATCGGCTGATTGTTTGGCCGGAGGTCGTGCGTTCCGGCGACCAGATCGATCCGGTGGTGAATCCGAATCTGATTCCACCGCAGACACTGCCGATCGCCGGACCAGCTCGGCCACAGTTTGATTTCCACGAATCGCGATATGTGGCTCAAGGGTTGTCGATTGGTCTGACGCTGGATTGGTGACTCGCGCGATGTCGCGAATGTCACCGATTCGCCAGTCGATCCACGACCGCAGGCAAAACAAAACATAGTTGGGGGCAGGATGCTGAACCTATTTCGTCGGACGATGCAGCGTTGGTTATCTGTATGGTCGAGCCGGACTCGGTCGCATGCGCATCGCGTCCAGCGGACCTCGGGCCGACTGAAGCAGACGGAACGCCTTGAGTCCCGAGCGTTAATGACGATCACCAATTTGGGGGCCATCCAGGGAGTCGTATACGACGACCTGACGGATAACGGTCTGACGATCGATGATGTTCGCCAAGCGGCGACGGTTGAGTTGTACCGAGACGGCGGCAACGGCACATTCGACAATGGCGTTGGGGACGACACGTTGATCGGTAACGATGCAACCGACCTGACGGGAACGTATCGGTTCGATTCGCTAGCGGAAGGGCGTTACTTCGCTCGACAGCAACCGATCGCCGGGCTGATGCAACGTCCGGGCGAAGACGTCGTCACGTTTGATCTGGATGCGACGGATGTGTTCGGTGTGGCGGGGACGATGATCGACGACTTTTCGTCGCCAGCAGGGGGACAATCGCTGAGCGCCAATAACGCGAATCCCACCGTTTCGTCATCGGTTGCCGCAGCCGGTGCGATTGGTGGCGAGCGGGATATTCTTTTGCAACGCACGTCGCTGTCCAGCAGCATCGGTGTCAATGTGAACGATGACGTGGTCGGGATGTTGGCGTTCAACTCCAACGCCAACGCGTCGGGGAACGTGACGATCACTTGGGACGGAGTTGACGGAAACGCGACGATATTGAACGCGACCGGACTCGGCGGCATTGATCTTACCGACGGCGGGAACAGTATCGGACTGCACTTGAGGGCTCGCGCCGATCACACTGGTGTTATCGCGCTGCTAAGGATCTACACGAACTCAACCAGTTTCTCGGAAGTGTCCGTTCCTCTGCTGAACGTAGCGGCGTTGGACGACACTTTGATCAATTTCAGTTCGTTGACACAAGGGACGACGGCGGTGGCTCCGGCAAACTTTAAGAGCGTCGGGGCGATCGAGGTCAAAATCTTGGGTGTCATTGAAGCCCAAGCCACCGTGGACATCATTGCGGCTCACGGGCCAACCGTTGAGGCGGCGAACTTTGCCAACTTTGAACCGCTGTCGGTCGGCGATCTGGTCTTCAATGATGCCAACAACAATGGACAGCTTGATTCGGGGACCGAAACGGGAATCCCGAATGTTGGCGTCGAACTGTACGAGGACACGGACGGAAATAATGCCTTCACGCCGGGCGTCGATCAGCTTCAAGCAACCGACACGACCGACGGAACGGGCAATTATCGTTTCGACAATTTGCTTCCGGGTGACTATGTGCTGCGGATCGCGCCCTCGAACTTTTTCGGCAACGGTGCGTTAATTGATGTTTCGACCAGCAGCACCGGGAATCAGCCGACTCCCGATCCCGACAACAACACGAGTAATCTTGATGACAACGGTGATCCACTTGCGAGCCAAGGGGTCGTCAGCCAAGCGATCACGCTGTCGGCGAATGCCGAACCGACGAATGATGGCGATGCGAGCAGCGACTCGAACCTGACCGTGGACTTCGGGTTCTTTCAGCCGATCGACGTGCAGATTACGAAGACCGACAGTCCTGATCCGGTCAATGCGGGATCGCAACTGACTTACACGCTGACAATCACCAACAACGGTCCCGAACCGGCCAGCGGAGTCACGGTCACGGACCCGTTGCCGGCCGGTGTGTCGTTCGCCAGCGGAACCGCCAGCCAGGGGACAGTCTCCGCGAACGGCAACACGGTGACGGGCAATCTCGGCACGCTCGCGAGCGGCGCGACGGCGACGATCACGTTGACGGTCAACGTGGCCAACGGCACGACCGGGACGATCACCAACAACGCTTCGGTCACGGCCAACGAATTCGACACGAACCTGCTCAACAACTCTGACATCGAGCCGACCGCAGTCACGCCGGTCATCGACCTGCGGATTGTGAAGTCTGACACGCCCGATCCGGTCGATGCGGGGGGCGTGTTGACATATACGATCCTCGTCACCAACGACGGGCCTTCGACCGCCACGGGCGTCGTCATTTCCGACACGCTGCCGGCGGGCGTGACGTTTGCGTCGGGATCAACGACTCAAGGATCGTTCAATCACGCGACGGGCGTCGTGACGGCGAATGTCGGAATGCTCGCGAACGGCGCGACAGCGACGTTGACGCTGCTCGTGAATGTGGCCAACTCCACGCGAGGCACGATCACCAACGTCACGACTGTCATCGGCAACGAGACGGAATTGAATGCCGCGAACAATCGAGCCGAAGCTCCGACTACGGTGCGTCCAATCGTTGATCTGGTCGTGACGAAGGCCGATACCGTCGATCCGGTCGATGCCGGGGCGGCGTTCGCGTACACGGTCACCGTCACGAACAACGGGCCTTCGACTGCCACCGGAGTCACGCTGACTGATCCGCTCCCCGCCGGGATCACGTTCGTTTCGGCGACGACCAGCCAAGGATCGACCACGAATGTTGGCAATAACGTGACGACGAATCTTGGCACGCTGGTCAGTGGAGCGACCGCGACGATCACGTTCAACGTCACCGCGAATGCGTCCGCCAGCGGCACGGTCACGAACACGGCCAACGTCACGGCCAACGAATTTGAAACCAACACGGCCAACAACCGAGCGACCGAACCGACCACGATCGTCCCGGTGGTCGATCTGTTGCTCGTGAAGACTGACAACCCCGATCCGGTCAACGCCGGGGCCGCGTTCTCGTACACGGTCTCAATCACGAACAACGGACCTTCGACCGCGACCGGTGTCACGCTTGCCGATTCGATTCCCGCCGGGCTGACTTTCGTTTCTGCGAACACCAGCCACGGCAGCATCACGAACATCGGCAACAATCTGGCCGGCAACCTTGGCACACTTGCGAGCGGTGTGACAGCGACCATCACGATCAATGTCACGGCCAACGCGGCCACATCGGGAACCGTCACGAACACCGCGACCGTCACTTCCAACGAACGAGAACTCAACAACGCCAACAACACCGATTCCGAGCCGACCACGATTGTCCCGGTCGTCGATCTCACGATCACCAAGACCGATTCGCCCGACCCCGTCAACGCCGGAGCCACTCTGACTTACACGTTGCTGATCACCAACAACGGCCCCTCCGGAGCCACCGGCGTTTCTGTGACTGACACACTTCCCGCTGAAGTCACGTTTGTCTCGGCCGTTCCCAGCCAAGGGACCGTGAGCCACGCAGCCGGCGTCGTCTCGGCCAATCTCGGTTCGCTGGCCAACGGCGGTCAGGCGACGATCATCGTCACCGTCGCCGTCGCAGCAAGTTCTCAAGGTACGATCACGAACACTGCGAATGTGACTGCATCGCAAACCGAAACCAACCCCGCGAACAATCGGGCGATCCAACCAACCACCGTGACCCCGGTCGTGGATCTGACCATCACCAAAGCGGACGACATCGATCCGGTCTTCGCCAATGGAACATTGACTTACACGCTGTTCGTAACGAACAACGGCCCCTCAACCGCAACCGGAGTAATCGTCACCGACCCGCTTCCCGCTGGGATTACATTCACTTCGGGATCAGCCACTCAAGGTTCGATCACTGCCGCCGGACAAAACATCACGGCGTCGCTCGGAACTTTGGTCAGCGGTGCGACCGCCACGATCACCGTCATCACACATGTCTTGCCGACGACAGTCGGTCTGCTGACAAACACCGCGACCGTGTCTGCCTCGGAAACCGAGACGAATCCGGCCAACAACGCCGACACCGAAACCACGCTCGTCAATCCGCTTGTTGATGTGCTGATTACGAAAGCCGATTCGCCCGATCCCGTCGTCGCGGGTCAGACACTGACTTACACGCTGGTCGTGACGAACAACGGTCCGTCCACCGCGACCGGAGTCACCGTTAATGACCCTTTGCCGGCCAATCTCACGTTTGTTTCTGGATCCTCCAGCCGAGGAACGGTTAGCCAATCGAACGGCACTGTCACAGCCAATGTCGGTACGCTCGCCAGCGGCGCCTCGGCAACGATTACTCTGGTCGGGACCGTCAGTCCGACCGCTCGCGGATCGTTGTCCAACACCGCGACCGTGACTGTCACCGAAACCGACTCCAATCCGGCGAACAACACGGACACCGAACCGACAACGATTATCGCCTCAACCGATCTCGCGGTGATCAAGACCGACACCCCCGACCCAGTACTCGCCGGCAGCCAATTGACCTACACAATCAGGATCACGAACAACGGGCCCTCGACTGCTACCGGGGTCACGTTGTCCGACCCACTGCCAGCCGGTGTCACATTCGTCTCGGCAGTTCCCAGCCAAGGGACGGCATCGAACGCCGCCGGAAACGTGACGGCCAACCTCGGCACGCTTGCCAGCGGAGCGACCTCCACAGTGATCGTGATCGTCACCGTCGCCGGAACAACCCTCGGTCCGCTCGAAAACGAAGCGACCGTCACCGGCAACGAACCAGATCCCGATCCGAACAACAACAAATCAAAAATCCCAACAACCGTGACCCCAGTCGTGGACGTCGCGATCACCAAGAACGACAGCCCTGATCCGGTCAATGCTGGCGGTGTGTTGACCTATTCCATGACGGTCACCAACAACGGCCCCTCGACCGCCACGGGAGTGACCGTTTCCGACCTCTTGCCTGCTGGTGTGACATTCGTCTCTGGCAGCTCGACGCAAGGACTTGTCAGCCACAGCAATGGCACGGTGACAATCAATCTGGGGACGCTGGCCAACAGCGGCACCGCCACAGTGACGCTGCTCGTCAACGTCGGAAACTCCGTGACCGGCACGCTGACCAACACCGCCACGGTGGCCGTCAATCAAACGGAAACCAACTTGGCCAACAACGTTGCCAGCGCTGTCACAACAGTCCGCCCGATCGTCGATCTCGTCATCACCAAGGCCGACCTCGTCGATCCGATCTTCGCCGGCGAAACCATCAACTACACAATGACCGTCACCAACAACGGCCCGTCAGCCGCCACTGGTATCGTGTTGTCCGACGATATTCCCGCCGGACTGACCTTCGTCTCCGGTGCCTCAAGTCAGGGGGCGATTAGCCATTCCGCTGGAACCTTCACCGCCCAACTCGGCACGCTCGCCCGCGGTGCTTCGGCCACAATCACGCTCATTGTACGAACGGCAACCACGGCCAGCGGCAACGTGACGAATACGGCGACTGTGACCGCCACTCAAACCGAAGCCAACACCGCGAACAACACCGCCTCCGCCGTCACGACGGTCCAACCACTCGCATCAATCGCTGGCCTTGTCTTTGTCGACCGCAACACTGACGGCACATTCAACGGCAACGACACAACGTTGTCCGATGTGACTATCTCGCTGATCCCCATCAACAACGCTGGCATCGCGACCGGCCCAGCCATCACACAGCAAACGAGTGCCACCGGTGAATACCGCTTTGGCAACTTGCGTCCCGGCCGCTTTCGCATCGTGCAAACCCAACCGGCCAATTTCTTGTCAGGCACCGACTCACTCGGCTCGCTTGGCGGCGTCAACTCATCCGCGTCAGACAATCAAATCGACGCCGTCACACTGACCGCCGGAGCCAACGGCATTAACAACAACTTCGCCGAACTTCTCCCCGTTCTAACCAAACGCAACTTCCTCGCTTCGGCGAGATAATCGCCCACGAGTTTCAGTTCCCGTGATCGGCCGTCAGAGCGAATTCAGCGCATCCCGTGCAGCGGCGATTGTGGTGTCGATATCTGTCTCAGTGTGTGCGGTCGAGACGAAATTCGCCTCGAACTGGCTGCACGGCAAGTAGACGCCGCGTTCAATCATCCCCCAGAAATATCGAGCGAAGAGTTTCGTGTCGCTACGGCCAGCGATCGTGTTGTTAGTCACCACATCCGGGTTGAAGAACAACGTGAACATGCTGCCGACATGCGGCACCGTGTGCTCGATGCCGGCGACTTGCGCGGCATCGCTCAGTCCACGAACCAGCCTTTCCGTTTTTGCTGCGAGCGACGCATACGGAGACGTGTCTCGTAGCGTCGTCAGCGTCGCGAGGCCACTCGCCATTGCCAGCGGATTTCCCGATAGCGTCCCCGCCTGATAGACGGGTCCGACCGGCGAGACCTTCGCCATGATGTCCGCTCGCCCGCCATACGCTCCGACCGGCAACCCACCACCGATGATCTTTCCGAACGTCGTCAGGTCCGGCTTGATCCCAAACAGACCTTGAGCACCCCCCATCGACACGCGAAAGCCGGTCATCACTTCGTCAAAGATCAGCACCGTGCCGTGCTTTGAACACAGCTCGCGACACGTTTCGAGGAATCCCGGTTGAGGCCGCACGACTCCCATGTTGCCGACGACCGGTTCCAAGATCACCGCCGCCAATTGATCGCCCAACTTCGCGAACGTGTCGTCCAGTGCTTGCGGATCGTTGAACTCCAAAGCGATCGTGTCGGCCGTGCAGCCGGCTGGAACTCCGGGACTCGACGGCACGCCGAGCGTCAGTGCGCCGCTGCCGGCTTTGACCAGCAGCGCATCGACATGCCCGTGGTAGCAGCCAACGAACTTGATGATCTTGTCTCGCCCCGTGAATCCGCGAGCGACTCGAATCGCGCTCATTGTCGCTTCGGTCCCGGAGCTGACAAACCGGACTCGTTCGATCGACGGCACAAGCTGAATCACCAGCTCGGCCAATTCCGATTCGAGTTCTGTCGGCGCGCCGAAGCTGGTGCCGCGCGAGAGCGCGCTTTCAATGGCTGTGATCACGGCCGGATGCCGATGTCCCAAAATGTGCGGCCCCCACGAGCCGACAAAATCGAGCAAATAATTGCCGTCCACATCGACGAGAAACTGTCCCTCGCCTCGCTGAATGAACAACGGCTCACCCCCGACCGCCCCAAACGCGCGAGCCGGGCTATTCACGCCTCCGGGGATTGATTGAAGTGCTCGTTGAAACTGCCGGTGACTGCGTTGTCGGTTCATGGTTGCGCTCCCTGTGGCGCACGCGGCTCGCGTGCGATGAGTGTTGTCCGCGCACACTAACCCGAAGCGTCAGCGAGGGCGAGCGTTCCACGACATGTGAATCAGAGCCGAACGTTTCACATCTTGCCGCGTGTTTCCGGCAACAACGACAACCCCAAATATGCGGCGAGCTTTCCGGCCGTATCGAGTGTGATCCCGCGTTCGCCATTCACGAACCTCTGGAGCACCGGAGCCGCGATGCCGCTCCCTTGGGCAATCGAGTACAGCGACTGCTCGGTGGAGGCGATGGCGGCTTGTAGTTGTTTCGTCAGCGGGGCTTCACCGGCCCCTTTCCGCCAGCTCAGGTATTCTTCCAAACTCATCGGGCCGGCGTACTCGCCCGATTGCAGAAGTTTGGCTGGCGACGGTTTGTCCTTGAACTCAGCTCGCACGGCGCGGAGTCGCGCGGCTTCTTCGGGCTTCAGCTTGTGCTGACGACGAATGCGTTCGGGCATGTTGCGGACCTACCTTTACTGTTCGGTTTCGTAAGCCGTGACCGGATACACGGCCAACGGATCTTCATCAATGATGTCGAACACAACAGCGATGTATCGGCCAGTCCGCGTCTCGCCAAAGGTGATCGGTCGGCCGGACGAATGACTGGCCAGCACTTCTTCCGCGGCGTACAGAACGTCTTCGACCTCATCGACAGTTAAATCATGCTCGGTGATGTGCTGAACGTTGCCATCCGGATCGTCATCCAAATCCCAAACGATCTGTTCGATCCACATCGGCTAACCTCCCGCCGGCAGATTGTACCAAATGGTATCTAGTTGCCAACATCGCTTTTGACGCACGCGAGCCGCGTGCGCCACAACGAACTCAACCTTCAACCTTGGGCAGCGCGGCGGGACGCGAGATCAGCCAAATCAGAGCCGTTCCGTCGGCGCTGGCGGTTGCGATCTTTCCGTCGGGCGTGATCCGCAGCGAGGTGACCGGGCCGCGATGCGTCGTCGCTTCGCCGGGGCGCGTCAATGACAACAAGTAAACGGCATCAAGCACTCCTTCATCGCCGGGCTTGCGGTTCTTTTGCCAATCCCACAAGCGCGCGGTGCCGTCCGTCCCGGCCGTGAGCAAGCGGTCGTCGAGCGGATGAAACGCGACCGCGTTGATCCCGCCTAATCCATGGCCGCGAACTGTCGCATGCAAAACGGCGGGCTGATCCGCGTCTGTTGCGAGTTTCCAAATCCAGCCCAGACTTTCTTGCGTCGAGACATCTCGGCCACCGACCGCCACGAATTGGCCATCCCAGGAAAACGCGCCGCACAGTTGATCGAAGTCACGATCTTCGGCCATCGGCAACTCAACAGAAGTTGGCGCGGCCGCGTCATCGGCGAACGTCCATACGCGCGGACGGGCATCGTGACCGACTGTCAGAATCCGCCGACCGTCGGGTGACCATGTTCCGAAGCGGACCGGGCCGTCGTGTCCCGCGAGCAGATGCAACTGCCGCGCGTTCTGATCGGCCGGTTGCCACTCCCAGACTTTCGCGGTGCCGTCCCAACTGGTCGTTACGAATCGCTGTGAATTCTCGACCGGCGAGAACTCGACGCTTGTCACGATCCCGCCGTGCGGCGATTCAATCTTGTGCAGCGACCGGCCAAACCGGGGACTGGCTTCGTCCGCATCAAACAACCGCAACGATTGACCACCAGTTGCAACGACCTTGCCGTCCGAAGAATAGCTGGCTGAAAACAAAATCCCTTGCGGGCGAAATGTCGTCAGCTTCGATCCGTCCGCCAAACGCCACAGAGTCACGCCATTTTGCGATTGCGTCACGACATGCCGAGGCGGCGATTCCTGCGGCGTAAACATCGCCGAGACGGCTCGCAGGCGATTACCACCTGAACCCAATTCGTTGATTTCCAACGTCTGCGTGAAGCGACCAGCGTCCGCATCGAACAAGTGCAACAGGCCGTCTGCCGTCGTCACGATCGCTTGTTTGCCGTCCACGTTCCACGACGAAGACACATTGCCGCGATTCGTCAACTCAGCCGTTTCGGACGCAGCGATCGGCGGCAATTCAATCACTCGCGCCGCGCCGTCGGCCAGAGTCCACAAAGTCAAAGTCGTCAGCGACGCCGTCGGCTGAGACTTCGTCCCGACCGCTTTGACTTTGAGCTTATCTGCCGCTGCCGCTTTAGCACGTGCTGCCGCCGCCTTGTCCCCTTTGCGAGCAACACTCAGAAATCGATCTTCATTCGGACTAAGCGACAAGTTGACGATCATGCCGTCGTGTTCGAATCGCTTCACCGATTGCAAGCTAACTTCCGCATCGGCTCGCACGACGTTCCACAGCACCGCGCGACGATCGACACCTGCCGTGAGTAATTGCGAGCCGTCTTTCAAGAACACGACCTTCGTCACTTCGCCACCATGAGCGGCTCGCTTGCGTCCGATCACATCGCCGCTCTCGGCCGACCACACGATCACGTTTCCTTCGCGATCGGCCGTCAGCACGACGCGGTTGTCTGGCGAGATCGTCACGGCGGTCACACGAAACCGATGTTGTCCATCGAACACGCGTGCAGGTTGCGGATGCCGTTGCGTCAGCACGTCGGACAATTTCCACAATTGAGCCGCATTGCCTCGACCCGCAGTCACGATCCATTCACCGTCGCGCGAAATGTTCACAACGCCGAACATGCCTGTCTGCGGCAACGTGGCCAGTTCGCGACCAGCGGAGTTTTGTGGCTCGACCCGTGCATCCCAAATTCGCATCGTGCCATCGAAGCTGCTCGTCAACAGCCGTTCGGCGTTCGGGAAGATCAATGTCGAGAAGACGTCGTACTCATGACCTTCTTTCAGCAGATTGTCGGCAAACAGGACCGCTCCGTCTTCCGCCCGGATCGGTTTCCCGGATTGAGTGTCCCAAACGCGAGCGGTCTGATCACGAGAACTTGTCAGCACACGCAACCCGTCGCGACGAAACGACGCCGACAACACCGAGTCCGTATGCCCGGTAACAATCCGTACAGGAGACTTCGCGCCGGCCGGCTTCTGCTGATCGAGCCACGCGACGTCGCGGCTGTTTTTGGCGAACGGGGCGCAGTCAGCCCCCTGGTTTGCCGTTGAGAAAACCACCGGGGAGCTGACGCCACCCCGTTCACCTAATCCCGCAGAATCGAAAAAAAAAGCGGGCGACTGCTGAGGTTTGATCACGGATCGTTGTTGTTCCACTTCAAAAGACTCAGTGGAAGCGAATAGCCAATCGAGTTCCGGGCGGATGATGGCGGCTTTCTGATCGTCGGCTGCGGTCGTCTGATCGAGCCATTTTCGGGAATTCGGATACGTCTTCAAATTCCAGACCCAAACGTGTTGATCGTAGCTGGCAGAGATCACTCGATCGGGTGATTGAGGCATGATGCGGCACGATCGAACCGGACCACTGTGACCGTACAGAATCAGACCGCGATCGAATCGAGGTAGTGCGGCGGCCGCGCCGTCAGACTTCGCGCGATCCCAAATCGAAATTGTGCCGTCGTCACCACCGGCGATAAGTCGCGAACCGTCGGTCGAGAAAGCCAGCGAACGGACTCGTTCAACTCGCTTCGAGTGTTGCCCGACACGAACTGCGGAGTCCGTGACTTTGAGCGTCTTCAAAACGTCGCCCGTCGATTTGCGAACACGAAACAGAAACAACTCCGACGCGGGACCGTTGCAAGCCACATACTGACCATCGCTCGACAGCGCGATCGACACGACGCTGCGATTCTGTTTCACCGTGCCGGACGGCGGGGCTTGAAACCGGCGAATCTCTTTCAACGCGACGGACTCCGCATTCGACGCCACTTCCCAAGCGTAAGCCATACCGTGTACTTCATCGGACGTGCCCGTACCGGCGACGAGCGTCTGGCCGTTGGGCGACCAATCCAGGCATTGCACCGCGTACAAACATTTGACCGACGCCAATTCGCGTCCGGTCGCGAGATCCCAAACGCGCAGCGACCGATCGTCGCCGCCGGAGACCAATCGCGTTTCATCGGCGGAAAATTGAAGTGCATTCACGCCATTAACGTGTCCGCTCAGCTCCGTAATCGCGCGACTTTCTTCAACCGCCCAAATCTGAATCGCTCCCGTATCGCCCGCGACCGCAATCAACCGACCGCTTGGCGACACGACTACCGTTCGTGGTCGAGCACCGTGATTCAGCCGCCGCGATTTTTCTTCGTCGATCAGTCCGGCTTCATCGACCGACCAAACGACGATCGTTCCGTCGTTCTCGACTGCTGCCAGCACGCGCCCGTCGCGACTCAATCCCAACGCCTCGATCGGTCGGCTGAGCGATACCGCCTGACCTTCCTCGACCGTATCCCACAGCAGTTGCCATTCGACTTTACAGCGTTCGGCATAGCTCTTCTTGAGTTCGGCCAGCTTCTTGCGAGCGTCGGGATATCGCCCTTCGCGAACGTGCCGATCCGCATCGGCCAAGCCAGCGTGATAACTCGCGTCGGACACGCGCTCCGACGCCGCAACGAGTTTCTCTTCGGCTGTTTCCAAGCTCTTGTTGGCGACCACCAGTTTCGTGTCCGCCTCTTTGACTTTCTCTTCCGCGACCTTCTGCTGCTTCATCGCATCGGTCGTCTTCTCATTGGCCTTAACCAACTTCTCATCTGCGGCGACGAGCTGTTCGTCAGCCTCCTTCAATTTGGTCCCGGCCAACATCAAGTCATCTTTGGCTTTGACCAAATTCTTCTCGGCGACCTTTTTGTTTTCTTCGGCTTCCGCTTGTTTTTGTTCGGCCTCAGTCTTTGCTTCGTTCGCCTTCACAAATGCGACTTCCGCCTCCTTGGTCTTCACTTCGGCGACTTCTGCCTTCCCCTCAGCTTCCTTTGCCTTTTGATCGGCTTCCGTCGCCTTTTGATCAGCGACCTTCGCGTCTTCCGCCGCCTTGTTCGCCAGTTGCACCGCCGCCTTCAGATTGAACTGAAACCGCGCCGCGACCGCGCTCACCACGCCGAACATACACAACAATGCAATCGCCGCCGCCTTCAGCATCTTCATCCGCTTGGCGTGACCTTCACGGTCTTTCTTGGCGGCGAGCAATTTCGTCCGCGGCTCAGCGTGCGATTCGGCATTCGTGTCGAGCACCGACAGACCGAGGTCATAGTCGCCGTTCGTCAAAGCCAATTCCGCAAAGTCGTGCTGCGTTTGCGTCAGCCCGTCGCGAGCGTCCGCATTGCCAGACCACTCACGCAGTGATTCTTGATACAGCGCCAGCGAGTTTTGATACCGCGTGTAACCGTGCAATCCCGCCGCTTGAGCTACCGGAGCCGACTCTGAAGTCATCTCCGTGGCCCGCGCGCTCAACATGCGACTGGCTGCGTGCTTTTCGTATTCGCGGAGTGCCTGTTGGAATTGCTGAACGTTGTGATAGCGATCTTGCGGCTTCGTGGCCATCGCCTTCATGCAGATGTCGATCAACTCGCCCCGATGCTCGGTCGTGCGGATTTCGTTGTCCATCACAACTCGATGCTTGACCTCGTAGCGTGTGAGCAGTTCATCAGCCGGTCGAATGATGTTTTCGCTGACGATTCGCCGCACCTCGGCCATCTTTTGGCGAGCCGAACTTTGCGCCGGCATGTTGAACTCGTGAGGCGGGACGCCCGTCACCAGTTCAAACAACATGGCACCCAGCAGATAAATGTCGGCTGATGGGCCAATCGAGCTCAGCGGCCCGGTGATCAATTCCGGAGGCATGTACGCGGGCGTACCCGAACCAAGTCCCGCTGTCAGTGCGACCGGCAAGCGTTTCTCCGCGTCGCCAAACGGCAACGCCAAACCCCAGTCCAGCACGATCACTTCGCCGAACTCGCCAAGCATCACGTTTTCCGGCTTCAGGTCGCGATTGACGATCTGCCGCGCATGAGCAAACGCGATTGCATCCGACACCTTCATCAAGACGTCGAGGTTGTCCTCCAACGTCATGTCTTTGAATTGTTTGTGCCACGGTTCACCGCGGACCCATTTCATCGCGTAAAACAGTGACCCGTCCGGAGCTTCGCCCAGCTCGTAGATCGGCACGATGTTCGGGTGAAACAGATCGGCGGTCACGACCGCTTCGGACAAGAACATCTTCGTCCGATGATCGATGATCGACTTGTACCGTCCTTCCGACTTGAGTTTCTCTTGCTGATCGGGTGCCATCGGCTTGAGCGTTTTGAAGACGACGTCGCGTGCCAGTGACGATTGCTTCGCCACGTACACGACACCCATGCCCCCTTCGCCAAGCTGCTTGACCAGCCGGTAATCGCCAAACGTTTCATCGCCGTAGCTCATTCCCGACACGGATCGTGCTGCCACAGCAAGTGCCTCGCGGCCACTTCCGATCCCCATGCCGGGGGCACTCGTTGCCATCCCCGAGGTTCGTCCACCCTCCCAGCGTGTAGCACCGTCCTGCGTCGGAACACGAGGTGGTAGATTCTGTGCGATTGTTGCCTCGGCCAACGGTTTC
Organism: Planctomyces sp.; assembly: GCA_031375695.1. Classification (GTDB taxonomy): domain Bacteria; phylum Planctomycetota; class Planctomycetia; order Planctomycetales; family Planctomycetaceae; genus SXKJ01. The sequence continues at coordinate 16,474 of JANMIF010000536.1, forward strand.
TGGATGCCGTCGTCGTCGAGCACGACTGTGCGGCTTCCGTCATCAGCATTGCCGCCCTTGTCGTCCATCATCGTTTGAGCGGCGTCCCAGCCCGCGCCGCTCGACCCGCCGTCGCTCTGCATCGTCTTGCCGAACATGTCACCGCTGGCGTCCGCTCCCGGCATCGCGAACTCTTCGGCCATCATCGTCTTGCCGTATTCATCATCGCCGCCGCCGAGCCAACCGCGCGGTGCGTTTCCCTCGAATTCGTCGATCTGAATCGTCTTGCCGAATTCTTCCTGATTGGCCGCCTCGTAATCATCGCTCTGCATCGTCTTGTCGTAGTCGGCGATCGCTCCTGATCCCGAATCCGACAGAATTTCGGAGTCCGCCGAACTCGACACGCCGCTGCCGCTCCCCATCATCTCGAAATCATCGCTTTGCATCGTCTTGTCGAAGTCCGCGGACGGACCGGCCCCGGAGCCCGATCCGGAACCTGAGACGTACCCCGAATCCGACAACATCGCAGAATCCGAAACAGATCCAGAGTCCGACAGCGTAGCTGAGTCGGAGACACTGCTCGCGCCGGCCATCTCCTCGAAGTCATCACTCTGCATCGTCTTGTCGTATGCGTTCGAATCGGAAACGACCACGCCCGAATCGGACACCGATCCCGAATCCGATGCTGCCGCCGAATCGCCAGCATTCACGATGTTGCCGTTGTACAGCAAGACGTCGGAATCCGACTTCGTTCCCAAGTCGGCACTGGTCCCGAACAGAACGTTCAACCCGCGATCCGCCTTATCCGTGCCAGAATCCGACTGCATCTCTGCGTCCGATCCGGACTCCGCCTCCGAATCGGTTCCCGCCCGAGACGAATACGTGTAGACCGCGTCGGAACTCCTCATGTGAGACGAACTTTGGCCGGATTGAGGCTCGACAGCGACGGCGTCACCCGACTCCAGCCATTCGGCCGGGATGTCAACGACATCCTGACTCTCCATCACCAATGCATCATCAGCTTCATCTTCGTCGTTCTCGTCGACGACCGCGATCGGCGCATTGTCATCCTCGACTTCATCCTCGTTTTCGAGCGAGATCGGAGCGTCCGATTCCATTCCGGCACTCGAGTCAGCTACCAATTCCGTGCCGGAGTCCGACAGCATTTCCTCGCCCAATGCGGACTCCGCTTCGGAATCAACCACATTGTCATCGTCGTCGGCATCGTCCTCGTCGACGATCGCGATCGGAGCATCCGACTCCATTCCGTCGCTGAAGTCATCAATCAAATCCGTGCCGGAGTCGGACAGCATTTCGGCACCCGATGCGGACTCCGCTTCCGGCTCCATTCCAGCCTGGGACGAATACACATAAATCGCGTCATCACTGGCCATCGGCGATTGACTATCGCCTGCCTGAGAATCGACGGCCACCGCGTCGCCCGACGCCAGCCATTCATCCGGGATGTCAATGTCGCCCTGGCTGCCTATTGCCACCACCTTTTCATCGTCGTCGACATCGTCCTCATCGACGATTGCGATCGGAGCATCCAAGTCCATTCCGTCGCTGGAATCGGCGATGAAATCCGTGCCAGATTCCGACCGCTTTTCCTCGCCCATTGCGGACTCGGCTTCGGAATCCATGCCGGCTTGCGAGGAATACACATAAACCGCGTCATCACTGGCCATCGGCGATTGGCTGTGGCCAGACGCCGATTCTGAGTGACTGTCGGCGGATTCGGGTTCGACGGCCACGGCGTCACCGGACGCCAACCAATCATCGGGGATATCAATGTCGTCCTGACTGTCTAATGCGACCGCCATGTCATCGTCGTCGACATCGTCCTCATCGACGAGCGAGATAGGAGCATCGTCGTCTTCATCCTCGTCATCCAGCGCAATCGGAGCGTCGTCATCCTCAACCTCGTCGACAATCTCGATTGGAGCATCCGAGTTCATTCCCGCGTTAGAACCGGAGATCAGATCCGTGCCTGAGTCGGACAGCATTTCCTCGCCTGCTTCGGAATCCATGCCGGCTTGCGACGAGAAGACGTAGATCTCGTCATCACTGGCCATTGGCGGTTGAGCATCACCCGCTTGGGAATCGACGGCCACGGCGTCTCCCGACGCCAGCCATTCATCGGGGATATCGATGTCGTCCCGACTTCCCAATTCGATGACGGCTTCATCATCCAATGGGATCGCGGCTTCGGAGCTATCGGACGGATCGAATGGCAGCACGAACTCGTCATCTGGCTGATTGTCAGACGGCAACTTCGAGTCGGGATTGGAATTCGGGTTGGGACGCTGCGAGTCACTCATCGCACAAGACCTTGCTCATCGGGGTTGGACGGCGGCAGGAATCGATTCAGCCGCGCCGAGAGACCGCCACTTTACTCGCGACAGCGACTCCGCTCCACGGAAATTATGGAACGGCGATTTCTGCTTGTTCAGAGTAGGTCTATCGTCGGATAACGGTCGCCAATTGCAGCGTGGCTGGGCGAATGTCGTAAAAGTCTGCCAAACCGACCAAGTCGCAATCGGCAGGGGTGTCACGACCGCTACCACTGGGCTGCGTCAAATCAAAGTGCGGGCGCCTCGCCTGAATCTGCGTCGCCAAAAACGACACCAGACACTGCTCACAGGGCCGAGGAACCGCTCCCAAACGCCGACAGCCGCAACCCTCATCAAACTAAGGTGTTTGACGACGGCTGCGGCTGCCTGATTGCGATTGATAAAGCGGAGAGAGGGGGATTCGAACCCCCGGTACCCTTACGGGCACGCCGGTTTTCAAGACCGGTGCATTCAACCGCTCTGCCATCTCTCCGAGCGGAGTTTAGATGTCGGGTCGCGGAGCAACAAGCGGATATGCTACGGAACCGGCGGAGTGCTTGGCGGTTTCGCTCGTGACGGATGCCCGGGGCCGAATTCCATGTAAGGCCAACCGAGCCAGCGTTTGATCAGTATCCATTCGCCTGCGTCGTTCCCTTCGATGGCGTGGCCGATGAATTGCAGAAAATAGCCGATCACGAAGGCGTACAGCGCCCAGATCGCCGGGTAGTGCCACACCAAAAAATGAATCGGCAAGACGAACGTGACTGGCAGACCGATCAGGTGGAAGAACCGGTTGGCCGGGTGCAAATGACGTTCGACGTAGTTGGACCAGAAACGACGCATCAAAGTCCCTTTGCGGAGGCGTGGTACACGCGGCTCGCGTGCGAGGTGTGAATCGTGAGTCATCGGCTCACGCGGCGAACTGTCGCACGCGAGCCGCGTGCGCTACAAGTCAGCAGTGGCAGAATTTCCACAGCGGAATTTGAAAGCGCGGAGCAGGTGATTTCTTTGCGCTGGTCCTCCGAAGAAATCACAGGCGAGCCGCCTGTGCTAGGGGCTGAACTTGCCGTGCTTTCAATCTTTCAACAATGGCTGGAACGGTACCTCGGCTTGCCTTCGGCCGAGCCGGGGCAGTTGACTCAGTGGCAATTCACGGGGAGGAGTCCTTGGCCGGACAGTTGGCCGAATGCGGTTGGCTGGTTGTTGATCGCGATGGCGATCGTCTTGGTGCTGGAATTTTATCGGCGAGACGCTCGCAGCGTGACGCGTTCGAGACGGATATGGCTCGTTGGCTTGCGGTGTTTGTCGCTGAGTTTGGTGCTGTTGATGCTATCGGAAGTCAGTATTTCGGTGGAGCGAACCGCGTTGCCACAGATCGTAGTGTTGCTGGACGATTCAGCCAGCATGGGCCTGCGCGATGCGTATCGCATCGAAGGGGATCAGCAGTTTTTGTCACAGCGACTTGGATTGACAGGTGGAAGCGATGCCGAACGATTTGAGCTGGCTCGGCGAATCCTGACGCATGATGACGGAGTATGGCTGCGTCGATTACGGCAGCGTCATCGTGTTCGGATCGAGCGGTTTTCGGCCGAGGCTGTGCCTGTCGGCAGTGGTTTCATGGATGTCGACAGCGAACGTGCGGTGCTGGCGGAATTGCAGCGTTTGCAACCGCTGGGTGAGATCACTCGACCGGCGGAGGCGGTGCGGCAGGTTTTGAATCGTTCGCGCGGCGCGCCGCCGGCGGCGATCGTGCTGCTGACCGACGGTATCGCCAGCAGTGGCGACGCCGACAAGTTGAGTACGATCGTGCCGTTGGCTCGCGAGCAGCTTGTGCCCCTGTTCGTGATCGGGCTCGGAAGTGATCAGCCGACTCGCGACGTACAGCTTGCCGAAGTATCGGCGGACGACGTCGCGTTTGTCGGCGATCCGATTGTCTTCGCGGTGAAGGTCAAATCGTCCGGGTTCAGTAAGCAATCGGTTGTGGTCGAAATGCGAGAACGGACGGGGTCGACGGCGCTGTCACAGCGCCAGTTCACGCTGCCGGCGGACGGGCAAACGACGAGTGTCGATTTGCTGTACACGCCGACTCAGCCGGGAGACCGCGAGTTTGTCGTATCGGTGACCGCTCCGCCGGGTGATACGGACGCAAGCAATAATCAGCAGACGCAGACGATCCGCGTGCGTGAGGGGAAGCTGAAAGTCTTGTTGGCTGACGGACTGCCTCGCTGGGAATTTCGCGAGTTGAAGAACACGCTGGAGCGCGAGCCGACGATTGAGTTGCACACGTTGCTTCAAGAGGCTGATCTCGAATTCGCTTTGCAGGATGACACGGCCAAGGCGTTGCGTGGCCGATTTCCGACGTCGTTGGAGACGCTGTCGAGCTACGACGTGATCCTGCTGGGTGACGTGAATCCTGCGGCGTTGAGTGTCGGCATCTTGGAAAACATTCGCGAGTTCGTGCGGGCTGGCGGCGGCTTGTTGCTGATGTCCGGAACGGAACAGATGCCGCTGGCGTTTCGTGGATCGCCGCTGGAAGTGCTCGTGCCGATCGATATAGAGGTCGCCCGTGCTCCGGTTGCTGACGCGGATCTGCGTGAGTCGTTCGTGCCGCGCTGGACGCCGATCGGCGTGACGGCGACCGCGTTGTTTCGGCACTTGCCGCGCGAGGCGAATTCGGGATTGCCGGTCGCGCTGCCGCCATTGTTTTGGCTGCTCGAAGCGCCGCGGTTGAAGGCGGGAGCGACTGTGTTGGCCGAGCATCCGCATCGGATCGGGGACAAGCAGCCGTTGCCGGTGATCGTGCAACAGCGATTCGGAGCGGGCCAAGTTTGGATGCACGCGACCGATGAATTCTGGCGCTGGCGGTCGCTCGGCAGCGGAACGGCCTACTCGAAATACTGGGTCCAAGTGATTCGATTGCTTAGCCGCAAAGACAACTTGGCGGGATCGCGCGGCGTGGAATTCACGACCGACCGGCAAACGTATCAGCGTGGTGATACGATTCGGTTCCGCTTGCAGGTCTTGGACAAACGACAGTGGCCGGCGTCGGGTAAAGCGACGGTGATCGTGGAGCGAGCTGATGAGCCGCCGCGCACAATCGAGCTGTCGGCGGCAGTGGGATCAAATTCCCTGTTGACTGGCGAACTGCGCGGGCTGCGAAACGGCCGATATCACGCTTGGGTGTCACAGCCAGCGTTTGGGACGTCGCCAGCGGTTGCGGATTTCGAAATCACCGCGCCGCAGCGCGAGTTATCGCAGCGGCGACTTGATCAAGCCGATTTGATGGCCGCGTCGCGCGGGACTCAGGGGCGATACTTTGCTTTACATGAAGCGGATCGCGTTCCCGATGAACTTCCCGCTGGCCAACCGGTTCCGTTGGCGGCGGCGATTATCGTACCGTTGTGGTCTCGCTGGGAGTTGCTGGTACTGTTCGCTGGTTTGTTGACGACGGAATGGTTGTGTCGGCGAGCGTGGCGGCTGGTGTGAATTTCGTGTGGCACAACGCTCAGCGCCGTGGGTTGCGACGCGGAGCGTCGCACCACAATGATGCGTGCGGCAACGAGGAACGACATGATCCAGGTTGATTCGGTGACGAAAACTTATCGGCGCGGCGCGCATGACGTGGCGGCGTTGCGCGGAGTTTCGTTTGAGTTGCCAGCGGCGGCATTTGCGTTTGTGCTGGGGCCGTCGGGAAGCGGCAAGAGCACTCTGCTGCAATTGCTCGGTGCGCTCGATGAGCCGACATCGGGTGAGATCACTCTGGCGGGGCAGCGATTGAGCGGTCTGTCGGCTCGCCAGAAAGATACTTTGCGGCGTGAACAGATTGGGTTCGTGTTTCAGAACTTCAATTTGCTGAACAACCTGGATGCCGTCGAGAATGTATTGGTTCCGTTTTTTCCCAGCGGGGTGTCGCACGAACAACGGAATCGGGCCATCGAGTTGTTGCGACAAGTTGGCTTGGGCGAGCGGCTGGATCATCGGCCGAGTCAACTGTCCGGCGGCGAGCAACAGCGTGTGGCGATTGCTCGCGCGTTGCTCAAGCGGCCGAAGCTCGTGCTGGCGGACGAGCCGACTGGAGAACTCGACAGTCAAACTGGTGCGGAAGTGTTTCGATTGCTGCGTGATCTGCGCGAACAGCATCAAACAACGGTCATCGTGGTGACGCACGATCAAACATTCCTTCGCCCTGACGACCGCGTGCTGCGGATGCGCGACGGGCGACTGCTGAACGGCGAAGCGTGATACAGTCACGGGTCAAGTGGAGAGAAAGACCACGCGAATGAAAACTGAATACACGATCCCTGTCACCAACATCGAACTAACAACCACCGGTTCGATCGCCCGCATCACGCTGCGAGGCGAAAAAGGGATTCAGACGCTGTCGTCCGAAACGCGGCGGCGGCTGTTGACGGTTGTCGAAGAGGTGGCTCGGTCAGCCACATCGGTCGTGGTGTTCGCGGCGGAAGGGCGAACGTTTATTGCCGGGGCAAGCATCGACGAATTGCGACAGCTCAATGAACAGACGGGGCTCGAAGATTCGCGTTGCGGTCAGAGGCTGATGAGCGCGATCGAGTCGTTGCCGCAAACGACGTTGTGCGCGATTCACGCCGCGTGCGCGGGGGGCGGCACGGAACTGGCTCTCGCCTGCGATCTGCGACTCGCGGCTGAAGGGGCGAAAATTGGGTTGCCAGAAACATCGATCGGCATCTTGCCCGGTTGGGGCGGAACCGTGCGGGCGACACAGTTGCTCGGATCTGCGGCGGCGCGGCGGCTGATCTTGACTGGCGAGTTGATCGCGGCTGATGAGGCGCTGCGTATCGGACTTGTGGACGCCGTATTTCCGGCCGATCAATTCCGCGAGGCGGTTGAAGCTCGCATCCTCCAGATTCTGACTCGCGCGCCGCAGGCTCGACGACGGGTCAAACACTTGTTGAGTGAATTGGCCGCTGGCCGCAAGAATTCCGCAGAGCAATTTGAGGCCGAAGCGCGTGCGTTCGCCGAGTGCTATCGAACTGCGGAACCGCAGGAAGGACAGACCGCCTTTTTGGAGAAACGACCGGCAATCTGGCCGAAATGAAGTAGCGATCAGGTGATCGGCGGATAAATCAATCGAGGGTTATTTGGTGGGAAGCCAATTTCGATCGATCGCGCTCGACGACTGAACCAGCTCAACAGTTTTGTCCGTTTCGGAATGCCGATCATCTTCCGGCCGGCAGTCTAGCGGCAGGTGTTCGGCTAGGTCGTCTTCAGATCGGAAACGTGTTTCGTCGAGCGTTGAGTCGGATTGACCCGGTCCAAATCTGACAGTCAGGCTGTGGTTGCTCAGCCCGAACTGTGGTGAACCATAATCGTTGATTAGACTCCGCACGACGCGTTCGATTCAGATCACACTTTCGGTGGAGCATTGATGATGCGGCAACAATTATTCGGCTGGGCGGGAATATTGGCGATCAGTTGGGTCTCGATGGCATGCGGCGAAGAAAAGCCGAAAGATCGCGGTGTCACTTCGAGCCTATTCGACGGAAACTCGCTGGATGGCTGGGCGGTCGAGAACGACGCGAAAGTCGAAGTTCAAGACGGACTCATGTGGTTGAAGGACGGCAACGGCTGGCTGCGGTCGTATCATGTTTACTCGGATTTCTTGCTGCATGTGGAGTGGAAGGCGCTCCCAACCGAGAACTACGACGCCGGAATTTATCTGCGAGCACATCTCGGTGGCATGCCGTTCCCGAAGCGAGGCTATCAGGCCAATTTACTGAAGGGGAAAGAAGGGAACATCGGCAACTTGCCGGGTGCGACCAGCAGCGGCTTGATCAAACCGGGTGAGTGGAATGCGTTCGACATCACCGTCGTCGGGGAGCAAGTCACGATGGTCATCAACGGCCAGCAGGCATATTCGGTCGGCGGAATCAAAGAGCCAATTGGGCATGTCGGCATTCAAGTCGAAGTGCCGAAGGGGGGACAGTTTCAATTCCGCAATATCAAGATCACGGAACTCGGCTTCACGAGTTTGTTCAACGGCCAAGACCTCACCGGCTGGGAGGGGGCGGAACAAGACGCGGCTGCCTGTTGGAAAGTGGATGAGGGCTTGTTGACCTGTACCGGCCAAAAGGGTCCGTGGCTGCGGACGGCGGGTGAGTACGACAATTTTTCATTGCGATTCGACTACCTGCTCTCCGAAGGAGGCAATAGCGGCGTGTATGTGCGAGTTCCAAAGGACGGCAATCATCATCGCGAAAATGACACGTTGCCGCCGGCTGGCTTTGAAGTGCAAGTCCTCGACGACGCTGCGCCGCAGTACAAGACGCTCAAAGATTTTCAATACTCAGCGTCGATCTACGACATCGCCGGAGCCGACCCGCGAGTGACGCGTCCAGCCGGCCAGTGGAACACGCTCGACATCACCTGCGACGGCGATCGTGTGATCACGCGGCACAACGGCATCACCGTGACCGACATCAACGCCGAGTCACATCCCGCGATCAAGCTGCGACAAGTGAAAGGCTTCCTCGGCCTGCAAAATCACAGCACGCTGGCCAAGTTCCGAAATGTGCGCATCGGCTCGCCGGTCATCGCAACGCCGAAGTGACCTTCGCATGTAGCCGAGCTCGTGAGAGGAACGACGGTCGTTCGTCACGCGGCTTTCGTTGCCGCCGATTCTCCACCGGCGATGCGGCCGTTGTTGAGCAGAATCTGGCGCTGTGTGCGTTGTGCCACATGCGGGTCGTGAGTCACCACGATCAGCGTACGGCCTTCGCGATGCAGTTCGGCGAGGAAGTCGAGCACTTGTTGACGACTCTCCGGGTCGAGATTGCCGGTCGGCTCATCCGCCAGGATCACGCTCGGCTGATTCGCCAAAGTGCGAGCCAGTGCCACACGCTGCTGTTGACCGGTGCTCAGTTCGCTTGGCTTGTGATGTTGCCGATCCGCGAGACCAACTCGTTCCAACAGTTTTTCCGCACGCGCCGCTTGCTCGCTGGAAGCGAATCCCGCCAATGCCAGCGGCACTTGCACGTTTTCCAAAGCGGTCAAATACGGCACGAGATTGAACGTCTGAAACACAAAGCCGATTCTTTCGCAGCGCAGCTGTGCGAGCGCCGTTGGTGACTGCCGAGACAAAGGTTGATCATCGAGCCAGATTTCGCCTGAGGACGGCGTCAACATCCCGCCCAGCAGCGACAAAAGTGTCGTCTTGCCGCTGCCACTTGGCCCCACGACCGCGACCGACTCGCCGCTGGCGATTTGCAGATCGTCAATCTCCAGCGCGACCACTTCGTGACCGCGAGTCTTGTAACGCTTGCTGATGTTTTGAAGGCGGTACATCGGATGAACTTTCTCTGAGATTGTGGCGCGACGCTCAGAGCCTGTGAGTAACTCAAGCCGCGACCGGTCACACATCACGGAAACAAACACACGGATCGAGCTTCGCCGCAGATCGCGCCGGCCAATACGCCGAGGCGAGCGTCAACGTTACGGCAGCCAACACAGTCAGCCCGCTGAGTCCCGGCAGGATCGTGATCGGCACGCCCGCCCATTCGGCTCCCCACCATTTGGCGACCGCGAGACCGATCGCGCAGCCGATCACCGACGCGAACAGACCCAACAGCCAAGCTTTGTACAAAAACAATCGGGCGATCCAGCCGGGAGTCGCTCCGAGTGCCAGCAGCGTTCCGATTTCGCGTCGCCGTTCGCGGACATTGGCCGAGATCGTTGAGGCCACCGTCGCGACGCCGACCAGCGTCACGATCAGCAGCACGCCGAAGCTGACTCGGCCCATCATCCGATTCACCCCAATCTGAGCCGACACGATGTGCGAGATCGTCACCACTTTCGAGTCGGGCAGCAGTTGTTGCAGTTGCGACACGAGTTGCCCGGCGGCATCGTCACAGCAGGCCATGACCTCGATCGAGTTGACCACTTCGCCCGCGTTTGCCAGTCGCTGTACCGTGTGCAAATGCGCGAACACACGGCTGTCGTCCACGGTTCCCGTGCGAGGCAACAAGCCGATCACTGTGAATGATTCGCCAAGCAAATTCAGTTTCGACCCCGGCTGCACACGCGCGGCGTCGGCCACGTCTGCTCCAAGCACGACCTCATTGCCCGACAGTTTCTCGATGACTCGCTGAGTGACGAGCGCGTCGGGCGTTGTCGCTTCCGGTTGCTGACACGCGGCTCGTTTACAGCCGGCGTGTTTGTTCTTGAAGAGCTGTACCGTCCGCCACGCTGCTTTGGCTTGAAACTCACTTTGAGGCAAGACACCAGTCAGTGTCGCCGCTTGATCGCCGACTTTCGTCGCGATGCATAACTTGGGAGACAGCTTTTCGACACCCGCAAAATTCGCCAGCCAGATGCGGCTGACTTCCTCTTCCAACAGTGTCTGCCCGTGCAGGTCGGCAGAGTAATAATCTTGCAGAGAGGCTCCTTTGGGCAGGATCAACACGTTCGCTCCGAGCGACTGCATCTGCCGGCCGACCTCGGTTTCCGACGCAACCGTCACATGCCGCAACGCCACGAACGACGCGACTCCCAGCGTGATCGCCATCAAGCTGGTCAGCATCGCACTGGGCCGTTCCCGCAACTCTTTCCACACCAGCGTCCGCAACTGCATTGTGACTCCTTGACTAGGTAGCTCAGTTGCTTCCGCAACGGAGATTCCCGATGCGATTGGAGATCAAAACCAAACGCCACATCGGGAGATCAATCACGCTCAAATGCGAGTCGCGGGAGCGACTCGCTTACGTATTACCGCTTCTGTTTGGCAGGCTGTTGTGTGGCTTGCGGTGCGTGATTGTGTTTGCAGTTCGGGTCGTCGCAGCACTTGCCCGCTTTGTGCAGCGCCGTGGCCATGACATCCATTGAGGTGTTCGCATCATACTTGCCGATCATGACTCCCGGCGGAGCCAGAAAGACGACGGTCGTTCCTTTTGTGGCCTTGGTGTCGATCTGCATCTGGCTGAGCAGCTTTTTCTCCGCTGCGTCTTCGGCCGGAAATGAATACAGAACTGACCGAGCCTTGAAGTGCTCGTCGAGCATCAATTCTTTGACACCACGCGGCGTTTCTTTGGCTCCGCCTGAATGGACGCAAACGAAAACCAGTTTGTTTTCTTGCAGCGACTTCATGCACTTGAGCATCGTCGGCGTGACGAACGCCCCGGCGATGTCTTGTTCGGTCACTCCGGTTTGCCACAAGCCAGTCATTGCCCCGTTTGGTCCGACTGCAATCAACAGTGGCATCGGTGCCCGCGAGACGTCGAATTTGTCCACAAGCGGTTTCGCGGCCGGATCGCTGATACGAACTGTTGTGACAATCGCCTCGTCCGTCCGTTTGGCGAGACTGTCGCTCACCAATTTGAGCAGCGCTTTCGTCGCAGTCCCGTCGTCGCGTTGAAACACGAGAAACGTGTATTTCCCCGCTTTGGCCGATTGTTCCAATATCTGTTGAGCCGACTCACGAGCTGGCTGATCTGCGCTAACCACGCACAAGACCGAAAGCACGAACCAACAACCAAATCCAATTCCCAGCTTTCGAATCGCACGCATCTTCAAGCTCCCGATCAACCAAATTGTTCAAGCTTCGAGACCAAATCAACCCGACTATCTCGGCTGACTCATCGACGCCGCAGGGCCAGCCTGTTGATTCCGACCGTTTTGACCGGCATAACTTGCCCAGTCTGGTATCGTGACCGTGGCAATTCGCCAATTGAAAGCCCTTTCCGTCACTCCTAAACTCTTGCCGTGAGTTGTTTCCAAATCCTTGAAGACCGAACGAATCATGATGAACCTGAGCAACGCAATCTCGCTGATCCCTGATTCCAAACGAAAACTGAGCCGCGCCGACATCTCCAGAAATTCCCTGTGCCTGATTCTGCTCTTCGTGTCGAGCTTGACGCTCGCGGCGTCACAGTTGGTTGCTGCGGACAAAGACAACGATGCCGACGGAACCGCGACGACGATCGTTTCCGCCGACGGCTGGCCGCTCAAAATGACCTACTATAAATCGACCGAGGGACGCGAGTCGGCGGTCGTGATCTTGCTGCACGGAAAAGGGGAAAGCCGTTTGGCTTGGACGAATCCCAAGGATGGCTTTGCCAAGACTCTGCACAGCCAGGGCTTTGCCGTCGTCGCACTGGATTTACGCAAGCACGGACAGAGTAAGCCGGGCGAGACCGAAGAAGAGCCAACTAAGAAGGACTCGAAAGACAAGTCCGTGAAGAAGTCCGGGAGCAGCGAACTCAAGCCGGTGGACTATCAGGCGATGGTGATCGATCTCGCGGCGGTCAAACGGTTCATTTTTGATGAGCATCAAAAAGAGCACCTCAACATGCGGAAGACAGCGATCGTGGCGCCGGGCATGAGTGCGGCTCTGGCAGTCATCTTCACGGCCGAAGATTGGGCCAAGAAGCCGTACAGCGACGCCTCAACTCTCGAAGCCAGTACGCCGCGCGGCCAAGACATTCAGTCGCTGGTGTTCCTGTCTCCGGAAACCACGGTCCCTGGCCTGCAAGCTCACGTCGCCGCGCCGCTGCTCAAGCAACTTCCGATCGCGTCGCTGGTTTGGGTCGCCAAGGACGACGCACAGGACAAAGAGCAAGCCAAAAAACTGTTCCAACAAGTCGGCGGCGATCCGGCGAAAACGCAGCCCAAAAAAGGGGAAACCAAGAAGCCCGACAAGAAAGACAAAGACAAGTCCGCCGAAAAGGACAAGCTCAAAGTCGAGCGATTGGAATACTTCGAACTTCCGGGAAAGTTGCGCGGCACCGACTTGCTTGGCAAGAAGTTGGGTGTCGAAGAGATCACGACAAAGTTTCTGAAGGCTCACCTGAAAGAGTTGAAAGGCCCCACCTACGACTGGCGCGACCGCAAGTCGAAACTGGCCGATTGAGTCCTCAACAATCTCGTTCCCACGCAGAGCGTGGGAACGAGATCGACGAGATCGCTCAAGCGTACTTCATCAAGATCTCCGCTTCACTGATGCCGGCAATTGTGCTGAAGCCGCCAGCGGCGATCGCTTCGCCCAGCTTCGTGACAGTTTTGAAATACGCTCCCGATGGCCGTTCACCCGTCAGACGGCGGCGCAGGTCTTGACATGACACATCGGCCGCCGTGTGAATCAACTCATCGTTACGCCGAGCCGCCCACAGCGCCGTCACCAGTATCACCACTTGATCCTGAATCCGTTGCGACAGTTCGGCCATCGCACATTGCCGGTCGGCGAGAGCCAGTTTGTATTTCTGCATCACCCCGTCCACCGCCATGCGCGAATGTTGTAGTTGTCGCGCCGCCCATTCGGCATGATCCAACAACTTCTTCGGCCCGGATGACGGCATCGCTGGCGCGGAGGCTCCGCCAAACATTTGACCCAGCCG
>JANMIF010000543.1:0-5084 GCA_031375695.1 Planctomyces sp.
ATAAGGTTCTTCTACAAAACAATGAAAATTACGAAGTCGGCTGTAATGGGTTATTGTATCTCGCATATCTACTAGTTCTTGAATCCAACTTTTTCTGTGCGTTTCAAAAAGATTGCCGCAAGCCAGCGGCAGAACATCGAAACAGCTTGAGGCAGAGGCGGAGGATATCCGCCGCCACCGACTCGTCCGAAAGGGTGGGGGTCTCGGCAAACTTCCCCCCGACAGTCCGGGAACCCATTTTTGCCCACCGGTTTGCAATCGAATTCACGCCGCTACTGCTGTTTGATCAATCTCGAATTCATCGGCGAGGCGTCGTAGCTCGACAGCAATCTCCGCTCGGCGTTGTGGATCGCGTTTGATGAACCGGCGGACGGCGACAGTGAACCCGCGAACGATCGCCTGCCAGCCTGATGACTTGGCTTTCGATGCTGGCTTGCCCTTGATGCCCTTGGCAGCGCCGCTAATCGACAACTTGCCGGCGTTGATGTCGGCGATGGTTTCTTGCGGCAGCTTGCCTTCCGCCACGGCGGCGATGACTTGCTTGCCGGCGTCGTAGGTGTGCTCGCTGACACCCGCTTCCGCAGCGGATTCTTTGCGGACATTGATCGGTTCCACGAACCGGGACGGGACACTGATTTCACCGGTGCCGAGCGCTTTTGATGATCGCGCCAAAAGCGCTTCGTCGCTCACCTTGTCGCCGCCTGCCGCCGTTTGGTTCACCTTCGCCATCCGCCGACGCACGTCCTCGCGCTTGGCAACCAACGCGATGCGGGCGAGGGGGGCGAGACTCCGCTGTCCAAGCTGGTTGCCGATGATCCACAATACCGCCTCGTCACGGCTGGCCAGATTGATCTCCACGACATCCGGCGCTTCCGCCGATCGGCTGATTAGGGCATTGGGATCGTTCGCCCGTGCCTTGCGAGCGATCTTCAGGGCTTCCCGCAAGATTTCCAGCCGAGCGTGCCCATCCAACAGCAACGGCACGCCCGCTTCGTTCCGCCAAACGATAAACGGAGCCAAGTAGCCGAACCGTTCGATCGAGGCTTGCAGGTCAGCCAGTTCATCCCAACTGTGAACCGGAATCACGCCTCGAAACTCAGGATCAATTTGGACTTCTCGAATCGTCGCCGTCATCAGACACCCCGCTTTCTGGTTTGTTGATCGAACCCGAACAGCTTGGGCAAACGCCCCAGCTTCACTTCCGAGCTATCGAACAGGCGGAATGCGGGGTTGAGTCACGCGCTCGCGTGTGGCACGTTCGGCATGTTCGTCAAATCACATGGCTTCACGTCTGCCGAGTCTATAGCCACTCGGTCGATGTTCGAGCCGTCCAACCGGCCACGGCGTTTCTCAATAAGCCACGGTCACAGCATCCAAACCCGCAAGAATCGCGATCGCGTCACGCCGTTCTTCGGGTAGCGTCAGCCAGACTTCGTTCAAACGAGCCAACCGAAGATCGTCCGAGATGCTTTCCGCACCAACTGCACCGGAATTCGCAGCGCTCCGAGAGTTGGATTCTTGTAAGTCATTGCTGGCATCACCATTCTGAAAATCGGTTCGAGTCCTGGTCGGGTAACTGGCTAAATGTGCAGGTATCGGAAACTGAGTGAAAGCCCCGGAAATGCCGGGGCTTTTGCGTTTCTGGATTTCCGGCCGGTCGCACGGTTCCTGCCATTTCGCTTATTTCCGCCGCTGAGTGTCCCGCTTTTTCGATCGCCTTTTGGAAGTCGGCCTCAGTTGTGTGCAAGTAGTGCTCTTCGGCAACAGCCACGGAATTTCCCAGCCACGAACAAACGACGTGAGCCGGGTAGGTCTGTGCCAGTTCGGTTTGGCGGGACGCTCTGAGGTTGTGAAACACGCGCTCCCACGGTTCCAAGCCGGCCCGCTTGATGATCCTCAACATCGTTGTCCACAGGTTTTGGGTGGCGTCACGATAGCGGGTGACGACGTACTCGGTTCCTTCGGCTGCCAGTTCAAAGGCGTCTTGCAGGTACGGAAGCAGTTCAGGGAACAGCGGAATCTCACGAGACGACTTTCCAACGTGTGCCGTCTTGGGCGAGGGGACTCGGATACGTTGCCGTTCCCGATGACGCCACTTGGCTTGGCTCCATTCTTCTTCGCGAATCACAATGTTCGCCGTGTTATCGCAGAGATCCGGATGAAGTTTAGGGCGGCGAAGCCGCCAAGTAGACAAACACTCCGCGACTCGAATTCGAGTCGCGGAGTGTTCGCTTCGGAAGTCAAGGCTCCCTTAAATCTGAGCCGTCATCAAAACAACCGCAAGACATTTCGAGCCCAAAGTTCTACGTCCCCTTTGGGTGACTTGTTACAGGGGTACGGCAAGCAGTTGATTGAGGCTTGTGCTCAATTGCTCAACACCAATGTCCACCTTCTTTAGATTCGTGCCGCTGACGGTGATCGTGACCGTTGGGTCGTCCCTCTGGTCAAGATCCGACGGAAGGACCAGGACCACCTTGTAAGTGCCCGTCGAGCTGATGTTGAAGGTGTAGCTGCCCTTGCTGTCCGTCGCGGTCGTGGCGATCACGTCTCCGGTTACGGCGTCAATCAACTCGACAGTGATGTCAGACAGTTTTGGCCCTCCTTGCGCCGTGGCGGTGTTGGCGAGATACACTTTCCCAGTGATCGACGACTGGAACCGGAAGACGTCCTGTTGCAGGTTCGTGATGCCGGTGTTGGTCGTGATGATCTTACCAAGCGTGCCGCCATCCTTGAGGATCTTATTCTCCTGCCCGGTGAACGAGTCGTTCAGGTAGAAGAAGCGGTCGCCATCGCGAAGGCGGGTGAACTGATCGACGAGGATCCTCGTGAATAACGGACCCATGTCGGAACCGGGCACATGGTTCTCGGCCATGCCGGCGATGAAGGGGTTGATGTCGCCGGCGAACTTGCCGTTGGCGAGGAACCCATTTCCCGATGCCGGGTGGGCCGCGTCACCGGAGGTGAAGGCAACGCTGAGCAACCTCGCGACATGAAGGTCGCTCGTGATCTGCTCGAAGCCATGGGACACGAAGATGATGTTGTCGATCGGGTCGGTCAGGGTCAGATTGGTGTCCGTGATGGGCGCCAGGCCGTAGGCAACTCGCACCTGGTTGTAGGTGCCGATGCCGTGGTCGTCGGCCCGCCAGATGTCGCGAGCGATGAGGTCTTCACCCGCGCCGCCTGCACCAAAGAGGAGGTTGCGAATGGAGGATACCGCCATGACGTCCATGGCCTGGGCGGTGCTGTCGGCATCTCCCTTGAGGACGGCACCGATGTCGGTCGAGCTGTGACCGAAGAAGTCGGTGGCCCCGGGGGTGAGGAGCGCCGGGTTGAAGAAGCTCTGCGCGAGACTGATATCGCCGAGGGAGGAACCGTCGTTGGCGTGGCGTGGGACGGTGTTGTTCAACGTACTGTGGCCGAAACGGAACCCAACGGTGGAGAACTCGGTGGAGATAGACGAATTGGTGTTGGGGTTGTAGCCGGTGTACGCCGGCATGGCGTTTGGCCCCAGCAGAGCCGGCAGATACCCGGTGTAGGTAACATTCTGGTACTGAGCGATGTTGAGCCGGCGGGCTCCCTGGTAGATTTGCTCGTCGGTCCAGGTGGGGTTTTGCTGCGCGAGCTGCTTGGCGAGCTGGTTGTGGTTGCGCATGAACAGAGTCTGCAGCGAAGTCAACTCGGTCGTTTCGTTAGCCCGCGGGTCGCCGGCCGCGAAGAGAACGGTGCCGGGCAAATGCACGTCGTTGCCCATGCCGATAGCGGCCAACTCGGCGCCGGTGAAGTAGGCGGCGGTGTAGAACGGAAGTAAGTCGTCCTTGGTGCCGGGGATACCGTCGAACCCCGGGCTGCTTTTCAGCAAGCCGCCCGAGCCAGTGCGGAGCGCGGCGGCCACCGCATTGGTCGATCCATAGGTCTGCGACAGGTCGAGGTAGGAGGTGCTGACGTTGATTTGCTCGCGCGGACCGGCGACCCCGGTGGCCGGGTTGTACAAGGACCGGTCCATGCCCAGCCCAGCGATCGGATCCACCACCTCCGAGGGGCCTGTCGGTCCCAATCCATCATGGAAGGGATCCTTGGGAATGGGGAAGCCGTTTTTGCCGTCCTTGGAGGTGTTATCAGTGATCGTGCCGAGCACGGTAGCTGAGCCGGGGTCAGCGGTCAGCGCATACGTCACAGTCGTGCCACTGAGGGTGCCGACGGAGGAGAGGACAACAAACGTACCATTGTACCCGGCCGGTGTCATGCCCGCGATGACAATCGTATCCGCCACGTTTGGGCTATTGGCAATATCGAAGATCCCAGTGGCCACGGTGATGGTGGCTGTCCCGCCATTCGCGCTGCTCCAGCTGGCCGAGGTGATCTTGCCCGACTGGGTCGGGGTGAGGTCCATGTCGTGGTCGATGAACTGCCCCCAGGTATAGCCGAAGTTGGATAGGCCGTTCCCATTGACGGTGTTGATGTCCTCGGTCCCAAACAACACGGTCGCCTGGTTCGAGACGACGTTGCTGACCATGCGCGGGGTGGCTAATGAAGGTGGGGGTACCGTAGGTCAGCGAGGGAACGTTGAGCCCGTCGCCAACGTTGGAGACCGGCCTGTAGGCGGCTGGGGAGAGGCGGAGCAGGTCGGTGCCCGCGATACCCTGGTTCGGGTTGCCGACGTTGTTGCCAACTTCGTCGATCGGGCGGAATCCAGTGACGCTCATCAGACAGCGTTCTTCCAGTTGCTCCACAGGAAGCCAGAAGCGGCGCCGCGTGGATGCCTTTGCCTTTTGACCAACGAGACGTTTCCACCAGTTTCGATTCATAATTCGATTCCTTAAAAGAAAAAGTGAAAAGATGAGACCTCACGCACCACATGCGCGAGGCAACGTGAGAGATACGGGCGCTAGCACCGACACCGCCCCGGTTTCGTGAAATGACCTTGGCGTTAATCGCTCAATGAATAATTCAGATTCGATGAGTGGCCTGAAGTGGACCCCAAGAGTTGGACAGTGGGATAAGAGAGAGTTTTGCCGATTCTGGAATCGAGGATTCCAAGAGGAGAGATCATGGGCAAAGCTCGGAAGGTTCGGGATTCGGGATTT
>JANMIF010000024.1:0-34828 GCA_031375695.1 Planctomyces sp.
TGGACTACCAGACGCCGCACGAAGTCTTCACCGCGAGCGTCCAAATAACATCTGATCGTCAGACGAAACGGTCGAAAACACGTCGGCCAACTCTCTCTTAAATCGCGTCTCCCACTGTCCAACTCTTGGGGTCCACTTCAATGATCGCGCTGACGGTGTACATCGCCGGGAATTACGGAGCAACGTTGTTCCTCGCATCACCGGTCGTAATCTGCGCGGCGACCGCGTTTTCGTTCAATCGCCCGGTGCCTCGCGGTTGGACAGCGACGTTCGGTTTGACGTTGCAGTTGATGGGCGTGGTCTGTGCGGGAATGCTGTTGTTCGCACTGGAAGGGTTCATCTGCCTGATCATGGCCGCGCCGATCGTGGCGGTCTGCGGGCTGCTCGGAACGCTGATCGGCAAGTCGATCGCCGACTTTGCTCCGCGCAGCGAAGAAACTCAGTTTCACGCACTACTCGCGCTGCCGCTGCTGGCGATGCTGGAGCCGCACGTCTCCGAGTATCCGGTGCGTGAGATTGTCAGTGTGGTCGAGATCAATGCGCCACCGGAAGTCGTTTGGAAAAACGTGGTCAGCTTTCCCGACTTGCCCGATGATCGCGAATGGTTTTTCCGTTTGGGGATCGCCTGCCCCGAGCGAGCACGCATCGAAGGCAGTGGAGTCGGCGCAATTCGGTACTGCATCTTTTCAACTGGTGAATTCGTGGAACCGATCACCGTTTGGGACGAACCAAGGCACTTGGCATTCGATGTGACTCGCCAGCCCCATACGATGAAGGAACTGAGTCCCTATCGACACGTCTACGCCCCGCATCTCGGCGGAACTCTGCAAAGCCGGCGTGGCGAATTCTTGTTGATCGAACTCCCTGGCGGTCGGACTCGGCTGGAAGGACGCACCTGGTACGACTTCGCGATGTCGCCACAGCCATACTGGAACCTGTGGTCAGATTCGATCATCCACGCCATTCATCGCCGAGTGCTCGACCACATCCAAAAACTTTCGGAACGATCGGCCAAGCGTAGTTAGGCGAGTTCTTTCCGCGACGCGCCTTCCGGTCAACGTTCGGCCAGATGCCGCACTGCTTTCAAAATCAGCACGCAACTCGGCGCGTGCGTGATCTCGCTGTGCATAACCATCTCGACCACTTGATGGAGCGGCAAGCGCAGCCGCCGAATCGACTCAGTCCCTTCGGGAGCCGCCTCGACCTCCGAGAGTCCTTCGGCCAGAAACAGCCACACCGGGGAAAGTCCCGCCGTGGTCATCGGGTCGGTCACACCCAGCGGCGTCCATTGGGATGCGATCAGTCCGACTTCCTCTCGCAATTCGCGAGCTGCTGCCGCAAGTTGCCCTTCCTCACGTTCGATCCCACCGCTGATGACTTCAACCCCACGGCGATTGATCGCGTAATGAAACTCATCCGTTAGATACACGAACCCTTCAGCGTCGAGCGGCAACACCGACACGCCGTCCAAGAACTGAGTGATCGTGTGAGTCCCCGGTTTTCCGTCAGGCCGAATCACGTCGTCCTTTGTCAGTGCGATCCATGTATCGCGATAAACTTCAGTCGACCGCAACACCTGCCACGGCCCGCGCCACGATTCAGAATTCGTTTCGCTCATCACATCTCCTCCGACGAGCGGACTGGCGGACGCGGTCCCGGATACTGGTAATACGCGCATTCGATCCGCCCATTGAACAACTTCCGCCGACGTTCCGCCGCTCGGCCGAACAGCAATTCAAAATCGCGATGCGCCGTCAGAACGTAGATTGACCATGTATCTAGCCGCTCACAAAACGTTCCCAGTCGGCGATACAGCGACTCCACTTCGGACAACTCACCCAGCCGTTCGCCATACGGCGGGTTCGCGAGCAAACAGCCATACGGTTGCACGTCGCTGGCCGCGAGCCGTGCAAAGTCTCGCATTTCGAATTGCACATCTGCCGCGACCCCGGCTAACTCCGCGTGCCGTTTCGCCAGCTTGATCGCTTGCGGATCGAGATCACTGCCAAGAATCGTCGCTTCCAGTTTCGGAACGATCTTCGCCTGAGCCTCCTCGCGTGCCTGTGCCCAAATTTCCTGCGGCAACGTTGACCAAGATTCCGCTGCGAACGACCGCCGCAATCCCGGCGCAATCTTTCGTCCGATCAATGCCGCCTCGATCGGCAACGTCCCGCCGCCACAAAACGGATCGAGAAACATTCGCCCGGAATTCCAATAGCTCAATTGAATCATCGCCGCCGCCAAAGTCTCCTTCAGAGGAGCCTCCGTCACCAATTGTCGATATCCGCGCTTGTGCAGTCCTGGCCCGCTGGTGTCGATCGTCAACGTCGCGCGGTCCTTCAGCAGCGAGACTTCGATCACGTACTCCGGCCCCGATTCGGCGAACCACACTTTCTGATATCGCTGTTTCAACTTCTCAACAATCGCCTTCTTCGCGATCGCCTGACAATCCGGCGTGCTGTGCAACTGCGATCGCACCGACTTACCGCGCACCGGAAAATACGCATCGACCGGCAGCCACTCATCCCACGCCAACGCCTGCGTGCGATCAAACAACTCGCCAAAATCGGTTGCCTCAAACTGCCCGACTTGAATCAGCACCCGCTCTGCCGACCGTAGCCATAAGTTCGCGCGAGCAATCCCCGCTGCATCCGACTCGAACGTCACGCGGCCGTCTTCGACCGTTTGCTTCTCGTACCCAAGCTGTTTCAGCTCGCGAGCAACAACCGCCTCCAATCCGAAACTCGTCACCGCAATCAATTGCATTTCGGATCAACCCCAAGCCAGCGGTCGCTGCCAAGCCGCTTTCAATTCGCTGAGTGGCAACTCGATAAGTCCGTGTCCGGCCGTTGACACATTCACCAAGTCGCCGCGAGTGACGATGCCAATCATGACATACGGGACGCTTGCCGCTCGGCAATGTTCTTCCAACGCCGACTTCGACACTTCGGTCACTTCCAGCACAAAGCGGCTGTTGCTTTCGGAAAACAGCAGCACACTGTCGTCACTCAAACCGCTCAACTGCGCCAGCGATTGCAATTCAAGCGAAGCACCGCAACCACCCGCGAACGCCATCTCGGCGACGGCCGCTGCCAAGCCACCTTCGCTCAGATCGTGGCACGAACGGACCAGTCCTTGCCGAATCAGGTCGTGAATCACCGCAAACACGCGCGGCGCGAGATCGAGATCGACGCGTGGAACCGAGCCTCCTTCCAGCCCATTGACCAGCGCGTAATGACTGCCGCCAAGTTCATTCGCCGTTCGACCAATCAGAAACAAACAATTTCCAGGCGATTTGAGATCCATCGTCACGGCTTGTTCAACATCGTCCACCTGGCCGAGTGCCGAGATCAACAACGACGCCGGGATTGCCACGTTCTGTTTCGTGCCGTCGGTGCCAGTGAATGAAAATTCGTTGTTCAAGCTGTCTTTGCCGCTGATGAACGGCGTGCCGAACGCAATCGCCACGTCTTTGCACGCCAAAGCGGCCCGCACGAGCGACCCCAACGTTTCCGGCCGGTCGGTATTGCCCCAACAAAAGTTGTCAAGAATCGCAATCCGCCGCGGATCGGCTCCGACCGCTACGCAGTTCCGCACCGCTTCATCAATCGCCGACGCAGCCATCCAGTACGGATCGAGATCGCCAAATCGCGGATTCATCCCGCAAGCCACCGCCAAACCTCGCTTCGATTTCAAATCGGGCCGCACGACCGCCGCGTCCGACGGGCCATCGTTCTTAACACCAACCAGCGGCTTCACGACACTCCCAGCTTGCACTTCGTGATCGTACTGCCGAATCACCCACTCCTTGCTGCACACGTTGAGCGAGCCAAGGATGCGGAGCAACGACTCGCCGTAGGATGGGCGCTCTTGCCCGTCCGCGTTTGACTTCTCCGCGACGGGCAAGAGTGCCCATCCTACTTTCCGCAGCGGCTCGTCCGGCTTCGGCGCAAACGTCGCTTCACGCACGATCGGCGGACGACCATCATGCAAAAAGTTCATCGACAGGTCGGCGACTTGCTGACCGTGATACTTCAGTACCAATCGGCCCGTGTCTTGGAACTCACCCAACACCGCCGCTTCGACACCTTCCGACCGACACAGTGCCTCGAACTCAGCCCACGATGCCGGCGGCACCGCGAGCACCATCCGCTCTTGAGCTTCCGAAATCCAAATCTCCGTATAGCTCAGTCCGGCGTATTTCAGCGGAGCCTTTTCGAGCCAGACTTCGGCCCCAGTCTCTTCGCCCATTTCCCCGACCGCTGATGAAAAGCCACCCGCTCCGCAATCGGTGATCGCGCGATACAAGCCCCGATCGCGCGCTTGCAGCACGACGTCGGCGACCATTTTTTCCGTGATCGCATTCCCGATCTGCACCGAGCCGCCGGAAATCGTTTCGCTTTCGTGAGTCAATTCCGCCGACGAGAATGTTGCGCCGTGAATGCCATCACGACCAGTGCGACCCCCGACCGCGACAATCAAATCACCCGGCATAACATGCTTGTCGCACTTGTCGACCGGGATCATCGCCACGTTGCCGCAGTACACCAATGGATTGCCGAGATATCGCTCGTCGAAATAGACCGCACCGTTGACCGTCGGAATCCCCATGCGGTTGCCGTAATCTCGCACGCCGGAAACGACACCGCGCATCACCAGCTTCGGATGCAGTGTCCCCGGCGGCAGCGAATCGTGCGGCGTATCTGGCGGAGCAAAGCAAAACACGTCCGTGTTACAGATCGGCTTCGCACCGAGTCCCGTTCCCAGCGGATCGCGAATCACACCGCCGATCCCGGTGTTCGCTCCGCCATATGGCTCCAGAGCCGACGGATGATTGTGCGTTTCGACCTTCATACAGACGTTGTTCGTCGCATCGAACTTCACGATCCCGGCGTTGTCTTTGAAGACACTGACGCACCAATCGGCGTCCCCCAGCCGCCGGCGAATCTCGGTCGTCGCAGCAAAAATCGTTTCCTTCAGCATGTTCTGAAAGTAGATGTCATGCCGCCCGTCTCGGTAATGAATTCGCCCGGCCAACGTCTTGTGCGAGCAATGTTCTGACCAAGTCTGCGCGACCGTCTCCAGTTCGACATCCGTCGGGTCGCGGCCCAACTCCACAAAGTGTCGCTGAATCGTCTGCATCTCGGTGAGGTTGAGATAAAGCTGTCCCTCTTTGCTCAACCGAATCAACCGATCGTCATCCATGCCACGAATCGCGATGTGAGTCAGCTTGAATTGATACTCGTTCCCAACCGCGATGCTCGTCATCCGCAACGGCCCGGCTACCACATGCTCAATCGCGTCGTTGGCCAAAACCCGCTTGATCAGCCGCTGAACGTCCGCGTCCGACGCACCGTCGTTGACCCAATACTTCCGCACGGTCGCCACCGATGTGACCGGCACCTGCAAGTCGATCAGGGCCGACTTCGTACTGTTCGCCACATTGTCCGTGACACCGGGCTTGAACAGCACGTTGAGAAGACTGGCTGAGGTTTGAGGATTGAAGGAGGGCTTTCCATTTTGAATGAGGCAAAGCACCGCGCTTGTCTCGACCACCGAATCGACGAGCAATCCGAGTCCGCGCCCGCGGATCGCCGCCTCGTCGGCATCCCCTTCGATCAAAAACGACCGCGCCGCACGCACGGCCGAAACGGAACCGAGTCGCAACGCCCGCGCTTCGCTCAGTACGCGAGCACCCTCTCGGTCCGCTTGCCCGATTGCCGGATAAATCTCCACTTCCCAAAGCATGGCTGTCTCCATCGTAGTGCAAGCGGCCCACCTGCATTGATCTTCCGAGCCAGCACGGGCGAGTCCCCGTGCCACGAATCGAGGCGGGATTGTAGGGACCGCCCACCAAGACAAAAGTCGCCCGCCCGAACCCTCGCACTTCGCCGCGAAAACCGCTGCAATGTCAAACATCTGAAAACTGATTGGAGTTTCCCGTGTCCAGCCGAATTGAACGCATTCACGCTCGCGAAGTCTTCGATAGCCGCGGCCGGCCGACGGTCGAAGTCGAAGTGACCTGTACCGGCGCTCGGCCCGGCCGAGCAATTGTCCCCAGCGGCGCAAGCACCGGGCGGTTTGAAGCGGTTGAACTGCGAGACCGTGATGCCTCGCGGTTCGACGGACTGGGCGTGCGGCAAGCGGTACGAAACGTCGTCACCGAAATCGCCGCAGCGCTGATCGGGCTTGATGCCGACGATCAAGCAGCGATCGATAAACGACTGATCGACCTCGATGGATCGCCTCAAAAGTCACGGCTCGGAGCAAACGCGATCCTCGGCACATCGCTCGCCGTTACCTTTGCGTCTGCCGAAGCACGCGGCCTTGCACCGGTCCGACGGTTTCAAGAGATCTGGCAAGCCACACTAGCCCGACGTGTGAGCGAGGCTGATCGCTCCATTGATCCTTCAATTCCCACTCCTATGGATCGCTCGCCCTCATTCGCGCGTCGGGTTAGCGAGCTTGGCCAACGCCTGCTTCTGCCGCTGCCCATGGTCAACATGATCTCCGGCGGATTGCACGCCGGGCGGCAGTTGGAATTCCAAGACTTCTTAATCCTGCCGGTTGGTGCCACAAGTTATTCACAAGCGCTCGACTGGATTGTGACCGTCTATCGGCGGCTCGGCCAAGTCTTGATCAAACGAGGTCACGAAGGCATTTTGATCGGAGACGAAGGTGGCTACGGCCCGAAACTGCGCAGCAATCAAGAGGCGATTGAGCTCATCATCGAAGCGATCGAAGCGGCCGGATTGCGACCCGGCGCGGACGTCGGCATTGGCCTGGATGTCGCGAGCACGCACTTCTTTCGAGACGGAAAATACGACTTGCCGAGCGTGTCGCCATCGCTGCTGAACGCCGAGCAAATGGTCGATCTGCTGCATAGTTGGGTCGAAAAATACCCGATTATCAGCTTGGAAGATCCGCTCGCCGAAGACGACTGGGCGGGCTGGCGACGGATCACCGAACGGCTCGGGGACCGAGTGCAGCTCATTGGCGATGACCTGTTCGTGACGAATGTCACTCGACTGCGGCAGGGGATTGACCAGCAAGTCGGCAACGCCGTGTTGATCAAGCTAAATCAAATCGGCACGCTGACTGAAACGCTCGTCACTCTAAAGCTGGCTCTCGAAAACGGTTATCTGCCGGTCGTCTCCGCCCGCAGCGGCGAGACCGAAGACACAACGATTGCCGACCTCGTCGTGGCCACCGGGGCCGGCCAACTGAAAGTCGGCTCCGTCGCCCGCAGCGAACGATTAGCCAAATACAACCAACTGCTGCGACTGGAAGAATCACTTGGCGCGGAAGCGGACTATCTCGGCGGAACGATCTTCGGATGACTGCCACCCCGGTCAACGCTGCTGCAAGTATTCTTCGATCCGCTCCGCCTTACGGACGAGATAGGGGATGTGCTGGTTGTTGGCTTCGATGAACCGCGACAGGTAGCGCATGTGCTCGTCGAAGTGTTCCGTGAACTTGATGTTTTCCTGATCACGCCAGGTGCTGCCAAGTGAATTCAATTGGGCCGACACGGCATTAGCTCTGTCGGACAAGTCTTGATTGAACTGCTTCAACATCTGAGCAAACATCCGCAGTTCTGCAGGGTCGACGATCGCTTGAGCCATGATGTGTCTGCCGAAAAACAGGGAAAATGAGTTACGTTGCCGCGAAGCAGTTTACGCACGGCAACGACGAAATCGTAGCTTGGTCCAGACCTTAGACAACCTCGCCAGTGATCGGGTTGAGTTCGCATCGTCCCAATCTCTGGCGAGATTGGCTACGGAAAAAGTCACCGCATCGACTCCAGCACATCGGGCGGAGCCTCGGCATACTTCAGCGGTTCCATTGTGTACGACGCGCGGCCCTGCGAGATGCCGCGGACCTGAGTCGCGTAACCGAACATTTTGGCCAGTGCGACTTCCGCTTCGATGACCCACAATCGGCCGCGATTCTCCGAGCGAACGATCGATGCACGACGGGAGTTTAAGTCGGCCTGCACGTTGCCGATGAATTCTTCCGGCGTCACAACCTCCAGCTTCATCACCGGTTCCAAAAGAACGCACCCGGCTTGTTGCAATCCGTCGGAGACCGCTTTCGATGCGGCGGCGGCCAGCGAGACTTCGCTACTTTCGCTCTCTTTGTAGCCGACATCGACGATCGTCACCTTCAGCCGCATCAACGGATTGCCGTACAAGCCACCGGCATTCGTCGCCTCTTCCACGGATTGTTCGACGAGCGACATCAACGCGGTCGACAACACTCCGGGTTTGAGTTTGTTCTCGACGATAATCGCCTCCACGCTGTCATGCGGTTCCAGCCGCAACGTCACGCTGGCCGATTGCGTTGCGTTGCCGACTTGCCGCGAGAACTCACCGGTGACCGTCGTCTCCTTGCGGATCGATTCGCGATAGCTGACACGCGGCTTATGAACTCTCAGCTTCACTCCGAATTCGCGTTCCATGCGGTCCTTAACCACTTCCAGGTGAAGTTCGCCCATGCCGCTGATCAAAGTCTCGCCGGTTTCCTCGTTGATCCGCACCTTGAACGTCGGGTCTTGTTTCGCGACCCGACGCAAGGTCTCTTCCAACTTCTTCCGCTCCGCGCTGCTGTCCGGCTCCACGGCCATCGAGATCACAGTTTCGGGAAACGTGATCCGCTCCAGCAAGATCGGATTTTGAGTCGCACACAACGTGTCTCCAGTCGCGACTTCTTTCGGTCCGATCACGCCGACGATGTCTCCCGCGAATGCTTCATCCGCCTCGACCTTCTCGCGAGAATCGGCCTGCACACGCCAAATCTGGCTGATCAATTCCTTCGCGTTTGTGCGCGGATTGAGCAGCTTTTGGCCGTTCTTGATCGAACCGGAATACAGCCGCAGAAAGCAGAGATCGCCATGCTTGTCCGCTTGAATCTTGAAGATCAGCCCACAGAACGGTTCATCGACAGCAGTCTTTCGTTTTTCAATTTTGGTCTGCTGCAAACCCTTTTTCGTGGCGATTGGCAATCCCTCGACGGACGGCCGGTCGAGCGGACACGGCAGAAAATCGATCGCCGCATCCATCAGCGGCTGCACACCGACACACCGCAACGACGTGCCACACAGCGTCGGGAAAAACTGAAGAGCAATCGTTCCCTGACGAATCAACCGACGAATCGTCGCCGGCGGCAAGTCCTGAGTTTCGACATATTGCTCCAACGCCTGCTCATCCATTTCAGCGATGGTTTCCAGCAACTTCTGTCGCCATAATTGCGCCTCGATCAGCAAGTCCGCCGGGATGTCTCGCTCTTCAAACTTCGCGCCGAGCGATTCGGCATCCCAATACATCGCCTTCATCGTGATCAGGTCAATGATCCCGCGAAACGCGTTTTCGTCCGGCGGCGAACCCGCCCCGATCGGAAGCTGCACAGCCAACGGCTTGCCGTGCAACCGGCTCTCGATGTCAGCGAGCACGTTCTCGAAGTTGGCTCCAATCCGATCCATCTTGTTGATAAAGCAAATGCGCGGCACGCCATATCGATCCGCCTGCCGCCACACGGTTTCGCTTTGAGCTTCGACGCCATCCACGCCGCTGAAAACAACGACACCCCCGTCGAGCACACGCAGGCTGCGTTCGACTTCAGCCGTGAAGTCCACATGCCCCGGCGTGTCGATGATGTTGATTGTCGCATTCTTCCAGTGACAGGTGATCGCCGCCGAGTAAATCGTGATCCCGCGCCGCGCCTCGTCGGGGTCGAAGTCGGTGATCGTGGTCCCGTCATCGACGTTGCCCATCCGATGCGACGCTCCGGCGTAAAACAATATCCGCTCCGTCGTCGTGGTCTTGCCAGCGTCGATGTGCGCAATGATGCCGATGTTCCGAATCGTTTTGATGTCGTAGGCCATGCTTGCTTTCCCAACTTTTATGGACTGGCTGGCGGAAAGATGAGGGCACAAAAAGGAACTTACTCCAAATTCCGTGTTCCCTTTTTTTCTTCCTTGATGTTTCTACCGATTTTTCACCGGCAATCAAAACACAACAGCACGAGACAACCGACTGTCTCGTGCTGTTTGGATTCTAAGAAGTAGTGACAACCGTGTTGGATTGCCTCGAAAGCAAAACTAAAACGCGAAGTGCGCGAAAGCCTTGTTGGCATCGGCCATACGATGCACGTTTTCGCGAGTCGTCATGGCCGTCCCCTCTCGCTTATAAGCCGCCAAAAGTTCGTCGGCCAAACGAGTTTCCATCGGCCGCCCTTTCTTGCCACGGGCAGCCGCCAACAACCAGCGAATTGCCAGCGTCTGCCGGCGTTTCGTGCTCACCGGAACCGGTACTTGATAGTTGGCACCACCGACACGACGAGACCGAACTTCAATGCTCGGTTTGACGTTGTCAACCGCACCGTTGAAGACATTGATCGGCTCCTCATCCGGCAGCTTCTTCTTGATGATTTCCATCGCCGAATAGAAAACACCCTGCGCCGCGCTCTTCTTGCCGTCGTGCATCAGGCAGTTGACGAATTTAGAGGCCAACACTGATCCGAATCGCGGATCGGGCTTAAGTTGCTTGTTGCTTGCCGTGAAATGTTTCGCCATCGAAATAAACTCCGAATCCCTAAAAATGAAATCCCATTGTAGTGCGACGCTTCGCATCGCATGTCACGACGCCGAGCGTCGTGACACACTATTACTTAGGACGTTTCGCGCCGTAGCGGCTGCGTGCTTGTTTACGATTCGCAACCCCCAGCGTATCCAAGACGCCGCGAATGATTTTGTAACGGATACCAGGCAAGTCGCGCACACGACCACCGCGAACGAGCACGATCGAGTGCTCTTGCAAGTTGTGACCTTCACCCGGAATGTACGCGGTGATTTCCTTGCCGTTCGACAAACGAATACGGGCTACTTTTCGCAGCGCTGAGTTCGGCTTCTTCGGCGTCACCGTTTTGACCAGCAGGCAGACCCCGCGCCGTTGCGGGCAACCTTCCAGAACCGGTGTCTTCGAGCGTGTCTTTTGGATGACGCGCGGCTTACGGACCAACTGATTGATTGTCGGCATTCAATGACTCACATTCCAAAATGAAAATCTTATCGCAAACATCACAAGAACAATTCCGCTCTCTTCGAGAACTGGCTACATCCCAAAGCCCTAAGACTTCGACTACTTATCTCATTACCGCATAGCCGGAACGGGAGTTCCGTTGTTGTCCAGGCCAGGATTTTCGCTGCTGCCACCTTCTTTGAGCATTTCCAAACGTGCCGCCATGATCCTGTCGTGTTCTGCTTTCAGTTCTTGCAGAGCTTCTGCACGAACACGCACTTCGGCCATTTGATGCCCCTTGAAACCGGTTCCGGCCGGGATCAGGTGGCCTAAGATAACGTTCTCTTTCAAGCCAACCAAGTGATCCACCTTTCCAGCGATCGCCGCTTCGGTCAAAACTTTGGTTGTTTCCTGGAAGCTGGCAGCCGAAATAAAGCTCTCGCTTTGCACGGCGGCCTTTGTGATTCCCAACAGTTGAACCGAACCTGTCGCTGGCCGCGGTCGTTGAAACGACGCCGGCTTGCTCCCTTCGGCCTCCACGGCCGCATTCGTTTCGTCGAACGTCTTCCGCGGCACAATGTCACCCGTCTGAAATTCCGTTCCCCCGACATCCGTAATCTTCACCGATTCCGCCAACTTCTGATTCAAGCGGCGGAATTCGTATTTGTCGATGACGATACCCGGCAACAAATTCGTATCGCCGACGTCCGTAACGCGAAACTTACGGAGCATCTGAGCAACGACGATTTCGATGTGCTTGTCGTCCACTTCCACACGCTGTGAGCGATACACATTCTGGATTTCGTGTAGGAAGTATTGTTGCACCGCATCCACGCCGCTGACCCGCAAGATGTCTTGCGGCACGAGCGGTCCACGAACCAAGGCATCGCCGGCTCGAACGACGTCCTTGGCGTGAACCATCAATTGTTTGCCGTGCGGGATGATGTGTTCCTGCTCGGTTCCGTCGCTTCCCACAACCTTGATGATTCGTTTGCCACGCTTCTTTTCGGCGACCAGGTCGACTTCACCGTCGATCTCGGCGACGACGGCCGGGTCTTTCGGCTTGCGAGCCTCAAACAATTCAGTGACTCGCGGCAAACCGCCCGTGATGTCCTGCGTTCCGCCCGCTTCGCGCGGGGTCTTCGCTAAAATGCTGCCCGCCGTGATCGTCTGGCCCTCTTCGGCTTCGATGCTGGCTCGCTCCGGCAAATAATAGAAGTCGAGGATCGCTCCCGACGAATCCTTGATCACGATCTGCGGATGCAGATCCCCCTTGTGTTCGATGACCGTCTTCCGCACCTTGCCGCTGGCTTCCGTTTCGGAGCGGATCGATTGACCTTCCAGCAAATCTTCGTAACTGACCTTGCCGCCGACTTCCGACAGGATCGGGACCGAGTGCGGATCCCACTGGCAGAGTACTTGGCCGGCCACAATCTCTTGATTCTCGGCCACTAGCAGCACGGCTCCGTTGGGGATGACGTACTTTTCCAGTTCGCGGTCTTTCGGGTCGGTGATGTTGATCTCGCCGTTTCGAGTGAGCACCACGATTTCACCAGCCGCGTTCACCACGCTGCGGATGCGAGCGAAATTCACCTTACCCGCGCGGCGAGCTCGGAATTCTTTCTCTTCAATACCCGTTTGAGCCGCGCCGCCGATGTGGAACGTTCGCATTGTGAGCTGCGTGCCCGGTTCGCCGATCGACTGAGCGGCGATGATCCCGACCGCCAATCCCTCTTCGACCATCGCACCGGTCGACAAGTCCATGCCGTAGCACAAACGGCAGATTCCCAGCGAAGCCTCGCAGGTCATCGGGCTGCGAACCTGAATCTTCTCGATTCCCAATTCCTCGATCTTGCGGGCGACGGCGACGGTGATCAATTCGTCTTCTTTGACCACCACCTCATCCTTGATCGGATTGACGATGTTGCTCCGGCTGACTCGGCCACGAACCGCATCCGCCAAGCTGACTTCCACTTTTTCGCCGCGATACACGACTCCCTTCGTCGTTCCTTTCGTCGTGCCGCAGTCGTACATGGTCACGACCACGTTCTGACAAACGTCCGCCAGCTTGCGAGTCAAATAACCAGAGTCGGCTGTCTTGAGAGCCGTATCGGCCAAACCTTTACGGGCACCGTGCGTTGAGCTGAAATATTCCAGCACCGTCAGCCCTTCGCGGAAGTTCGCCTTGATTGGCGTTTCGATGATCTCGCCGCTTGGCTTCGCCATCAAACCGCGCATACCAGCCAACTGCCGAATCTGTTCCACGCCACCGCGAGCACCCGAATGCGCCATCAAGTAAATCGGGTTCACATACGCCCCGTTGTCGCGGACGTCGTGTTCCAACTCGTGCATCATGGATTTCGTGATCGCTTCGCGAGCGTGAGTCCAGTGATCGAGCACTTGGTTGTAACGTTCTTGATCGGTGATCACGCCGCGGTCGTAAAGCTTCTGAGCTTTGAGCACTAAGTGCTCGGCTTCCGAGATAATCTTCTCTTTGTCCGGCGAAGTCTTCAGATCGCTGGCACCGAACGACAATCCAGAACGTGTCGATTCCCGGAATCCGAATTCCTTCAGCCGGTCCAGCAAACCGATCGTCGCGCGGCGACCCAACTCCAGATAGCAGTCGGAAATCACCTTCTGCAAATCTTTGCTGCGCATCGTCAAGTTGTAAAACGCCATCGGCGAATCGAGGAAGTCATTGAACATGACTCGGCCCGGCGTGGTAGTGATGATACCGCCCGGCTTGTGCGTATCGGCTCCTTCTCCCACGACCCGTTTTTCTCGAGGCAGTCGCAAGCGAATCATCGCATGTCGCGTGACTTTACCCATCCCGAACGCCATGTGCATTTCTTGCACGGATGCAAACGTCATCTTCTCACCCGGCCGCCCGGCCCGGCTAAGCGTGCCGTAATAGCAACCCATCACGATGTCCTGCGACGGGCTGATGATCGGCGATCCGTTGGCCGGACTGAAAACGTTGTTGGTCGACATCATCAACGTGGTGGCTTCAACTTGAGCCTCAATTGACAATGGCAAGTGGACGGCCATTTGGTCACCGTCGAAGTCGGCGTTGAAGCCCTTGCAAACCAACGGGTGAATCCGGATCGCGTTTCCTTCGACCAGCACCGGCTCAAACGCTTGAATGCCCATGCGGTGCAGCGTCGGAGCACGGTTCAGTAGCACTGGATGATTGGTGATGACTTCGTCCAGGATATCCCAAACATTGTCGTCTTTGCGTTCGAGCATTCGCTTGGCCGACTTGATCGTGTCAGCGTGACCCAACTCTTTGAGCCGCCGAATCACGAACGGCTGGAACAATTCGAGCGCGATCTTCTTGGGCAAGCCGCATTGATGCAGCAACAATTCCGGCCCGACCACGATCACCGACCGCGCCGAATAATCGACGCGTTTGCCCAACAGGTTTTCGCGGAAGCGGCCTTGCTTCCCTTTGATCATGTCGGTCAGCGACTTCAACGGTCGATTGGACGAACCCAACACCGGTCGTTTGCACCGGTTGTTGTCGAACAGCGCATCGACCGACTGTTGCAACATCCGCTTTTCGTTCCGTACGATCACTTCAGGCGCGTTGAGATCGACCAGCTTCTTCAGGCGGTTGTTGCGGTTAATGATCCGGCGATACAAATCATTCAGATCGCTCGTCGCGAAGTTGCCCGAATCCAGGAGCACCAGTGGACGCAGATCCGGCGGAATGACCGGGATCACTTCCATGACCATCCATTCCGGACGATTACCGCTGTCCCGCAAGGCTTCCGCAATCTTCAGCCGCTTGATCAGGTCTTTCGCTTTTTGTTGACTACCAGTCTCTGCCAATTCCTCGCGCAGCCGCTTCGACAGCGTTTCCAGGTCCAACTGCAAAAGCAACTTCTTGACCGCATCGGCCCCCATGTCCACCTGAAACGTCCCCGCACCGTACTTGGCTTTCGCCTGTCGCAGATCTTCTTCAGTCAACAACTGTCCTTGCCGCAGCGGCGTGTCGCCCGGATCAATGCAGACGTAGTCCTGGAAGTAAACCACCTTCTCTAGGTGAGTTGTCTTCAAATTCAGAAGCGCGCCCAAGCGGCTGGGCATCGACTTAAAGAACCAGATGTGAACGATCGGAGCCGCCAGCTCGATATGCCCCATCCGCTTGCGGCGAACGCGGCTGTGAGTCACTTTAACTCCGCAACGATCGCAGATCATACCCTTATACTTCATACCGCGATACTTGCCGCACGCGCACTCCCAGTCCTTTTCCGGGCCGAAAATCCGTTCACAAAACAAACCGTCGCGCTCCGGCCGATACGTTCTGTAGTTGATCGTCTCCGGTTTCTTGACCTCACCGAACGACCAACTTCGGATGTCGTGCGGGCTGGCCAGCTTGATATTGACCGCCGAAAAATCGTTCACGCGGTCATAAACTGCGGACTCCGCTGCTGCATTCGCGGCTCGTTGCCCTTCCATCGTGTTCACCCCTTCTCAGGACCGGTGTGACTTCCAAAATCTCAAACCCATCGAACGACTTGCCCGTAGCTGACGTCGTAAGACTTCGAAGCGTAGCAAAAACCGAGGTCTCACAACTTCGGCTGCAACTCGCTTTATGCCGTCGTGACTTTTTCCAATTGCATGTTCAACCCCAATCCACGAATTTCGTTGGTCAGCACGTCAAAACTGGCGGGAGTGCCGGCTTCGAGCGTGTTCTCACCCTTGACCATCGACTCGTAAATTTTCGTGCGACCTTCGACGTCATCGCTCTTAACGGTGAGCAATTCTTGAAGAATGTACGCCGCTCCGTAGGCTTCCAACGCCCACACTTCCATTTCGCCGAATCGCTGACCGCCGAAGCGAGCCTTGCCACCTAGCGGTTGTTGCGTGATCAACGAGTACGGCCCGGTCGCTCGCGCGTGAACCTTGTCGTCAACTAAGTGATGCAGCTTGAGCATGTAGATGTAGCCGACCGTGACCTTCTGCTCGAACGACTCGCCCGTGCGTCCGTCGAACAGGAACGTCTTGCCATCTTCCGGCAATCCGGCCTCCTTCATCGCCGCGTGAATTTCCTCTTCGGTAGATCCATCGAACACCGGGCAGATCGCCGAAAAACCAAGCTTCGACGCCGCCCAACCTAAGTGCGTCTCCAAAATCTGACCGACGTTCATGCGGCTCGGCACACCCAGAGGATTCAAAATGATGTCCACCGGAGTCCCGTCCGCCAGAAACGGCATGTCCTCTTCCGGCAGGATTTTGGAAATCACACCTTTGTTTCCGTGCCGACCAGCCATCTTGTCGCCGACCGAAATCTGACGCTTCGACGCCACGTAAACTTTCACCATTTGCAGCACACCACTCGGCAATTCATCACCTCGCTTAAGCGAATTGAGTTGCCGATCGCGAGCATCCAGAGCCTCTTCGACAATGATCCAACCGTCCTTAAATACTTTCGCACAGTCGCTCTTTTTCTGCGGGCTGCGAATCTCGACAGTGTCAAAGAACTTGGGAAACGTCTTGGCGGCATCGACTAACTGCTTGTCATCCGTGATCGCGCCGATGTTCTGCCCGTCCGGCGTTTGCAGCTTGCGTTCCAACGCCTGCTCCAAGTCGGAAAGGAACTGCCGGAACGCGATTGCCGCTTCCTTGGCTGAGGAGTTTTCGATGTCTTTCACTTCCTGATCGAATCGCTTGCGTTCCGTTTCCGACAGCGACATCCGCCGAGAGAAACGTTCGGTATGCATCACGATCCCTTCGACACCCGACGGCACTTCCAGTGACTCGTTCTTCACATCTTCGCCCGCACGACCAAAGATCGCGTGCAACAGTTTTTCTTCCGGCGTAAGCTCGGTCTTCGCCTTCGGAGACACCTTGCCGACCAAAATATCTGCCGGCCGAACTCGCGTGCCAATCTGCACGACGCCTGTCTCGTCCAGATGTCGCAACATCTTTTCACTGACATTTGGGATATCGCGAGTGAACTCCTCGCGACCCAACTTCGTCTCGCGAATCTCGACATCAAACTCGTCGATGTGAATTGAGGTGTAAACGTCCTCCTTCACCAACCGTTCG
This sequence comes from Planctomyces sp., assembly GCA_031375695.1. Classification (GTDB taxonomy): domain Bacteria; phylum Planctomycetota; class Planctomycetia; order Planctomycetales; family Planctomycetaceae; genus SXKJ01. Next base: position 17,073 of record JANMIF010000024.1, read on the forward strand.
GACAGAATGATCGCGTCTTCGTAGTTGTACCCGTCCCACGACATGAAGGCGACAAGCACATTGCGGCCCAGCGCCAACGTCCCGTTGTGAGTCGCTGCCGAATCCGCCAAAAGATCCCCCTTTTTTACTCGCTGCCCCACCGTCACCAGAGGACGCTGATTCAAACAGGTCCGTTCGTTAAGTCCTGTGAATTTCCGCAGCGGATATTTGCGACCGTCGATGTCGATCCGCGACCCATCAACATAAGTAATTTTCCCGTTTCGATCGGCTCTTACGACCATGCCGGAATTGATCGCAACGGTCGGTTCCATGCCAGTCCCTACGATCGGCGGCTCGGTGACCAACAGCGGCACCGCTTGTCGCTGCATGTTGGACCCCATCAAGGCCCGGTTCGCGTCGTCGTGCTCTAAAAACGGAATCAACGCTGCGGACACACCCACCATCTGGCAGGCCGCGATGTCCATGAACTGCGCCTCGTCCGAACTAATCCACATTACGTCGTTGCGGTGCCGAGCCAACACACGCTCATCCGGCAGTTTATTGTTTTCCAAAGGGGTATCCGCAGGAATCACATACGCGTCCGATTCCTCATCGGCCCGAAGCCACGCAATTTCATCCGTGACCTTTGCGTTCTTTACTTTGCGATAAGGTGTGATCAAAAAGCCATATTCATCGACGGACGCAAAAATCGCTAAGCTTGAAATCAAACCGATGTTCGTTCCTTCAGGCGTCTCGATCGGACAAATTCGTCCATAGTGAGAAATATGCACGTCACGAACTTCGAAGCCCGCCCGCTTACGATTCAAACCGCCGGGCCCCAGCGCGCTCAGTCGCCGTTCGTGAGCAATCATCGACAACGGATTCGTTTGATCGACGACCTGCGACAATTCGCTGCGGCCAAAGAAGAAATCAACCGCTGCCGCCACGCTCTTCGGATTCACCAGCGTCCGCGGACTGATATCCTCCGCATCCTTGATGCTCATCCGCTCCTGCACCGTGCGACGCAACTTTAGGAAACCTTTTCTCAATTCGTCGGTTGCCAATTCGTCGATCGTCCGTAGACGCCGGTTTCCCAGATTGTCGATGTCGTCTGTGTAAGCCGTCGGGTCGCTGGCTCGCAATCGCAAAATGTATTTAATGGCGCTGATGTAGTCTTCGCCCCGCAACGCCATCTCGTTGTCAGGGCACTTCAAGTCGAACTTTCGGTTGACGCGAAACCGTCCGACGATCCCCAACCGATAACGGTTGACATCCGAGAACCGTTCCTTAAAAAGTTCCACGGCCTTTTCCAACTGTGGTGGATTCCCCGGCCGCAATCGCTGATAAATTTTCAGCAATGCCTCTTCGGTGGAGAGAGTCGTGTCGTCGCGCAGGCTGTTCAAAATGCACTTGTCGACCGGTGAATCGAAAACATCGACCGACTTGATTCCCGCCTCGCTCAAGGCATGAGCTGCTTCCGGGGTAATCGGCAGGCCCGCATCGGTAATGATCTCTCCGACTCGCGCGTGCTTCAGGGGATAAACGACGTCGTCTACCGAAATCTTTCCCTTCAGCGTATCGACCGATTCTTTCCGATCCTTCGAAACCTTCACCGAATTGATCTGCCCAGCAAAAAACAGCCGCAAAATCGATGAAGTACTCGAACAACTCGGATCCATCGCTCGCAACAACGTCATCGAGGAAAATTTACCGCTTTGATCGATACGCACCGCCAACGCTTCCTTGCGAGTCGTCGCTAACTCGACCCAACTTCCGCGTTCCGGAATCACACGGCACGAATATCCATCGATTCCGCTCGCGTCCGACAACTCCATGAAATCCACGCCGGGCGAACGGTGCAACTGGCTGACAACGACACGTTCGGCTCCATTGATAATGAATTCGCCGCCACCCATCATGATTGGCAGATCGCACAAGTAGACTTCTTCTTCGATCGGCTGTTCTTTCTTCAGCCTAAAATACACTCGCAGCGGACGCCCATATGTCAACCGCAGTTGACGGCATTCATCCGGGCTGTATCGGGGTTTCCCCAGTTCGTAACGCAGATATTCCAGTTCGAACTGGCTGTCGTAGCTAGCGATCGGGAATATCTCTTTGAAGATTCCTTCCAAACCGATTGGCAGACGCCGATCCGATTCCAGTTCCGCTTGCAAGAAGCGGACATATGAATCGGTTTGAATCTTCGTCAAATCAGGAATCGTGTATTCAAAACGTTCTTGCCCGAACTTTCGCACACTTACCGGCTGCAACCGCCGTTGTTCCGAAATCGCCATCTTCGCCCCTCCTACTCAAACATTCATTTCACTCGAAGTGACACAAGCCCAACTCGCCAGATAGGGACCTCTTATTAATCCCAAACTGACGAGCCGGGCTGATCTCAACGATCTCGCTCAATGTATGGAGTGAATTCGCTACGCCTCGCTTCTGACAACTTGCGACCCGCTACACGGCCTACACTGACACGCGAGCGTGCAGTGCGGGCGTTTGTGACCGGTCGATGAAATGAATCCATTGACTGGCGAGCCTCTTTCCGTCGATCGACCACAAGTGCCTGAACTTCAGATTCAATAGGCCTGGCTCGCCGCCCACAACAATGGCCGCGCACGCGCACAACGATACCGTATGGGATCTTCGAGGCTTTGCCAACCAGCATCGAACGGACCTGCTTAGGCACGGAAGAAATCAATTTCAATCGACGCAAGACACCAAAAAGCCTAAGGTTGCTGATCGCAATCTGTACGGTGGAATAACACATCCACCAACCGAATGCGAGCAACTCCACAGCATAATCTCAGCAGCTGAAGTCGTATAAACTCAGCTACTCCCGAATCACCAAAGTTTCGAAACTTCGGCTACGGAAAGATTTTTGCCGCAAATCGACCTATTTGATTTCGCACTTTCCGCCAGCCGCTTCGACTTCCTTGGCGACCTTATCAGCTTCTTCCTTGGGCAACCCAGTCTTTAACGGCTTGGGTACACCCTCAACCAAATCTTTGGCCTCTTTCAAACCCAGGCTGGTGAGCGCGCGGACCACCTTGATGACACCGATCTTGTTCTCGCCAAATCCGGTCAAGATCACGTCAAACTCCGTCTTTACCTCGGCCGCCGCTGCCGGCGCGCCGCCAGCGGGACCGGCCATCATAACCGCACCGCCAGCCGCCGGCTTGATCCCGTAGGCTGATTCCAAATAGTCCGCCAGAGACTTCGCTTGCAGCACGGTCAGTGCCACCATCTTGTCTCCCAGCTCTTTAATCGTGGGATCAACTTCTGTCGCAGACATTACGATTCACCCTTTCTTTGAGACGTTGCTTGGCTCAACCGAGACAAACAAAAACAAACATGCTCACACGCCGTAGAACAGACAGTCCGCCTATTCCAAATCTCCCGCCTAAACCACAGACACACCACCTGTGCTACGGAACATCGAAAAAACATTCACTCGTATAACTCATCAACCATGTGGCGGTAGCCCCGGCTACCGAAAACACAAGTTATCTCGCTCCGGGTTATCAACCCGACCTAAACCGCCTGCTCCTTCTCGGAAATTTGCTTCACCTGAGACGCCAACGCGGAGCCTTGTGAATTGATCGCGCCCAGCGCGGCCGTGCAAGCCGACATTACCCCACCAATGATCTTCGCAAGCAACTCTTCTTTGCTCGGACATTCACTAAGAACCTTAACCCCTTCGGACGAGACCGTTTGGCCGCCAACATAGGCCCCTCTGACCAATGCTCCAGGAAACTCCTTTTCCCACTTTATCGCCTGCTTTGCCAACCCGACAACATCCCCCCCCCAGACCATCGTCATCGGACCGCCGGTGATGTTCTCGACCTTCCAACCCAAATTCAACAACGTCCGCCGAGCTAACGAAAATTTAGCCGACATCAACTGCATCGAGTCTTTCCGCGAATTAACTCGCAACCGGTTGTTCGATACACCGTCCAGCTTAGACAAGTCCACGAACACAACATCGGAAACCCCCGAAAGCTGGTCCGTGAGGTCCTTCATCATCAAGGATTTGACCGCTTTACTCATGTAATTACCGCCGCTTTTGAAAAACCTAGATTGGAGATTTCAGCCACACCGTTCCTGGGCGGGGCCGAGCATTTTGATTCATTACGCCGAAATCGCAATGGAGGGCATCATCGTCGCCGACAAATAAACACTCCGAACATAAATCCCCTTGGAGGCAGTCGGCTTGATCGCCATCAAGTGCTTCATCATCGCTTCTATGTTTTGCGACAACTGCTCATCGCCAAATGACATTTTTCCGATGACGCAATGCACGATTCCGGCAGCATCCACGCGGAATTCCACCTTGCCCGCTTTGTATTCTTTGACGGCCGTGGCGAGATCGTTTGTGACTGTTCCGGCTCGTGGTGACGGCATCAAACCGCGAGGCCCCAGCACTTTACCCAACGGGCCGACGATACCCATCATGTCAGGTGTTGCGATTGCCACGTCAAAGTCCAGCCAACCACCTTTGATTTGATCAGCCAACTCCTTGCCACCCATAAACTCGGCACCGGCGTCCTTCGCGACTTGCAAGTTCGCACCTTGGCAAAACACCAGTACTCGTTTCGACTTGCCAATTCCATGCGGCAGCACGATTGAACCTCGGACGATTTGGTCCGACTGCTTCGGATCAACACCCAGGCGAACAGCAAGTTCAACACTCTGATCGAATTTGGCTCGCTTAATGTTCGCTGGTAAGCCCGACTCCAGCCCCTTGAGCGCTTTGACGGCTTCCGCTACCGACCTAGGCGCTGTCCCTAATTTTTGAGCCGCTTCCGTCAGAGCGTTCATTCGCTTGGATCTTGTTTTCATCGCACATCACCTGAAAGGGTTTCAGTTCGTAGTTCCGCGCTGTTAACACGGTGTGACCGGCTTAACACCGTCCTACGAGAAATCGCTTATCACACTAGTCCAACGCATCAGCGATGGGCTCAAACATTAAACCTCTAATCAGCTATCGTTAACCCCATACTCCGAGCTGTCCCCTCAATTATCCGACACGCCGCATCCAAGTCCGTTGTATTGAGGTCCACCAATTTCTCCTTGGCGACCTGCACCACCTGAGCCTTCGAGATCACCCCGATTTTTTCCGCATTCCTTGCAGTCCCCTTCGCCACACCCGCTACCTTCTTCAACAAAACCGAGGCAGGAGGCGTCTTGACGATGAAGTCAAACGAACGATCACTGTAAATGGTCACGATGACCGGCACGATAGTTCCGGCAATGTCCTTTGTCTTCGCATTGAAGTCCTGAACAAATTTCCCCAGGTTGATCCCATGAGGCCCAAGAGCCGTTCCGACTGGCGGTGCCGGAGTCGCCTGCCCGCCGGTGATCTGCACTTTGACTTGCGCTGCAATTTTCTTGGCCATGACTCAAATTTCTTCCTGCAACAAAACCTATAGCACGAGTGGTTACGCGAATGTTATTCCGGCTTTTCAACTTGCCAATATTCCAAATCAACCGGTGTCGGCCGCCCGAAAATCTCAATCAAGACCACAATCTTCCCGGTCTCTTCGTTGATCGCTTCAATCGTTCCCTCGAAATTCTCGAAGGCTCCTTCCTTGATCTTTACCGCTTCACCGCGAGCGAACTGAATTTTGATCTTCGCCGGTTCTTCATGAGCCTGTTCAATTCGCACCAACTTGCTGACGTCCGCATCATCCATGGGAGTTGGCACCCCACCGGACCCAGTGAAGTCGCCTACTCCCGTCGTATCTCGCACCATGTACCAGGATTCGTCGTTCAGCAGCATCTGCAAAAACAAGTAACCGGGGTACAGCTTACGTTCAATGACCTTTCGCTTGCCACCTTTTGTCTCAACGACCTTTTCTGTCGGAATCACGATCTGCCCGAAGTAAGACTCCATTCCGTCACGTTTCATCCGCCGATCAAGATTCTCCTTAATCGACTTCTCGCGATTCGTCTGAACCTTCAATACATACCACTTCATATCCGGTTGATCAGATACTGGCGCTGTCGTAGGTGCTGCTTCAATGACTTCGGACACGAAGACTACCTCTTGGAGATCTGCAGGAACCCGATCAATTCGAACACCCACTGCCAGACCAAATCAAATCCAAAAATAAGAACCGACATTGACGCCAATAAAAATAACACCACGATCGTGGCTCGCTTGACCTCCAACATCGAAGGCCAAGTTACCCGATCAATTTCTTGCTGCACTGAGATCAAAAAATCGGCCCATTTCGGCCGATTCAGCAACACCACGGAAATGAACGCGGAGCCGCCGATCGCTAAAACCGTCATGCCGAGCCAAGGCAACCCAGACTGTTTCTTCCAAAACAATGTCGTGACCTGGATCAAAAACCAAGACAGGACCGCAACCACCGCACAGAGCGCGATTTGCCGCGTCGGACGTCCCTGATTTTTTTTGTACGCGGTCACTGACATTTCGACTAGTCGCTCTCAATCCAAAAACCACAAACCCAAACACGGGCGGAGGGACTTGAACCCCCAACCGCTGGATTTGGAATCCAGTGCTCTGCCAATTGAGCTACACCCGTAGTTCAAATCCGAACTATTTCTTGCGGGACTCTTTATGAAGCGTGTGCTTCCGCAGGCGCGGACAGTACTTCTTCAGTTCCAACCGCTCCGTCCCGCGCGTCTCTTTCGACGTGCGGTAGTTGCGGTCACCCGTCTCGGTGCATTCCAGCCAAACATATTCGCGAGCCATCTTCAATTACTCCGTGATCAAGGTCACGATGCCCGAACCGACGGTGCGACCACCTTCGCGGATGGCGAAGCGACTACCGGTTTCCATCGCGATGGGCTTACCAAGCTCAACTGCCAACTTGACGTTGTCGCCAGGCATACACATTTCAGCCCCGCCGAGCAAATTCGCGCCACCAGTTACGTCCGTCGTACGGAAATAGAACTGCGGCTTGTAGCCATTGAAGAACGGCGTGTGACGACCACCTTCCTCCTTACTCAAGACGTACACTTCACACTCGAACTTCGTGTGCGGCTTGATCGTCTTCGGTGCCGCCAGCACTTGGCCTCGCTGCACTTCTTCCTTCTTCGTACTACGCAACAGAATGCCAACATTGTCGCCAGCTTCGCCACGATCCAACGTCTTGTTGAACATTTCGACGCCAGTACAAGTCGTTTCAATCGTGGGCCGAAGACCGATGACCTCAATCTTTTCGCCAGTCTTCACCACCCCTTGTTCGATACGGCCCGTCACAACCGTTCCGCGACCTTCGATCGAGAACACGTCTTCAATGGCCATCAAGAACGGCTTGTCGGTAATTCGCGGAGGCTCAGGAATATGTGCATCCAAGGCGTCCATTAATTCGCCGATACACTTACCGGCCGCAGGATCACCCGGGTTGTCGTAAGCCGCCCGCGCATTGCCACGCACGATAGGAATCGTGTCGCCGGGGTAGCCGTACTTGTTGAGCAGATCGCGAATTTCCATCTCGACCAACTCAAGCAATTCCGGATCATCTACCAAATCGCATTTATTAAGAAACACGACCAGCGCCGGCACGTTGACTTGCCGAGCCAAAAGGATGTGTTCGCGAGTTTGGGGCATCGGCCCATCCGCAGCGGACACCACCAGAATCGCACCGTCCATCTGGGCGGCACCAGTGATCATGTTCTTAATATAGTCAGCGTGACCGGGACAGTCGATGTGAGCGTAATGGCGCTGCGGCGACTCGTACTCGACATGCGACACAGCGATCGTGACGGTCTTGGTGGCGTCACGAACTGTGCCTCCCTTGGCGATATCGGCATAAGACTTGACCGCCGCCAACCCTTTGGCAGCCTGCACCATCAGAATCGCGGCTGTTGTTGTGGTCTTGCCGTGGTCGATGTGCCCGATCGTGCCCACGTTGACGTGCGGTTTTTTCCGTTCAAACACTGCCTTGGCCATGTTAACTCCCTAACTCTGAAACTGGTTTTTTTGAATTACCACCACGACCAACAAATGAATTGCGACATCGCGACCCACCAGGCTGTCATGTCCTGGTAGAGCTGCTGCTGGGATTTGAACCCAGGACCTCGTCCTTACCAAGGACGCGCTCTACCACTGAGCTACAGCAGCTTAAATGGTGCGACGCTGCGAACCCTTTCGTTAGATCTCCGATCGTTCACACAACATCAAAACTGCAATGGAGCGGGTGATGGGAATCGGACCCACGTGTCCAGCTTGGAAGGCTGGCGCTCTACCATTGAGCTACACCCGCGACAAACACATAACCGTAGCTCGGGACACTGTCCCGACCAAAAACCGTACAAACACTATCGATCGATATCGCAACGGCCGAGACAGAGTCCCAACCTACTCAACAAATCACACATTGGGGGAAGGAGGATTCGAACCTCCGAAGGCTGAGCCACCAGATTTACAGTCTGGCCCATTTGGCCGCTCTGGAATTCCCCCGGTACCGCCGAACTCAGCTAATTTCCAAGCCCCCAACGTCTTGGAACTGAGACGATTGTGCCGAAGGTCTGGAAGCTAGCGGAGGGACTCGAACCCACAACCCCCGGTTTACAAAACCGGAGCTCTGCCAATTGAGCTACGCTAGCGGTCAACGCCGGCTCGATTTGAAGCGGCGGACTATAGCAACGGCCTTCTCCAATGCAAGCCCTCCAGCAACACTGTCGGCGCGGCCGCGCAGTGCCCAGAATACTCAAATTGGAACGGAGCCGAAAACTCGTTGGCAAAGGTTGGGGCGGAGATTCTGGCAACCCACCTTCCGATCCGCAAGTGATTTACACGGTGGGACACCATGAAATTGAACAGTTGCGAAGTGATCGGGGCACAACTTGGCTCGCATTTGCTGATCACGGGAGGCGTGCATGGCGACGAATTCGAGCCAATGGCGGCGGTGCGGCAGTTGATGTCGGAAATTGACGCATCAAAACTGAGCGGCCGATTAACGCTCGTGCCAGTCGTGAACGAGCCGGCATTTCGGCGCGGGCACCGGACCGGCAATGACGGTTTGGACTTGGCTCGGACATGCCCAGGCCGAGCAGACGGGAGTATCACCGAGCAGATCGCATTTGAGTTGTCGCGGCTAATTCGGTCGGCCGACTATTACGTCGACCTGCACACCGGCGGGACGCGTCTGATGGTTTCGCCCCTGGCTGGCTACAACCTGCATCCAGAGGCGGCCGTCCTGGCCATTCAGCGGCGCATGGCACGAGCGTTCGGATTGCCGATCATTTGGGGAACCGATCCAAACTTGGACGGACGTTCGTTGTCGGTCGCTCGTGATGCGAACGTCCCAGCGATTTATTGTGAATACCTCGGCGGAGCTCGCTGCGACCCCAACGGCATTGAGGCTTATGTAACTGGCTGCCGTAACGTGATGATCGAACTCGGCCTGCTCTCTGGCCAAGTCGAGTTCGCGGACGAACCGCTGATCGTTGAAGATCACCGCCCCGGAGCCGGCCACATGCAAATCAATCACCCGTCCCCGTGCGACGGTTTTTTTCAGCCCGCCGTCACGCTCGGCCAACGAGTTCAAGCCGGAGACTTGCTCGGCGCGGTTTGCGACCCAATGGGCCAGACTGTCTCGCGGATTGAGTCTCGCTACACTGGCGTGGTCATCGTACTTCATACATTCCCGACGGTCGCGAAAGATGATGGCGTGGCGGTGGTGATGGAAGTAACTCTGTCGCCGAGAAACTCCAATTCTGGTATCACTCCGCCATGACTGCCCCTAACCACAACGGCAAGCTTTACATCGAAACTGTCGGCTGTCAGATGAATATGCTCGACAGCGAACTCGTTGTGGCGGAACTGCGCCAACAGGGGTTTTCGTTGACGAACGATGTCAAAGAAGCGGACACGATTCTGTTCAACACCTGCTCCGTGCGCGATCATGCCGAGCACAAAATCTACAGTCAGCTTGGCCGCTTGAAGTTCAGCAAACGAGCACGGCCGAATCAGGTCATCGGCGTCATGGGCTGCATGGCTCAGAAGGATCAAGAGCTGATCTTCAATCGGGCACCACACGTCGATTTGGTGGTTGGGACCGGGCAGCTCAAGGAAATTCCACGTCTGATTGGCGAAGCTCGGTCCGATCGCGGTCGACTCATAGCCGTCAGCCTCGACCGCAAGGAAGCGTCGCGAACGGAAGTCGCATCGAGCTTTGAGAGTTACGACCCGGCGCGAGATCCAACGATGCGGCCGACGCCGTTTCAGGCGTTCGTGCGGATCATGATCGGCTGCGACAAGTTCTGCACATACTGCGTCGTCCCGATGACTCGCGGCCCCGAACAAAGCCGCCCGCCACGCGAGATCGCTCACGAAGTCCGGCTACTCGCTCAGCAAGGGGTCAAGGAAGTCACGCTGCTCGGCCAAACGGTCAACAGCTACAAAGTCACGCAGGACGGCAAGCTGTTTCGCCTGTCCGATCTGCTGGAATTGATTCACGACACGGACGGCATCCTGCGAATCAAGTTCGTCACGAATTATCCGCGTGACATGACCGACGACTTGCTGCAAGCGGTGCGCGACCTGCCGAAAGTCGCTCAGTACCTGCACGTCCCGGCTCAGTCGGGTTGCGATGAAATTCTCAAGCGGATGAAACGTGGCTACACCGTCGATCAATACCGCGAGATGCATGGTCGCATTCGGCAAACATTGCCGGGCTGCGCGGTGTCGAGCGATTTCATCGTCGGCATGTGCGGGGAAACCGAAGAGTCATATCAAAAGAGTCTCGACCTGATCCGCGAATGCCGGTTCAAGAATTCTTTTATCTTCAAATACAGCCCGCGACCCGGCACGAAGGCAGACGACCTGTGGCCCGATGACATCCCCGAAGACGTGAAGCGTCATCGCAACAACGAAATGCTCGACCTGCAAAATCAGATCAGCGAAGAAGACAACGCCGAACAGATCGGCTCAACGGTCGAAGTGCTCGTCGAAGGGATCAGTAAGTCCGCGAAAAAGGCTCAAGCCGCTGAAGCGTCCGACGATTCGTTTGTGCCGGTCGATTCCTTGACCGCACCCACGACTTCGCCTGACGGCCCAATTCAACTGGTCGGCCGCACACGCTGCGACAGGATTGTCGTCTTCAACGGTAATCCGCGTCTGGCTGGCAACCTGGTCCAAGTCGCCGTCGATGATTGCAGTGCGACAACGTTGCTGGGGCACATTGTCACATACGAACACGCGATGTAGGGGACTCCGTTCCGACCGCCCGGAACGGATTATCCGGTCGGGACGGAGTCCCATCCCATTCTACGGGCTACGCGAACAACTTCGTCACCGGCTTTCCGCCGTCCACGATCTTGATTGGACGGCCGAGCGGGCTGATATTTGCGTGAGCCGGGTCAACTTCGAGCGCCTTGCAGATTGTGCAAAACAGATCGTGAACCGTGACCGGGTCGTGATCGATCGCACTGCCATCTTTCGTTGAGGCTCCGATGACTTGCCCCCCTTTTGTGCCGCATCCAGCGATTGCAGCGTTGAAGACGCGTGGGTAATGATCGCGGCCGCCGCGCGGGTTGATCTTCGGCGTGCGACCGAACTCGCCCATCCAGACGACGAGCGTGCGATCGAGCATTCCACGTTCTTTCAAATCGCCGATCAGTGCGGCCATTCCCGGATCGACTTGCTGCGACAGTGTGGCCGTGCGAGCGAAGTTGTCTTGATGCGTGTCCCAGTTGCCTCCCGCGCCAGCGCCACGCGTCGTGACTTCGACAAATGTCACGCCCGACTCAACCATGCGTCGAGCCAGCAAACAACCTTTGCCAAATTCGGAGTTGCCGTAACGCTCTTGAACGGCGACCGGCTCATCGTCAAATTGAAAGCGTTTGACCTGCGGGCTGAGGACTAACTTCGATGCTTTGCTATAAAGTTGCTGATGATTCGTTGCGACGACTTGCCCGCCGCGATCGGCGAATTCTTTTTCGACTTGGCTCAGTAATCCGAGTCGTCTCTGAAACCGATCGACATTTGCGGACGCGGCGACATTCTGCGGCAATTGGCCCGGTTGATCCACGACAAACGGTTCGAAGTCCACGCCCAGGAAGCCGGACCCCATTCCTTCGGCCTGTCCGATCGCGACGACCGACGGCAATTCGTGCTGCGGGTCGCCGAGCATCTTCGCCAAGTTGCTCCCCAGTGACGGATATTTGACTGAACTGGACGGGATGTATCCGGTGTGAAGCTGGTAGGTCGCTCGCGGATGCTGCCCTTCCTTGTTGGTCATCGAGCGGATCAGCGCGATATCGTTCATCACCTTTGCGACGTTGTCCCAATGATGCGCGATCTGAATGCCGGGAACGGCCGTGTCGATTGCCTTAGTCTCGCCGCCATTCTCGTGACCGGGCTTCGGATCGAAGGTCTCAAATTGGCTAGGTGCTCCGTTCATCCAGAGCAGGATCATCGACTTCCCCTGCTTCTTGAGATCGGCCGCTTGCAGGCTCATCATGTCTCGCAAGCTGAGCGATCCGACGGCGAGGGCGCTCGCCCCGACGGTGTGCAAAAACCCGCGACGGCTCAAGCCGCGCGACGTGAAGCGGAGATGTTCGTGATGGCTGAGCATGATTGATCCTTTCTGTAGCCGTCATCGCTCCGCGTGACGAGCCGATTTTCGTTTGATGGGGAAGTAGTTCTCAAGGAGACTGCTTCAATTGAGATCGCAGTTCACCACGGCTCGTCACGCGGAGCGATGACGTTACTTAAGATCACCGTTTCGACAGAAACTCGCTGCTGTTCAACAACGACCACGCTAAGTCTTCAAAGGCTTCGCGGCGGTTGCCGACTTTCGCGAGGTATTCGGTGGCGCTTGTCAATTCGTTGTCCGACGGATCTCGCGAGAGAAACGCGAGGTACAACTCGCCAATCGCATCGTCGTTATCTTGGTTGCTTGCCAGGATATGGCCGAGTCGCGTGTTGCGATCGGCTCGCAGAGCCGCATTTACAGCCGGGTGATTCATCAGGACCAATGCCTGAGGTACGTTGCCAAGCAACTCGTCCTGTGGCGTCGAAGGGTCGTAGCCGAAGAGTTGTTCAAACGCTTGGCGAGGCGAGCGGCGGAAGCGACCCATCGGGCCATCCACGCCACGTGGACCTTCTTCCGCTCCCAACACTTTCACGATCGCATTGAAGATTTGATCCGATCGCAACCGACTCGGAACCATTGAGGCGAACGGGACGGGGTTCTCAGTCGGTTCGTTATAACGCACTTGCCGTTGATAGGCTCGCGTCGACGTGATCGTGCGAAGCAGCCATTGAATGTCATGATCATGTTTCACGAACTCGGCCGCGAGCAGATCAATCGCGGCACTCATGCGTGGTTTGCGTTCCGGCCCCAGGTCGTCGATTGGCATGTAAAAACCTTCTCCGAGCAGATCGCCCCAGATGCGGTTGACGAACGACTTTGCGAACCACGGGTTTGTCGGCGACGTGATCCATTTCGCCAACAGGCCGCGACGCTCGTCGTCTTCCATGCCAGTTCGGCCTTTGGCTCCGGTGACGAAGAACGCTGGATTCATCAGCTTGCCTTCGTTGTTCGGCTGTTGCAGGTCGGGCATGTGATGTTCGGCACTACCGCGCCCCGACTGCTGCATCGGCGCGGGAATCGCCTTGAGTTCCTTGAGCGACAGCTTGCCGTCTTTGTCGGTGTCACCAAGTTCAATCAGCCGATCAAACCCGCGAGCAATCGGCGAATCTTCGGACTCTTGCTTCGACAACTTGCCGTCTTTGTTTTTGTCGTGGAAGTTGAAGAACCGGTCGGCGTTCGTGAGCAAATCTCCGAATCCCTGTCTCGGGCCACGACCGTCGAAGGACACAATCGTCGCATCACGGATGTTGCCCGGTTCGCGGCGTATCGAAACACGCGGGAAAAATGCCGCCAACGAATGAAATTGGTCGCGAGTCCATTTGTCGGTCGGGTGATCGTGGCAGTTGGCGCATTGCATCTGGATGCCGAGAAAAATCCGCGACACCTCGCCCGCGATTTCTTCCTGATTCCCCTCGTGAATGTACATCAACACTGTTTCGCCGTGTTCTTGAATTCCACCCAACGCCGTGATGACCGACGTCGCGACTTTGTCCCAATGAGTATTCTCGTGAATTTGCTTGGTCATCCACTCTTCAAACGAGGCGACCATCAATCGCGCTCGCTCGTTCGTCGCCCGCAAAAAAAAGACTTCGCGCCAATACCGTGCCCAGTTGGTCGCGTATTCGTCGGTTGCTAGCCATCGCTCGACCAGCTTCGTCCGCTTGTCCACATCGGGATCAAGTCCAAACAACGTGACGTCCTTTGCGGTCGGGATCGTGCCCGCAATATCAAAGCTGACTCGCCGCAGAAAGTCTTCGTCATTGCAAATTGCGGCCGGCGTGACCTTGCTCGCCGCCAATTCTGTTTCAATCAGCCGATCCACGTTCGCTGCTACCGTTCGAAAGTCCTGACTCGATCTTTGGCTCGCCAATTTCGGTGTAAGCTGGAGGCTCGGCTTCGGAGTTTCCGCACGGGAGGGGTCTTCCTCGGCCTGTTGATTGGCCGCAAATCGCTGAGCCAGGCGTCGCCGAATCGCCGCGTTGACTTTTCCATTCGGTTTCGAATCAGCAGCGCAGAGGCCATTTGGCATCTCAGCCAATGATTCCAAAATCCAACTCGCCATCAAGCCGCCAAGCACCAAACATCCCAGTCGGAGCCAAACCAGTCGAGTGATATGCGATTCCATGGGATTACCCTTTCGGTCAAATTCCAAGTTCTGTGGCGACAATTGAACACGTCGATCACGGAACCGGTTTCGGTCGTTTTCAGAATATGTGTACGAGTTCGATGCCGATGACCTGACGAGATGGCTTGATGAAGACTTTCTGAAAACACAGAGTGTCGGTTGGCACTCTCGTTTGTTCAAAGTTCTTTTGAAAACTCCGAGCCTGTGTGCCTACGATGATGGCGCGTTGCGGAATGTAGAGATCATCAGGTTAGCAGACGACAGCAACTTAGCTCCTTTTGGTTGCGGTGGAGAAGCGAACGCCTTCCTTTCAGTCGACGGTGAAAGCGGACCCAAGACCGTTCACCCACTTCAAGTTGCCGTCCGTCGCGGAACGACATTTGATGGTCGCCGTGGGTTTCAACCCACGGATGGCGATGACACAGGAATGATTCTTCGCGGAGCGACGATGGAAGGCGGGGGGGGGGGCAGCGGCGCGAAGGAAATTGATCGCTGATCGTGTGGCGATGGTTCGATCGTCGCTCCGCGACGAGATGGCTTGGCGGGACGGCCGACCGTGGGTGGAAACCCACGGCGACCTTCGGCGGTTGCTCTGCGACCAAGGACATGAACCAATGAGTCGCCGCACCCGCGTTCCCCACGCTCGAATCCTTTGAGAACAAACCTGGGTCAACATCGAGGCGAAGCTGTAGACTATCCGTAGGACTCGGCGGAATAGACGACCGAGATCACTAACTTCGCATAGTCGAGGATTGGCAATGGACGAAAAAACTGAGATCGCCAGCGAGATTAAAAGTTCTCAACCGGCGGTCAAAATCATTTCGGTGACGACTGCCGTGCAACGGACAGTTGCAGATGCACTTCCAAGGCTTCGTCAATCGCACCATCTTGACGGGGTTGTCGTCGAATGTAAGCCGCCACTGTTTTTATTGAAGACGACCGAACCATTTCCTACACGATCACCACTCACCGTTCTCGTCTGGGGTTGGGACGGATTCTTCGGCGGCTCTGTAACTATTACGATCGCATGGGCAAGTGTTTCTGACCCCGGTCGCATTGCATTCGGCACGCTTCAAATCTCTCAAACTGAGGAAGCACTGAAGGAGTTGCGGTCGCGGCGTTTTACTGTTGCCTTCGCGGACAAATCCGGACAAGTCGCCAATCAAGTCGTCTCGATTAATTATGGCCACACCGCGGCCAGTCGCACATTTCTCGACGAGCAACTGTCGCGGGCGACAAGCAATTCCCCACGATATGCGGATCAACTTGCCCACTTTTGGGAATCCCTCGAACTTCGAGCGGTGCAGTCCAATTGGACTAGATTGGATCGGCTTCGCATTGGCTGGCTGGAAACCTACAAAAGTCGCGTCAGTACGCTTGATTTTTATCGCTCACGTTTCTTCTTTGGCGACGGCAGTATCGCCGTTGACCGGCTGGCCAACATGGTCGAAGAGCAGCACCGCAATTTGGTTCTACAGTTGGCAGATCGCAGTATTCCGACAACTCAACTCGTCGATCACTTCTATTCCGAATTTGGTTGCGACGAAATGCGATTCGGGCGGATTATGATTCCGTTCAATTCACCAACGAGCACTGCAAGTCCTGAGGAGTCGTCAGACGTGATCAAGTTCCGTTCTCTGTTGATGATTATCTTTGGCGTGATCCGCGTGCGGCCTGACGTCACTGATTGCGGGCGCAATCTTCGATGGACGGACTTTTTGCGACGAACCACGAGTTCGCTTCGAATCGACAGTGAAGCAATTCCGAAAAACCGCGATCCTCGCGAGTTTTGGCCTTCGCTTCCAATTTTCTGTTCTGGTTGGCCAGAACTGCTTGAGGCTGGTGATTTCCCACTGACCTCAGAATGGTGTGTTCGGAACTGGCAGCAATTTCCGGTCACAGATGACATTCAGGGAAGCAATGACCTTTCGTCTGCGTTGCTTCACGAAGCATGGGAGAACAAGTCAGGAACTATTCCGCCACACGCAATCGTTGAACTGAGAGCCGGCCCATTTTCGCTTATCGAATTGCAGGAGCACGCAGACTCAGTGGAGTTTCTCTTTCGGCGTGAGACCGGGGAATTCTTATCGGGGTTTGTCAATCCGCGCGACAATGATTTTTGCATTGGCATTCCATTGCTCGACATCAAAATGGAAGGGTTAGGAAAGACTCCGGAGAATGCACCCGCAGTAGAGGCAGCTCTACGATTGCTGATTTGTGCGATCGTGCGTGACTTCTGGATCGTCGAAAAACGGGAACAGGTTTTTGGTACGAAGAGAGTCGCACCAAGAGCCAAACAACCTGGCCGAAAGAACGATTCAACAAGAATCGTGTATCTCCCACGAATTCGATACGAGCAACAATCCTCGCCAAATAAGGTATCCCTCGATCTTGGGCTTGAGGCACGTCCATCGCATCCTGTGTCGGCTCACCTCAGACGTCTTCACGAGGAACATGAGGCATCTCAGGTCGCCCTGTTTCTGGCTCAACGCTACGGAATCAAAGTCCCGCAGGGATACACGTTTGTCCGGCCGTACGCGACGGGGCAAGAGAAACGCGATGTCATTTTTCGGAGCCGATCAGCGCTGCAGACGCTCTATCATGCTTTGCCGTCGTGGCAGGCCCGTGAATCACACAGCGACTGGTTCCGTTTTGAAAAAGATGTTTGCGAGTTCATGAAAGCGAGCGGATTTGACGTTGAGCACGTCAGTGTCGCTTCTTCGGCTGATCACGGAATCGACGTGTACGCTACGAAAGGATCGAAGCTCAATCGCATTTGCTGGGTGATCCAGTGCAAGTGTTGGCAAACAAAGCGACATGTGGGACCAGACGTTGTTCGTGACTTGCTCGGCGCATTGGAGCGACATCCCCGTGGTACGCGCGGAATGGTTATTACGACGAGTACATTTACTGACGGCGCGAAGGAACTCGCCGCGACATCTGACGTCTTGCTTGTGGATGGTCCCGAGTTCTACAAGACATTCAAGAACTTCATCCCTACTGTTGCTGAGCCAACTTGAATGTAGACTTTTGACGGTTGACTGGCCACCGAGTTCGTCGGCCAGTCG
>JANMIF010000031.1:0-6249 GCA_031375695.1 Planctomyces sp.
GCTCCGCAGCGGGTGATGAAGGGGCGGGCTTCGAGCAGTTGGTCCAACGTGCGGATGCCTCCCGCCGCTTTGACTTGGACGTGCGGCGGCGAGTGCTCGCGCATCAGCTTCAAGTCGGCGAGCGTCGCGCCGCCGGTGCCGTAACCGGTCGAGGTTTTCACCCAGTCACAATTCAGCTCGCCGCAGATTTCGCAGAGCCGAAGCTTGTGCGAGTCCTGCAAGTAGCAGTTCTCGAAGATGACTTTGATCTTCTGCCCGGCCGAGTGCGCGGCGGCGGTGATCTCTTGGATCTCTTGCCGCACGTAGTCCCATTGGCCGCTGAGCACCTGGCTGATGTTGACGACCATGTCGAGTTCCTGGCAGCCGTCTTTCAACGCCTGCAACGCCTCGGCAACTTTGATCGCGGTCGTGTGGCCGCCGTGCGGAAAACCGATCGTCGTACTGGCCTTCACGGTGCTGCCCGCGAGGATCTCGGCACAGCGCTTCACGGAGTACGGCAGGATGCAGACGCTGGCAGCGTCATAATCGCGAGCGAGTTTGCAGCCGGCTTCGAGTTCATTAACCGTCAGCATCGGTTGCAGCAACGAGTGGTCGATCATCTTGGAGATGTCGGAGTAGGCGTAAGTCATTGGTTGGTGGTCCCTGGTTGTGACGGGCGATTTTGATAGCGAGCAAGCTAATCGACTACATTTAGTCCAACAACTAAATTTAGTCGGCCAGTTGATCGAAACTAAATTCAATGCACGAGCACCCTATCGGCCAATCGACGCCGTACCGGCACCGCGCATCCGCGATTCTTTGGGCGGTGTGATGAGCTGGATGTAGTCGCGGCCCAGCAGTTCGTTCAGTGAAGCTTGCAGGTCGGCGTTGCAGCTCACTTTGAATTGACTTGGCGTGCTGAGAATGAAGCGGAAGTGTTGTTGTGGGTCTTGTGGATCGGGACTATCTACGATCAGGATCACGTCCGTTTTGCCCGGATTGCTTTCGAGTATCTGTTTGGCTCGTGACATTTCCCGTTCGCCGTGCAGGCCGCGTTTGAAGTTGATTGCGATTTGCGTCGTGAAATTCTTGTCGGCCTCTTCGATCGTGAACATCTGGTTGACGATGACATTCGGCTCGCGGCTGCGGCGATCGACTTTGCCTTTGATGAACACGACCGCCTCGGGCTGAACCTTCTCGCCGAGCCGAGCGTAATCTTCGGGCCACATGATGCAGCGAACGATGCCGCTGGGGTCTTCGAGATCGAAATTGACGTACTTGCTGTGACCGTTGCGGCTCGGTTTTTTTGTGGCCGCTTTCTTGATGCTGGCAATCATGCCGCCGAGTAACACTTCGGTACCGTCTTCCAAGTCGCCAAGCTGTTTGTTGCTGTGCGTCGCGTGCTTCTCAAGCCGATCGGCAACTTGCGTCAGCGGGTGACTGGTGAGGTAAAAGCCGAGCACTTCCTTTTCAAACGCCAACTTCTGCGAATGCGGCCAATCGACCGCTTCGGGCAACAGCGAGCCAGCTTGTGACGACGGCCCATCGGACGTGGCGGAATCCTCATCGCCGCCGAAGAGCGATTTCTGACCGCGTTGTTTGTCGCGTTGTTTTGATGCGGCTCCGGAAACCGCTCGTTCGACGGCGGCCATGTGCTGCACGCGGTTCGGGCCAAGTGTGTCGAGCGCACCGGCTTTGATCAGAATTTCCAGCGTCGATTTCTGCAAGACCTTCGGATCGAGCCGTTCGGCCAGATCAAAGATGTCTTTGTACGGCCCGTTGGCCTGTCGCTCGGCCGCGATCACGAGCGTCGCTTGTTCGCCGAGTCCCTTGATCGCCGCCAGTCCGAAACCGACTTCCGTCTCGCTCAGGACGGTGAATTCACTTTCCGAGCGGTTGATATCGGGAGCGGCAATCTTCATCCCTGCGCGGCGTGCGTCGTCGGTGTGTTCCGCAATCCGATCTGAATCCTCCATGCCGCAGGTCAAAAGCGCGGCGGTGAACTCGGCCGGAAAATGAGCTTTGAGATATGCCGTTTGATACGAGATCGCTCCGTAGGCAGTTGAATGGGACTTGTTGAACCCGTACCCCGCGAACTTCTTGATCAGTTCAAACAGTTCGACTGCCGTTCGTTCCCCCACACCGCGTTCGATCGCCCCTTTGACATATTCCTCAAAGTAGCCAGAGATCGTCTTTTCTTTCTTTTTGCTGATCGCCTTGATGCACTTGTAAGCGTCCGCCAATTCAATGCCGCCGACGCGGTTCAGAATCCGCATGACCTGCTCTTGATAGACCATGACGCCGTATGTCTCTTCGAGCACCGCATCCACGAGCGGATGCACTTTGTTCGGAGCTTTGCGGCCGTGCTTGACTTCGACATAGTCCATGACCATGCCACCTTCCAGCGGGCCGGGGCGGTACAGCGCGGACGTGGCGATGATGTCTTCAAATTTGTCTGGCCGCATTTTGGTCAACAGATCGCGGATGCCGCCGGACTCAAATTGGAACACGCCTTTCGTTTCGCCTCGTTGCAGCAAGGCGTATGTTTTTTCGTCGTCCAGCGGAAGCTTGTCGGTGTCGATGTCGATGTGGCGATGCTTTTTGACGTTCTGCACGGCCTTGTGCAGGATCGTCAGGTTCCGCAGGCCGAGGAAGTCCATTTTCAACAACCCGGCCTTTTCGACGTGCGGGCCGTCCCATTGAGTCACGAAGTCCGTCTTGCCCGAAATCGTTTGCAGCGGGATGTAATCGCTGATCGGCGCATCGCTGACGACGACTCCCGCCGCGTGCGTCCCGGCGCTGCGAGACAATCCTTCCAGCCTCTGAGCGATATCGAGCAACTTCTTGATTTCCGGATCGTTGGCGTAGGCTTCCTTCAAATCGGGAGCTTGCTCAATCGCGTCTTTCAGCTTGATGTTGAGTTCATCGGGGACCGCCTTCGCGATTTGATCGACTCGTTGCAGCGGGATGCCGAGTGCTCGGCCGACATCGCGGATCGCCAGCTTGGCCTTGAGCGTGCCGAATGTGCCGATCTGCGAAACGTTCTGCTCACCGTATTTTTGCTTCGTATATTCGATGACTTTCTGCCGACCGTCGCGACAGAAGTCGATGTCGATATCGGGCGGTTCTGTGCGGCTGGCGTCGAGGAATCGCTCGAACAACAAGTCATACTTCAGCGGACAAACGTGGCTCAGGCCGAGCAAGTACGCGACGATCGCCCCGCAAGCCGAACCGCGAGCGCTGCACGGAATGTCGTTCTCCTCGGCGAATCGCACGAAATCCCACACGATCAAGAAGTACGACGAGTACCCCATCTTGTCGATCGTCTCCAGCTCCAAATCGAGCCGCGCTCGATGCGCGTCGGACAGTTCATCGCCGTATCGCAGCGGCAGACGCTCTTCGCACAACTTCCGGAGGTACTGCGTGTCGGTCAGGTCGTCCGGCGGCGCGAACCGTGGGTAATGTCGCGGGTTCTTTTCGAGCTGAATGTCCACGCGGTCGGCGATGACCTGCGACATTTTCACGGCGTCCTCCATTCCGGGGAACGCCGCGTACATTTCTTCCGGTGAGCGGACGTAGAAGTTGTCGCAATCCATGCGCATCCGCTTCTCGTCGTTGACCGTCGAGAGGGTGCTCACGCAGAGCAACACATCGTGAGCCGCCGCGTCTTCTTTGTTGAGATAGTGGGCGTCGTTCGTCGCGACCAGCGGCAGTCCGTACTTCCTGGCGAGATCGACCGTTCCCTCCAAGCACTGCCGCTGAATGTCCAGCCCGGCGTTCTGGATCTCCATGTAGAAGCGGTCGCCGAACGTCTTGATGTACCATTCCATCAAGCGATTCGCGTCATCCATTCGTTCGCCGAGAATGCACTGCGATAACTCCGACGCCGCGCAGCCGGAGAGACAAATCAGCCCCTCGCTGTGAGCCGCCAGAATCTCCTTGTCGATGCGTGGCTTGTAGTAAAAGCCTTCCAGGTACGCGATCGACGCCAGCTTGATGAGGTTGAAGTACCCCGTCTTGTTCATCGCCAGCAGGGTGAGATGAAACGCCGCCTCTTTCTGCTTCGTGGCCCCGCGATCCCGCCGATTCCCCGGCGCGACATACGCCTCATACCCGACGATCGGCTTGATCCCTTCCTCTTTGCAGAGGTTGTAGAACTCAAACGCCCCGTACAAATTCCCGTGATCGGTGATGGCCACCGAGTTCATTCCCTCGGCCTTCACCTTCTCAATCAAATCGGGCAGCCGATTGGCTCCGTCGAGCATCGAATACTGTGAATGACAATGCAAATGCACAAACGGACGCGTCGCGGTCATGAGCGGCTCCCTCCTCAGTTCGTAGTCCCGCCTTCAGGCGGTCACTTCGACCGCAGTTTAGTCGGCCGAGACACGAGTCGCACGTCAGCCCGCAAATTGTCGTGTGGCTCGCCGAGGAGGTATCTCAAAACAACGCGGCGGAATCGTTCAACGCCAATCGACCTCGAAACCTTGTTCGCGGCAGCGCGCGATGAAATTAACGGGGTCGGAATGAGGCTTGATTAGCAAGAGCCCCGGCGGCGCATTTGGTGCGAGATATCCCTTCAGCCGAGGATGTTGGCGGATTGCTTTCGCCACTTGATCGTTTTCAGGAATCACCACGCCACTGCAATGCGTGAATCTCATTCGACCGCCACATGGAGCCGCACCGCCCAGAAGCTGCTCCACTTGGCTCGGCAACGAACCGGTAGCGCTGAGTAAACTGCGAAGTTCCTCGCCGGGCGATTCAGAGAGTGGCAATTGAGCCAGTCGTTTCTTATCGACCTGAAATTCCAAGACGGGGCGAATCTTGGTCACTCGACAGAGCCGGCACAGCCGCGCCAGCGTGTTGATCGGCAGACCGCAGCCTGCGAGCACATATCCTGTGTCGTCCACTTCCAGCTGATCCGTCAACGGTTGTTTCGGCAGCGGGTCGCTGATTCCCAGCAGGCTCTGCGCATCGAATGACATTCCGAACCAGATGTCATTCTTGAACGAAGTGCCGTAGGCCCACCGGCTCTCGTACAGCGCATGACGCAAAGCCGGCACTCCCTTCTGATCGAGCCAATCTCTCCAAGAACTCACCTCATACGACTGAAGAGGCAAACCCAACTGTTTGGCCCACTGAATTAAGCCTTTTTCAGGAAGTTCGCTCAGCCCACGCCACAGATGAAATAAATCCGATTCAAGCACGGCAACACCCGAAAACGCTGCCGCGAACAACGTCAAAAACTCGATCAGCCGCGCGGAACGGGCCAGTGTCGGACGCCAGACTTGATGCCCCGTCTGTGCTTGAAGCAGTCGGATCACGCCATTCTGAACTGCGGTTTTCAGTTCGCCGAATTCATGCTGGTCGAACGCCTCAAACGCCTCTCCGGCACGATATCCGTTCCGCCCTTCCGCTGTGATGACTTTGGCCTGCACCAGAAACCACACCAATTCATCCAGCCAATGAGGATTGAAATTCGCTTCCTTGCAGAACCGCAGGCTCTCGGTCTTGTTCGGCCGACCCTCATTGGTCGGAGCCACTCGCCCCGACAACGCCATCGCCGCTACCGCTCGATACCAGTGCTGCGAATAGATCGACTCCCCCTCACCTGGGACCGCATCTGGCCACAATTCCGTCAACGGGACCGTCTTCCACTTGGCCACAAACTCCCGCACCGAATCCGGTGGCTTGGTGAGCGTTTTCCGATTCGTCCGCTTAGCGTTCAATGTCCTGTCTCCTTCAGTCGAAAGTTTAGTTGGCCGAGACGCAAGTCGCACCGCAATAAATTTCAACTCGCAAAATTCGACCGGTGTGCCGATGGCCGTTACTAGGCCCGGGACGACAGCGAGCTGTCAACTCTGCGGCTTGTGCGGTGCGGAACTGTCCCAGGGCATCGTCTAATCGAAATATTCAAATAGAAAACGACGTCCGTTGCCGCGCCGGTGACCGTCAGGCTCCGGACGACATGGAACGATCACACCCGCTTCGATGGCCATGCCGAATCGTCCGAGGGCAAACGCCCGTCGGCTCGCCAGCAGCCAGAAGAAAAACCGTGTCCCAGGCTGATGGACTGGGCGGGCCGAGGGCGGCCAAGTTGTGGCGGAAGACAGATGGCTGACGCCCAGCAGCTCGACAGCGGCGAGAGGCTCGTGGCGGGGGAATTCAGCGCGAGCGCAGTTCGGCGACCTTGGAGTGCGGTGTGACCCAGATGCTGGGTGCTCCAACATCGCCCTCCATTCCTTGGGAATGACGACGGCGATGAACCCA
>JANMIF010000054.1:0-6717 GCA_031375695.1 Planctomyces sp.
CCAGTTCCAGCGCCACCGACGATTCATTCGTCTCGGCCGGAATGGCGTGGCTGGCCAGCAGCTTCCCCAACGCACGCTGCATGCGAACCAGAACTTGTTCGGCACGCTGGTCTGGCTTCCGAGTCCCCCGCAGCGTCTTGCTGTCCCAGATCTCGACGTCCGTCGGCGAGGGTGCCGTCGTCAAGTTCGTTGCTACCGAGTTTGCCGCCGTTGAGTTCGCCAGGTTTTCCTCCGGCACGCACTGCTCGACAAACTTTAACAGCAGCGCTTCCAGCCATTCCGGATCAAGTTCGGCCAGCACGTTGACGTACGTCTGCGCACCGGTGGCTTGCGAGTAAACCCCAGCAAATGCCACATCGCCGAGCCATGCGTGTTGAGCCACATGACCACCGGCTGAACTCCACGAAACCCACACAACGTGGCACAAACCACGGCCGCCAACATCGCGGACAACAGATGACGCACTCCCTTACGCCCGCGCGGATCAGGAACTCGCTGAAGCACCTCCAGCAAGCCCTCTGCGGGCCGATCATTCACAGCAAAACCCTTCCAATACCTCCGGTCAAACAACAGCCAGACAATCCTGCCTCGCTCAAATCCCAATTTCTTCTTCATCAATTACCCAACCACTCCATCACTATCAATTAGCTTGCCCTGACTGATCGTCGGCAAGGCTTGTCAATGTGATTGTTGGGTTGTGTAATGCCGCTCTTTGCTCGTTCTGTTTCCGTACGTTCGCGTTCATATCGACTCGATGCTCACGCTGCTCAAGGAAAAGGACAGCTCATGATGCACCCCCGCTGGCTTGCACAATGGCCGTTCGCTCGTGGACTCGTTGGGAGACAACTTCGCCACCGCGACGGCCGCGAGGGAAAGTCGCGTTTGCAGTCGGTGTTGAGCAGACACGTGGAATTACTTGAAGACCGCAGCTTGCTGGCGGCGGTGCTGCCGGACTGGCTGACTCTCACGTCGTTTACCGGCGAGTTTGGTCCGTTCCAAGTGAACACGAAACCGCTCGTTACGCCGGATCAAGCAGTCGCTTCGGCCGCGACGTTTGCCGGTCAAAGCCAATTTCAGACGGCGGGCATTCGGCAGACGATGCAGGCGGACGACTTTGTGACGGTCGATGTGTCGAAAACGTATGCGTTGTCCGGATGGGCCAAGTCGGGAGATGAGTTCGGTCAGCGGTTTGATCCGGCGAATCGGCAGTCGTTCGGCATCGCCGAGTACGACAGCGACCACTTGGTGATTCTGCCGATCCACGTTTTGAAGTTCGCGGGAGCGGCCGACACAACGTTGGCGGCGGCACTGAATCCGGGAGACACGCAGATTCATCTGACGAGCGCGGCTGGCTGGAGTAATTCGAGCGGCGCGGCGGCAATGACGCGGGCGATCGCGTGGTACGGATATACGAACTCGTCCGGGCAGGCTTATGCCGCTTTCAGTTACACGCGGAACGTGGCGACCGGTGGAACGAACGGGTTGTGGGACGCTGGCTCGGTCAACGGGGCGACGAACACGATTACGTTGAACAGCCCGTGGTCCGGTCCCAAGTTGGCGGCGGGGGCCGCGATTCGGAACGCGACGGGCGGCTCCGAGTTTCAGTTCATCGCGCGGAACAATCAGCCGGTCTCCGGCGACTGGTCGTGGAGTCTGTCGGCAAACACGTTTGGCGGCGGTGTTTTTGCCAACGGTACCGAATCAGCGAATCGCTTTCGTCCCGGCACGGCGTTCATCAAGCCGGTGTTGTCGGCGAACGAGCAAGGGATGCTCGGCAATTTCGTGACGTGGCGTGATGTCGCGGTCCAGCCGGTGTCTTCCGGGACGACTGTTCAAGACCTTGCGCAGACAATCATCGACCTGTCGGTCGTCACGGGAGGCGATCAGCGACATGAGTTGTCGCTGACTCAGGATGCGAAGCCGCTGGATGCGTTTGTGTGGACTCAGGAGTTGGTTCGGGTGAACACGGCCGAGACATACGACCTTACCGCCTGGTCGATCAATTCGCGTGAGCAGTTCGATCGGCCGATGGGCTTTGCTTCACTCGACATCGACCGCAAGCTGATTCAAACGCTGCACGTGACGAAGTTCGGCAACGCGGCTGACACGCATTTGGCTGCAACGCTCTCTCCCGGCGACATGTCGATTCTGGTGACCGATGCGACGGGCTGGAGCATCTCACCGTTCGATTCGGCTCAGACACGAGCGCTGGCCTGGTACGGCTACACCGACAGTACCGGGCACACTTATCCCGACTTCAACTACACGCGAAACGTCGCGTTTGATTTTGATCGCGGTCTGTGGGGAGACGGCGGCATCGCGTTTGATTCGGGGGCCGGCGCGTATCGCATCACGTTGACAACTCCGTGGACCGGGCCGACGTTGGCCGCAGGCGCGGCGGTTCGCAATGCGACGAGCGGCGAACTCTTCAATCAGTTCACGATTCATTCCACCGAGCCGGCTTATCGTTGGCAGCAATTCGGCGGAACGATTGGCGGCGGGACTTGGCAGAACGGGCGGCGTGACGACGCGAGCTTTCGTCCTGGGACCGCCTTCATTCAGCCGACGTTCGCCGGGGGCGAGCCGCTGGCGTGGCGCGACATTCACATCGCGCCGCGACAGTCCCGCTACTTTGACGGCCCGCAGTCAGTGACGTTTGGCGGGCAGTCGATCGTCACGGCGTTGCAGTCGATGAGCTTCTTGCAAGCCGATCAGCTCATTCCGATTGATATAAGCGCGCGAGTACGCACTGTCCGCTCAGGCGCTGCGCGGGGCTGCGGTCGGTGACGGAGCGCCGGTGAACGATCAACACACGCTCGGCTTCACGTCGTTTGACAGCGACGGCAATGAAATTCTGCCGATTCATGTCACTCGTTACGGCAATGCGGCGGACACGACGCTCGCCGCGCCCCTAAATGTCGGCGACACGACGATTCAACTGACAAGCGCCGCCGGCTGGAGCAATCTCGGCTCCGCCGACACGCGAGCGCTGGCATGGTTTGGGTACTCGAACAGTGCCGGCCAGACCTACGCGAATTACAGCTACACGCGCAACGTGGTGTTCGACCGAGCCAACGGCTTGTGGGATAGCGGCGCGATCAGCGGCAACACGATCACGCTCCGTGCGCCGTGGGCGGGGCCGTCGCTCGCGGCCGGCAGCGCCGTCCGCAACGCGGCGGACTTTGATCGGCTGAGTGCCGCGCTGTTGAATCGCGGCTCGATCCCAAATCAGTGGACCGACTTCGCGGCGACCGTGGCCGGCTCTTGGCAGAACGGCCAGCCGCAAGCGAATGCCTTCCGGCCCGGGACCGCGTTCATTCGACCCGCCGCGTTGCTGAACGCCGTCACGCTGAATGGCAATGACATTGTCTCGTTGCAAAACGTCTCGGTGCGTCGCAGCGACGTGCCGAGCGGCACGGTGGCCGCAGACGCGAATCATCGAGTCGCCGTGTTGGTCGATGCTCTGGCCAACGATCCGCTCGCGTCGAGTACGACGCTACGAATCATCAGCGTGACGGCCCCGAAGTACGGCTCGGCGACGATTGTCACCGGGGGCGGACCGGCGGGCCGAGATGTGGTTCGCTTTCTCTCGGCTCCGTGGTTCGTGGGACTGGACTCGTTTCAGTACACCGCGCGGCGGACAAGTACCGGCGAAGTCTTCACCTCAACAATCACGATCAACCTGACCGGCACGAACGTCGCGCAAGATGCGAGTCTATCCGCGTCGCTAGCATCGCAGGGACAGCAGGTCGTCGGCAATTCGCCGCCAGTCGCAATCGACGAGTACATTTCAGGCGGACACTCCTATCAAACAGTCGTCGGACAAAGACTGGTCGTTGACGGCGTCCGCTGGAGCGGCCTGCTCAAAAACGAGTACGGTTTGACTTACGGCGTGCCATTCGGCGGGACTGCTCCGAATTCCGGAGCCTTGACCGTGCGGCTGCTGTCTGGCCCGGAACATGGCACGCTGAATCTGAAGTACGACGGCACCTTCGAGTACACGCCGAATGCCGGCTTCGTCGGGACCGACATCTTCCGCTACGAGGTCTTCGACGGACTTCAGGCCGACGCGACAGTCGCCGCCGTAAACGTCAGAAAGTCCGATCAGGATTTACTGCAACGCCGGATGCGCGACTTGGTCAATGCGTTTCACAACTTCCATAATTCAAACAGTCAATTCACGATCAGCGGCAGTCAGCCCACCTACTTCGATGCCTCGAAGAATCCGTATCTCAGTTGGCGAGTCCACCTGCTGCCGTATTTGGGTTACGTCGAGCTCTACAATCGGTTTCGTCTCAACGAACCATGGAACAGCGTGAACAACCTGCCGTTGCTCGACAAAATGCCGGACATTTTCCGAACGCCTGGCGACAGCGCGACGATCAACACCACACGGTTCGAAACTCTGACAGGGCCGGGCATAGCGTACTTTTGGCGTCGTGACAGCAGTGGCTATTTGGTCGGGCCGCGACACGCGGACTATTACAATCGGGATGGCGACGGCAACACGCTGCTGCTGCTGATGGCGGGCGAGGACAAGCGAGTCCCGTGGACTCAGCCGGTTGACTTGAACTTCGATCCCAATGCTCCCGTGGCCTCGTTGGGAAGTCTGCCGTCGGGTCGGATCGATGCGGTGACGGCCAGCGGCGCGGCGATTTCACTGCACACGGACATCGCGCTGGCGACGATGAATGGCCTCGAAGTCGTCGATGCCGACAAACTGCGGCGGCAGGAAGCGATGAGAAATGGTGGAACTGCCGCCGTAAAGTCTTTTGATGCAGAGAGTGCCGACCTTCGGCTAAGACAACTCAGTCTGGCGATGTTCTATTATCACGACACGTTTTTGTCTTTCACGGTCGCGAATAACCCCGCGTGGTTCGACGCGCAGGGAAAGCCCAAACTGAGCTGGCGAGTTCACCTGCTTCCATATCTCGGACAGGCGAATCTCTTCAACCAGTTTCATCTCGACGAGCCGTGGGACAGCGCGAACAACTTGCCGTTGCTCAGTCAGATGCCGGACATCTTCCGCAGCGCGGGAGACGCGGCGAACAGCACGACCGCGCGGCTCGTCACCTTCACCGGCGCGGACGCTCCGTTCCTGCGAACGCAGACGTCGGGCAAATACTACGGCCCGAAGATCAGCGAGTTCATCGACGGACCCTCGAACACGATTCTGATCGCCGAGGCGGGCGCGGATAAAGCGGTGCTCTGGACGAAGCCGGACGACATCGTGTTCGACATCAATCAACCGCTCGCGGGGCTGGGGAGTTTGGCGGACGGACAGATTCGCTTGCTGCTCGGAGACGGAACGCGATTGACTCTGGGAGCCGATGTCCCCGCGGCGACGTTTCGAGCGTTGGTCACGCCGCGCGGCCATGAGATTCTCGACGGTTCGACGCTGGTCTCGCGTGAAGAACTGCGGCGCGGTGTCGCTCAACGGATCGACGCTGACGTGCTCAACCAGTTCAAGGAAATCGGCCTCGCGATGCACAACTTCCACGACATCTACACTCGATTTCCGATCGAGGACCGGGTGGCTTCGTGCTTCGATGCGCAAGGCAAACCGAAGCTCAGTTGGCGAGTTTGGCTTCTGCCGTTCGTAGATCAGCAATCGCTGTACGAGAAATTTCATCTCGATGAGCCGTGGGACAGCCCTAACAACCTGCCGTTGCTCGATCAGATGCCAGACGTGTTTCGGCACCCCGGCGATCCGACCGACAGCACGACGACGCGCGCTCAGGAATTCACCGGGCCGGGGGCTCCGTTTTTGTCGGTGTTCCTCAATGGCCACTTCCAGTCGCTGAAGAACGGCCAAATCACGGACGGCACGTCGAACACGTTGCTGTCGGTCGAGGCGGGAGCGGACAAAGCAGTGCCGTGGACCAAACCGGACGACATCCCGTTTGATCCGGCGAATCCGTTCGCCGCGATGGGCCAGCTCGGCGAGTTCTTCGTCGCGCTCTTCGCCGATGGGAACACACAACGGATCTCGACGTCGATTCCCTCAGCGCAAATGAAGGCGTATGTCACGCATCGGGGCGGTGAAACCGTCGGAGCGACCGGCAGCGTCTTCGATCCGGCGGTGACTTACGGGCTGACGATCACTCCGACCGGCGGACTCAGCGCGGTCGAAGGGCAACTGGCGACGTTCGACGTCGTGCTCAACAAGGCTCCGACGACCGACGTCGTGCTGATCGTCGCCAGCAGTGCGTTGCTGGTGGCGGCGGTCGATCAGACGACGTTGCGATTCACTTCGGCAAATTGGAACGTGCCGCAGCGAGTCACCGTGCAGGCGGTGGACGATTTCGTGGTCGATGAATCGCAGGTGGCGACGATCACCGTTGCGGTGGACGATGCCAATTCGGACAACAATTACGACCCGCAGGCCGACCGCACTTTCACGTTTACTGCCACCGACAACGACAATGCCGGCCTGTCGATCAGCGATGCCAGCGTGACCGAGGGGACCGGCAGCACCATCAACGCCGTGTTCACGGTCTCTCTGCCGACGGCCAACATCCAAACCGTGACGGTGAACTTCGCCACGGTAAATGGTACAGCCCTCGTCGGCACGGACTAGAGCATTTCCGTGGTTAGTTTGCAGTGTATCCAGCGTGGCGGAGATAGTTGCGGCATTCGTCGGGGAGGAATTCGGAGACGAGTTGGCCGATGCGGGTCCAGAGGGAGTCGAGGGTGCGTTCAGCATGTTTGCGGAGC
>JANMIF010000062.1:0-33634 GCA_031375695.1 Planctomyces sp.
GGTCTGCTTTATCACCGAGTTCGGCCGCACGCCGCGGCTGAATGCCTTCGGAGGCCGCGATCATTGGACTGATGCTTACTCGATCGTCTTTGCCGGTGCGGGAACTCCCGGCGGAACGATCATCGGTAAATCCGATCCCGACGGCGGATACGTTCTCGACTCACCGCACACGCCCGAAGAGTACGCTTCAACGGTCTACGAAAAGCTCGGCATCAATCGCTCAAAGCCGATCTATACTTCTGCGAACCGCCCGGTCTACTTTGGGCACGCTGGCGAACCGATTGCGGGGGTGATGTAAACTTGGAGTGTTTTGGTGCGACGCAGCCCTCCAGCATCCTCATCGATCGCCAAGCCAGTACACCGAAAAGTCGCAAACTCTCGCCGCTTAAAATTCTTCGCGGGTCGAAAAGTAATTAAACGCCAGCAGTACGAGGCATTGATGAGTGATCGACTTTCGACCGGAATCCCGCGACTGGACACGATGCTCGGGGGCGGACTGTTGCCGGGGACGCTGACCGTTGTGCTGGGGGCGACCGGGATCGGCAAGACACAGCTTGGGTTGCAGTTCGCTCAAGCGGGCGAGCGCCAAGAGTTGGAACGCGGAATCGTGCTCGATCTGACTTCGCGGGGGGATTCGCAAAATCAGGCGGAGTACGCTCGGAAAATGTTTGGCTGGGAGTTTCGGCCGTTTGATGCCGAGAGCCACTTCGATCCGCTCGACGTCTGGCAGCGTGAAAAGGCTCGGTTCGACATGCTGCACCTGTTTCGACGGACTGGTCGACGTGTGAC
Organism: Planctomyces sp.; assembly: GCA_031375695.1. GTDB lineage: Bacteria > Planctomycetota > Planctomycetia > Planctomycetales > Planctomycetaceae > SXKJ01. The sequence continues at coordinate 790 of JANMIF010000062.1, forward strand.
TCAAACCGATCTTAGCGTCGAAGAGTGGCAAGAGTGGAATGCGGAGTTGGCTCGCAAGCTAGATCGTGCCGTGCAGTTTTTTTACGGCAACTTTGTGAATGGCGTGCGGCGCTGTGTGCTCGACGGCGTTGAGCCGACGGATCGGGCGAGCGACAGTTTTCAGTTTCAGGTCATCGACTATGTGTACCATCAAATCTTGCGAAAGGACGACGACTGGGTCGCTCGCGATTTGTTCCGAGTGCAGTTTCGATCGCAGGCTGAGCAAGTGGCGGTCCACCGGTACGATCACCGTCAGATTGGCTGCCTGTTGTTGGCAACATCGCACGAAGTTTTGTTGGACGATCTGCTGGTTCGTCCGCTCGATAGCGGCGACGTGTTGTCGAACGCGAACACGATCCTCCTGCTGGGCCGGGTTCGCGACGGTCGGAAAATGCGGCGAGCCCTGCATGTTGCGAAACATCGCGGCAGCGCGTGCGACGATGCGATCGTGCCGTTCGAGATCACGGATCACGGATTGTCGCTGGATTGAATCAGTGTGGCATGGCACGCCGCAACAAAGTCGGACCGGTGGCTACCAACGGGCTGAGGCATCCGCTAGTTTGCGCTGCTGCGCGCCGCCGATCGTCGGCTAGGTGCCGGCGAGTTTGTGAATCTGTAGCCCAGGCGCTTGTGGCCGGTCGATCAAAAGAACGCACTGATTCGGCGGTTTCGTTCAATCGACTGGCGATAAACGACTTGGCGACAGATTGCCTACGGGGAGCCGTCTGTGTCATTTTCGTCGATGTTGGAAAGTAAATTTCGTGGCGACATTCGCTTTCGAGGTCAGGCGTACGTCAAAGCGGAACGAGTGGCCATTACACGGGTAACCGGGGATGAGCTGTTCGGAGTTGTGCAGGATGGAATCGAATTCCAGACCCAATTGATTCGCAAAGACGACGCGCTGCTGACGATCTGCTCGTGTGCCGCGAACAGCGGCAATCCAACCGACGCGCGCTGCAAACACGTCTGGGCCACGATTCTCCAAGCGGACTCCGCTGGATATTTGAGCGATGCGGCTCGCCCGAATTTTTTCCCGGCATTCGTCACCGAAGAAACTGACTCCGGCAAATGGGATTTCGATGAGGATGACTGGGACGAAGTTCCGTCTGGAGATGCAGTTCGATCGGTGGCGGTGAATCGCAAAAAGAAGCCCGCCGCAGTCGTCATCGAGCCGCAGATTCGGGAATGGGAAGCGCAGCTCAATATGCTGCGCGGCACGCTGGATGCGGGGGATGCCGGGGCTTCGGCCGAACCTCGCGAAACGGAAATTTTTTACGAGATCGACGTGCGACAATCTCAGGTTGAGAAGCAGTTGGTGATCGGGATTGTGCAGCGACAGCGACGCGGGAACGGGGCTTGGGGAAAGCTGAAGCCGCTGCGCGTGCGGCCGAATCGGTTTGACGATGTGGCGTTGGAAGAGGATCGGCGAATCCTGGCGACGTTGTTGGGTGGCGTGGCCGAGCGGTCGTCGTGGTATGCCCAGCAAAGTGAATTGCAGTCGGCGGCGAATCGATTTCGCGTGCCATATGACTTGGCCGAGATTCTGATGCCTCAGATGTGCGCAACGGGGCGAGTCCGATTTCAGGAAGATCAGGAAGAGGAATTGAGCCCGCGAGCAATCGCTTGGGATGACGGTTCGCCGTGGGAATTGTCGGTGCGGGTGGGGTTCGACGAAACGGATGCGAATTGGCGGTTGACTGGTTCTTGGCGTCGTGGCGAGGAAGTCCGATCGGTTCGCGAAGTGGCGGCGGCGGTTCCCGGGGGACTGTTGTTGATGCCGTTGCGAGCGGTTTCGGCAACGCCTGGTTTCGGACAATTCGATCAAGAAGATGCCGGGACCGAGGAGGAAATCAACGGCGATGAGCCGTCGGCTGGCACGGCGGCGTCCGCGACTGATGCCGGAGATGACCAGTCGGAGCCGGAAGCGACGATCACGCATCGGCTGTGTCGCTGGGGAGATGCCGGTCAAATCGAGTGGGTCGAACTGCTGCGTCGCGAGCCGCCGATGGCGGTGCCGGATGGCGAGGAAGAGGAACTGGTTGACCGGTTGCTCGACATGCCGAACATCCCGTCTTTGGAATTGCCAGAGAAGTTGCGGCTGGAAGAAGTGCGATCGGAGCCGGTGCCGACCTTGTTGATTCACACACCGCGCGGATCGCGTTGGCAGCAAGAACGGTTGCGTGCGGAAATTCAATTCGATTATGCCGGAACGTTGATCCGTGCCAGCAGTCCGCAGAGTGCGATCGTCGAACGGCAGGCCGGACGATGTTTGATTCGCGATCGGCCACTGGAGGAGATCGCGTGGGCGCAGCTCGCGACGTCCGGCTTCAAGCGGCTGATCGATAAGCGGCGAGGAGCTCACGATGCCGAGATCATGGCTCGTGATTTAGGCTCAGCCGTGCGCAATCTGATGCCGCGCGGCTGGCAGATTAAAGCGGATGGCCGGCAAGTGTGGCAAGCGGGGCAGTTACAGTTCAAGGTTCACTCGAACATCGATTGGTTTGAACTGCACGGGACGGCGGACTTCGGCGGTCGGCGAGTCACGTTTCCCGAATTGTTGGCAGCGTTGTCGAGAGGCGACAGTACGGTTCGACTAGATGACGGTTCGCTGGGGATTATCCCGGAAGAGTGGCTGAAGCAATTCGGCATGTTGGCCGGACTTGGCACTACGGAAGGTGAGCACGTTCGGTTTGAGGCACATCAAGTCGGGTTGCTGGACGCACTTTTGGCCACGCAGCCGATGGTCGATTACGACGTGAAGTTCTTGGAACTGCGCGACAAGCTGCAATCGTTTGCCGGGGTGCGAGAAGCGAAAGAGCCGGAGAGTTTTGAAGGGGAGCTGCGGACGTATCAACGCGAAGGAGTCGGTTGGCTCCGCTTCTTGCAAGATTTTTCGTTTGGCGGTTGCTTGGCGGACGACATGGGTTTGGGCAAGACCGTGCAGATGCTGGCGGTGTTGCAGGATCGCGTGAATCAATCGATGGTCGGTGCAAAAACCGATCGCCGACCGTCATTGATCGTGGTGCCGAAGTCGCTGATGTTCAACTGGAGCCAGGAGTGCGCGAAGTTCACTCCGAACCTGAAAGTGCTCGAATACGCCGGCCTGGAGCGAGCGAACTTGCGGCCCGATTTCGGCAAGTTCGATGTGATTCTGACGACTTACGGAACGCTGCGGCGAGACGTGATGGTCTTGAAAGACACTCCGTTTGATTACGTCGTGTTGGACGAAGCGCAGACGATCAAGAATTCCGGCTCGCAAGTGGCGAAGGCGTCACGGCTGCTGCAAGCGAGATTTCGGCTGGCGCTGTCGGGCACGCCGATCGAGAATCATCTGGGCGACTTGTGGTCGATCTTCGAGTTCCTGAATCCGGGGATGCTCGGCCGGAGTTCGATGTTCCGCGTTCATGCGGGAGACACGGACAACCCGGCGTCTCGCGAGTTCCTGGCTCGTGGACTGCGACCATTTATTTTGCGACGCACGAAACAACAAGTGGCCGCCGACCTGCCAGACAAGATCGAACAGACGTTGCTGTGTGAAATGGGCGAGTCGCAACAGCGACTCTATAACGAGATGCGCGATCATTACCGGCAGTCACTGTTGGGGATGATCAAGAATCAAGGACTGGCGAAGTCAAAGATGCATGTGCTTGAGGCACTGCTGCGGTTGCGGCAAGCGGCCTGTCATCCGGCATTGCTCGACAAAACGAAGACGTCGGAATCGTCCGCCAAGCTCGACGTGTTGCTGCCTCACTTGGAAGAACTGATCGATGAAAAGCACAAGACGTTGATCTTCTCGCAGTTCACCAGCATGTTGGCGATCGTGCGGCATCACCTCGATCAACGCGGGATCGCTTACGAGTACTTGGATGGGCAAACGCGCGATCGGCAAGCGGCGGTCGAACGCTTTCAGACCGATCCGAACTGCCCGTTGTTCTTGATCAGTCTGAAAGCAGGTGGCTTGGGCTTGAACTTAACGGCAGCCGAATATGTCTTCTTGCTCGACCCGTGGTGGAACCCCGCCGTCGAGGCGCAAGCGATTGACCGCGCACATCGGCTCGGTCAAACGCAACAAGTTTTTGCGTACCGGATGATCTGCCGAGGGACCGTCGAAGAAAAAATCGCGGAACTTCAAACCAAGAAAAAAGACTTGGCCGACGCGATTCTCCAAGAAGACAACACTGTGCTAGAACGGCTCTCTGCTAAAGATTTGGAGATGTTGCTGTCGTGATGCCTTAAGGGGATGGCGTCGAACAAGGAGTAACAGCGGTCCTCGATCTCACGGTCGAGTGAACAGCTCCTCAAGTTGGATCGAACTCATGACTGCCAACCTCGACCGATACAGTCGGCAGATGCGATTCGCGCCGCTGGGTGAAGCGGGGCAGCGGCGGTTGCTGGCGAGTCGCGTGTTGTTGGTCGGCTGCGGAGCGCTCGGAACCGTGTTGGCCGAGACGCTGACGCGGGCCGGGGTCGGACACCTACGGATCGTGGATCGGGACTTTGTCGAAACGACGAACTTGCAGCGGCAGGTGTTGTTCGATGAAGACGACGTTGCCGCGCAGCTACCGAAGTCGATTGCCGCCGCGGAGAAGTTGCGGCGGATCAATTCCGAGATCGTGATTGAACCGATCGTGGCAGATGTCGATTGCCGCAACATTCGCGAATTGGCGAACGGTGTCGATCTGTTGCTCGACGGGACCGATAACTTTGAAACGCGGTTCTTGATCAACGACCTGTCGCTCGACACGGGGATTCCGTGGGTTTACGGCGGGTGCATCGGGAGTCATGGGCAGTTTCTTGCCGTGTTGCCGGGCCAGACCGCGTGCCTGCGGTGCGTCATTGAATTGCCTCCCGATCCGGGGACGACCGAGACTTGCGAGACGGGCGGAATCCTCGGTCCGACCGTGTCGGTGATCGCGTCGTGGCAAGCGCTGTTGGCGATGAAGATATTGGCCGGGTGTCTCGACGACGTGCCGCGATCACTCACGATCATCGATATGTGGGATCACACGTTTCGGACTCTCAGCGTGCAAGACCTGCGCGAGCGAGGCGACTGTCCGGCGTGTCATCGAGGCGAGCGATTGTGGCTGTCCGGGCTGACCGGCTCGCGGTCGGCAGTGTTGTGTGGCCGGAACTCGGTACAGATTATTCCGAGTTCGCCGACACAATTGTCGCTCGACGATCTCGCGCAAAAGTGGCAAGCGACCGGGACGATTCACCGAAATCCGTATTTGGCTCGACTGACGCTGCCCGGCGGCGAGACGGAGATCACGGTCTTCCGAGATGCCCGCGCGATCGTGAAAGGGACTCAGGAGATCGCCGCCGCGCGAGCGTTGTACGCTCGGTATGTTGGTGGATGATTTGTTGTCGAAATCTGGAGATAGATGATGTTCAAACTCCGATCCACAATTTACTCGACAGTCCTGGTCGGAGTCTTCGGATTCGTGCCGAATGCCATGTCACAACCGGCGCTGGACTCAACCGCAGTGCTGACTGCAGTTGAGGATCAGCTCACGAAAGTCGTCGCCTCGGCGGAGCAGTCGGTCGTGGCATTAGGAATCATCAAACGCAATGCGGATGGCGGTGCGTTGCGAGTTGATGGGTTTGGCCTTGAGGCCATCCCGCGTGGAGTTGACGAACTGGGGCCGGAGTTCATTCCGAATGAATTCGGCAGCGGCGTGATCATCACGGCGGACAATTCGGATGAGGTGACTTCCGAGCGGTTGGTGCTGACGAATTATCATGTGGTGCGCGGCGGGCCGGTGGTTGGCAAAGCTCCGAAGGACGGCGCGGCGGATCGCATCTTGCGAGTTCGCTTGCCCAGTCGGCAGATTTGCGATGCCAAGATTCTGGCGGCCGACCCGCGATCGGACTTGGCGGTGTTGCGGCTAGATCTGACCGGCGCGAGGCTGAAAAACGAGGATCTCAAGCCGTTTAAACTGAGCGAACCGGCCGCACCTCGGAAGGGGCAGTTTGTGATCTCGTTGGGGAATCCGTATGCGATCGCGCGGGACGGGTCGGCGAGCGTCAGTTGGGGGATCATTAGCAATATCTCGCGGTTCCCGGCTCCGTCTGACGAGGACAAGCCGGATGGCAAGCCTCAGCGGCGCGAGCCGACGTTGCATCAGTTGGGGACGTTGCTGCACATCGACACGCGGCTGAATCTGGGTGGAAGCGGCGGGGCGCTGCTGAATCTGCGCGGGGAGTTGATTGGGTTGACGACGTCGCTCGCGGCGATTGAGGGCTATGAGAAATCAGTCGGCTATGCAATCCCGTTTGATGTCAACTTGCGGCGTGTGATCGAATCGTTGGCGAAAGGCCAAGAGGTCGAATACGGCTTCCTCGGTTTGCAGCCGGATGACTGTTTGCTCTCGCCGCTGCGGCATTTACCTCCGCGAGTGACTCAGCCGACGGCCGCTCGCGTGCTGATGGTCTTCGCGGAATCGCCAGCCGGATTGGCGGGCGTTCGCCGAGACGACGTGATCGTCGCAGTCAACAAGCGGCCGATTTTCGGGAAGCTCGATCTGTTGCGCGAAGTCGGATTGCTCGGACCTGGCGGGATCGCGGCGCTCACTGTCTGGCGTGAAACGGACCGACGTGAATTGACGCTGCATGCCGAACTTGGCAAATGGCCGCTCAGCGATGAAGAGAGTTTGATCGCCACGCAGCCTCGGTTTCCCGAATGGCGCGGGTTGCGAGTCGATTATCCGACCGCGCGGGCCAAGTACATGAATTGGCCGGAGCAGCGATATCCGTCTGCCGTTGTGATCACGTCCGTCGCCAAAGACTCGGCCGCGGCGAAGCTCGAACTGCAAGAAGGCGATTTCATCACACACATCGACAACAAGCCGGTTCGCACCCCCGACGAGTTTCAGGCCGTTGTCGTCAAACTCGACAATCCGATCCACGTCGTTCGCACGCTCGACGGACGAAAACTGACGCTACGGAAATGAACTGAATGGGCGCCGCGGGAAAAAAACTTCCAGTTTGTCACTATCGCTAAAAACTTGACAAGCTGGAACCGATCCCACGGTAATATTTCACCTACCGATCGCCTAAGAAGCACGAGGGGGCCGTGGTTTTTCTCGCGGTCGAAGCATCCGTGCGGCCGCTGCAACGCCAAGAATTATCGGGATCGTTCGCCACGGATTTCGGGCGGCCACAAAGATCGCAGCCACGATCGCGATCAACGTCGTCAATGAGACGTTTGCCCAATTTCCTAGACGCCCGTCTTTCGGTAAAGCCATCCAAAGAGCTGTTAGCACCAAGCCAACGCGAGTGGAAACCGCTTGCCACAACGGCACCCCTTCAGCGTCGAAGCCCAGCGACACTCCAGCGCTGATCCAACACGCGAGAGCCAGCCAGCCCACGAGAATGCGGTTGATCGTCACTGGCGGCTGGTCTGACACAGGCATCTCGCTCGCAAAAGTCCGAGTCACGGAAAGACCGTGATCACGGCGCGAACATAGCCGGTCAGGAGCCAGATTGAAACGAAGGTCACCAGAAGCGTCAGCGGTCGTGGGGGAGGTATTCAACCCGCCCGCCCATGCGTTTCAAATCCTATTTCTGGTGAAGTGCGAGTTCGGAGAGAGTTGGGGATTTTGCGGGCAAGTTGAATACCTGCCCCGCGACAACATTGCATCGAGGAAAACATCTACTTGAAAAAACAAAAAAGTCACTCCCCACTCCTGGAACCACCCGAAGTGTCCCGATGCGAACGACATCAGGTCCGAGAACCTGTTGTTCGCACCGAACCGCCAAGTGAGCCTCTCGACCCACTTGGGGCCAGGAGCGAGTTGCGACTTTATTTTGCCGTCTTACACAAAACGGCTGAAGTCTCGCTGCCGGCGGGCCAGTCGGCAGCGTCTTCAGAATCAGAAACGGAATGCCTTCCTGGGAATCAACAGCCATTTTTCAGAAATTTTTGAAATGTGTCCGGCCGATCGCCGTAAGCCGATCACCGACAGACGTTATCCCTTATCCTTTGTTCTCGGACCATCTTTCGGCCTGACTTGCCGCTTTGACTGGCCAGCGAAAACAATAGCCTCACCAATTCACCCTCACCCGACCCAAACGCAAAAACAAGTTCATGGCTGAACCCAAATCGAATTACACCGGTGACGACATCGAAATCCTTGAGGGCCTGGAAGCCGTGCGGCGCCGGCCAGCGATGTACATCGGCGGGGTGGATTCGCGCGGATTGCATCATCTGATTTGGGAAATCGTCGATAACTCGGTCGATGAGCATCTTGCGGGGGAGTGCGACCGGATCGAAGTGATGCTGCACAAAGACGGCTGCTCGATGACGGTCACGGACAACGGCAGAGGAATCCCGGTCGATAAGCATCCGAAGACGAAGACCTCCACGCTGGAAGTTGTGCTGACCGTGCTGCACGCGGGGGGCAAGTTCGGCGGCAAGAATTACACTCGCTCCGGCGGCTTGCACGGCGTCGGATCGAGCGTCGTCAACGCGCTCTCAAAAGAACTCATCGCCACGGTGCATCGCGACGGGCACGAATGGCAGCAAACGTTTCATTGCGGCAAGCCGGTCGGCCCGGTTAAAAGGATTCGGCCGTTTCGAGGTCGCGGCACGTCCATTCTCTTCCGACCCGACGAGCAAATTTTTCGCAGCATTCATTTCAATGCCGATGTCATCAAACAGCATCTCGAAGACATCTCGTTCGTTCACGGCGGTCTGCGAATCGTCTTTCTCGACGAGGCAAAGAAAGAGACTCACGAGTATTTTCATCCGGAAGGGATCGTGGCGTATCTCGGCAAGGTGATGCAGGACGATCAGCGGAAGTCGGTTCACGAGCAGTTTTTCACGATCGACAAGGAACTCGGAACGCATAAAGTTCAGATCGCATTCGTCTGGAGCGAATCGACCGACGAACGAGTCATGAGCTACGTGAATGGCATCCGCACTCACGCTGGCGGCACGCACGAAGCGGGGTTTCGGTCGGGTATCGTCAAGGCGGTCAAAGGTTACATCGAAGTTCACGACATCAAGCTGAAAGGGATTTCGCTGACCGCCGAGGACATCCGCGAAGGGCTGGTCGGGATCGCATCGGTCTTCCTGTCCGAGCCGATGTTTCAGGGACAGACGAAAGACAAACTGAACAACCCGGAAATGGCCAGCGTCGTCGAAGGGCTTGTTCGTCCCGGCGTCGAAACGTGGCTGAACAACAACCCGTCGATCGCCGATGCGGTCATCGGTCGGATCGTGCTGGCTGCTCGCGCGCGGCAAGCAAGCCGTGAGGCTGCAAGCGAAGTTCGCCGCAAATCTCCCGGCGGACGAAAGACGAATCTTCCCGGCAAGCTCCTCGATTGCCGTAGCAACAAGGCGGAAGAATCTGAATTGTTCATCGTCGAAGGTTTGTCCGCCGGCGGTACGGCCGCGATGGGCCGAGACAGCCGCACGCAAGCGGTCCTGCCGCTCAAAGGGAAGGTGCTGAACACCGAATCGCTGGCCACGAGCAAAATCCTGGGCAATCAGGAAATCCACGATCTCGTCGAAACGCTCGGCACCGGCATCGGCCCTGGCTTCGACATGCACAAGCTCCGCTATCACCGCGTGATCCTGCTGATGGACGCCGACAGCGACGGCTATCACATCAGCACGTTGCTGCTGACCTTCTTCTTCCGACACATGCCGCAGCTCATTCGTGGTGAAAAGCTATATCTCGCACTGCCGCCGCTGTACCGGATCGCCGTCGGACAAGATTCGCACTATGCTCGCGATGACGCGCACCGCGAAGAAATCCTAGCCACGCTCCCCAAGAACCGACTTTTTGAAATCAGTCGCTTCAAAGGCTTGGGCGAGATGACCGCCCAGCAACTCAAGGAAACCACGCTCGACCCAAAGAGCCGCATCCTGTTGCGAGTCGATATCGAAAGCCAACTCGAAGCCGACAAAACCTTCACCGAGCTACTTGGTAAGGATCCCAGCGAGCGCTACCGCATCATCATGGACGAAGCCAGCCAAGTGGATGATTTGGATATCTAAATGACGGAGAGAGTCATGACTCAGCCGGAATCTCACCCGTTGGCTAATCGCGTGAAGTCGATCGACGCGTATCGTGGCTTGGTGATGCTCGCCATGGCGTCGAGCGGTTTCGCTTTTCCGATCCTCGCCAAGCCGGAGAATCAGCAGAAGCTGGCCGACCTCGGACTGGGTGCGGTCCCGGCGCGATGCTGGGAGTTTCTGGCCTATCAGTTTGACCATGTGTTGTGGACTGGTTGCGGCTTTTGGGATTTGATCCAGCCGAGTTTCATGTTTTTGGTCGGGGTCTCGCTGCCGTATTCGTATTCGCGACGGGTGAACCAAGGTGAGTCGGCGGTGCGGCGAGTGAGTCACATGCTGTGGCGATCGTTTGTGTTGGTGGCACTCGGCGTCTTTTTGACGTCGAACAGTTCGGCCTTCACACAGACGAACTTCAAGTTCACGAACGTGCTGGCTCAGATTGGTTTGGGCTATCCGGTGCTGTACCTGTTTCGCGAGCGATCGCTACGCACGCAACTGGCCGCCGCCGCGATTATCTTGGTCGGCTATTGGGCGTGGTTCGCGAGTTACTCGATTCCCGCAGCCGAGTCAGACGCTGTTCAAACCTTGCTGGCCGATCGTGTTACCGATGCCGAAAAGAACAAGCGACCGCCGCCGATTGAGCCGCAGCCGTTGGTTGGATTCGGCTCGCGTTGGGACAAGCACGTCAATGCGGCGGCGGGCTTAGATCGCCAATTCCTCAACTGGTTTCCTCGGCAAGAAGAGCCGTTTCGCGGGCAAAACTTCTGGATCGAACCGGGGGGCTATCAGACGTTCAACTTTATTCCGTCGCTCGCCACGATGTTGTTTGGTTTGATGGCCGGGACGGTGTTGCGGTCCGATCGTTTTGATGCGGACAAATTCCGTTGGCTGTTGCGGGCGGGAACCATTTGCTTTGTGGTGTCGATGCTGCTCGATACTTCAATTTGGCCGATCGCGGTTGCCGGCTGCGACTGGCATCTCTCGCCGATCGTGAAACGCATTTGGTCTCCCGGCTGGGCGGTGTTCAGTTCCGGCTGGACGTTTTGGATGCTGGCCGCGTTCTACTGGTTGATCGACATCCGTCAGTGGCAGCGCTGGAGTTGGCCGCTGGTCATCGTCGGGATGAACTCGATCGCCATGTATCTGATGGCTCAGTTGCTGAAGCCTTGGGTCGGCAGTTCTTTGAAAAGACACCTGGTCACCGTGGATGCGCTGTTCGGTTGGAAACATGGCCTGAGCGACGCCCTTTTCGGCAACGACTGTCCGTTGTCGCCGGTGCTGAATCACGCCGCGATCGTGCTGGTTCTGTGGCTGATCTGCTGGTGGATGTACCGCCGCAAGATATTTCTGCGAGTCTGACAAACCCACGACACGGCTGTGACTTGTCGGATAAACGGCTCGCGTGCGGTGCAAATCATTCGTGACATCGGCGACAGAGCGGTTGAACGGTGTCGTTGGTGAACCAGACGTTGACAGCCGACATGCCGCAGACAGAGCACGCGAACGGCTCAAACGATTTCGTCAGCGGATTCCAGAAGATGACGTGTGGTCGTGTGGCTTGTTTGCGCTGAACGGAAAGTTCGATCGCCAGTGTCGCCACGGTCGTGCGAATGAGGATCGTCGGCCGCACGACGGCATCCATCGCGTAGCGTTCGTCGAGTTCGCTGAGCTTTCGTCGCAGTTCGAGATCGACGGCTCGTTCCTTCGTCTGTTTTTCCTCGGCTGTCGGCGCGATCCGGGCACGTTTCGAGCCGGCGCGAGTTTCTCGCAGCAGGGCGTGATAATAGTCGCGCAGCCGTTTTTGATCCCGTTGACGGCGAGCCTCGATCCGTTCCAAGAACCCGGCGGCGGAACTGAGCACGCGCTGCCGCGCGATCGCTTGCGCGCGAGCCAGCGTGTCGAACGACGACTCAAGATCCGAACTTTCCGCCGAGCCGTTGACCGACATCGAAATGGGAACCGCAGACTGAGTCCGACCCCGCGTGGCCTTGTGGGTCCGGCGATTCAATATTTGTGTCGAAATGCCGTCGAATCCGAATCGACCGAAGCACAAGTGGTCGGGCCACAGCGATGGGCATTCTCCAATTCGACTGTGGCCGACTGTGAAGAGTTGCCGATCAAGTAGGTTGTATCGGTATTTTAGTATCCGCCAGCATCACATTCGGGAATCTGGGAAGTTTCGGCAAGGAGGCCGCGAGCCATGCAGCAGTTGACCAAGCGATCTTTCCTGCGAATTCTGTTCGCAGTCGCGTCGCTCATCTGTGATCTTTACTTGCTTGGTGATGTGTCGGCTGATGAACCAAATCCCGCTTTGAAGGTTGAAGTCGTCTCGCCGGGAAGCTCGACCTCGGCAATTCGCAAGAAGGCACTGACGGACCTGCCGCTCGACAAAGTTTCGGCTGAACTGCGGCCGAAGGCGGACGACATACTCAAGTCGGTCAGCATGTTTCGACGCATGCCCACTCTGAGCTTCACGACCGAGCCAGAGGTTTACAACTTCTTCCTGACTCATCCCGACGTTGCCGTCAGTATTTGGAAAGTGATGGACATCTCTAACTTTGAGATGTGGCAAACCGGGCCGACCAATTACGAGGCCGATTCGCATGACGGTTCGATTGGGACGGTCGAAGTGCTGCATTCGACGCCGGAGCAACATCTGATCATATGCGAAGGCTCGTTCAAGAGCCCGGTGCTTCCGAAAGCGATCAAAGCGCGGGCGCTGATGCACCTGCAACCGACATTTCAGAAAGGAGCCGATGGCCAAACGGTCGTGACTCATTCGCTCGACCTGTTCGTCTCGTTTCCGTCGCAGCCGATCGATATCACCGCGAAAATCTTGTCGCCGGTCAGCCACGCGATTGCCGATCGCAACTTCCGCGATGTCAGTCTGTGGTGCGCAATGATGAACGTCGCGATGTCTCAGCAGCCGCAGTGGATCGAACACGTCGCCGGAAAAATGGAAAACGTTCTGGAAGTCCGCCGCAGCCAATTGCTCAAACTGGCCTTGCACATGACCGTGACCACTCGCCGCCGAGCCATCGAACAACAAACCGGACAGAGTGAAGTCTCGCTCGATCAAATCGCCGCCGCGCTGCGACGATCGGGAATCAGCAATTCGTCGAATTCCGCCAAAGAAATTATTCCGGTTCGCGCTGAGCAGTCGGTTGAAGCCGTCAACGGAAAGAGATGAACCACTGTGTCGTTTTGAGAATCGCTGCGAGCGAATGCAAAGACCACATAGAGATTTTGCCAATCGTGCCTGGTGAGACATCACTACCATTCGGAAGTCTGATGTTCTCGTGCCAAACTGGTGTACGGCAGACACTCTTGTGATCGTTTTGTTCTCTCGCGGCCATTTCGTGCGAAAGCTGACCGCTCATTTCGGCCGCCGATAAAACGGCAGAGCCACGACGGTCCCCGGTTCGCGTTGGCCACGTACATCGACGAGCACGCTCGTTCCCGTCGCCGCAAGGCTTCGATCGACATAGGCCATCGCGATCGGCTTCTCGAGAGTTGGCGAAAACGTTCCCGAACTAACGTCACCGACCCGCACTTCCGCGACGAACACCGTGCTTCCTTCGCGAGCGATCCGGCGGCCGGCAAGCACGATCCCGACTCGTACCTTCGCTGCCGGTTGTGGCTTCGCCAGCAAGGCCGCTCGCCCGATGAATTCTTTCGCCGCCGTCTTCACGGCGAATGACAGTCCGGCGGTCAGCGGGTCAATCGTTTCAGACAATTCGTGTCCGTACAACGGCATCGCAGCCTCGAGCCGCAACGTATCGCGACAGCCGAGTCCGCACGGCAGCACTCCCGTCGCCGCACCGCGATCCAACAGCGTTTGCCAAACGGCCAGGCCGTGATCTCGCGGCACGATGACTTCAAAACCGTTCTCGCCGGTGTAGCCGGTTCGGCTGACAAGTCCCGAATGACCGAGCACTGATGCGGGTGTTGCAAAGTAGTACTTCAGGTTCGCGATGTCTGCGGTCACGAGCGGCGCGAGCAGTTCCAATGCCTGCGGACCTTGCACCGCTAACATCGACCAGTCGGCCGACAAATCATCCACTTCGATGTCAAAGCCCGCTCGATGCTGTTCAATCCACGCCAGAATCTTTTCGCGATTCGACGCATTCACAACGAGCAAATGCCAATCCTCGAATCGTGTGACCAAGACGTCATCCAGCACGTAGCCAGCTTCGTTGCAGATCAGCGAATACCGAACTTGCCCCGGTTTCAACGAAGCGACTTCGTTCGTCAACAAATGATCGAGGAATCGGACCGCATCCGGGCCATCGAATCGAATGCGCCCCATGTGCGCGATATCGAACAACCCCGCCGCGCGACGCACGGAGTGATGCTCATCGGTGATCGTGTGGTACTGCACCGGCATGTGCCAGCCGCCAAACTCCACCATCCGCCCACCATGAGCCACATGCCAATCATGCAACGGCGTTTGCAGCAGCGACATTTCGACGGCTCCTTGATGTAGCCGAAATCGTGAGATTTCGGTTCTTCGATTCGCATCTCGCGGTGATCTCCGAACTCTCACGAGTTCGGCTACGGCGGTTTTGCAATCAGCACGCACTCAATTGTTCGGCCGTTTCCAAGATCAGCCGTTCGGTTTCGTCCCAGCCGATGCAGCCATCGGTGATCGAGACGCCGTAATGCAACACGGACGGATCGGTCAGCTTTTGGTTGCCTGGAAACAAATTGCTTTCGAGCATCAGGCCAATGATGTTTTTGTTGCCGGTCGCTCGCTGAGCGATCACGTCGCGCCAAACGTGCGGTTGATTTCGATAATCCTTGTTCGAGTTGGCGTGACTGCAATCGACCATGAATCGTGGCGACAGACCGGCGGCGGCGAGTGACGTCGCCGCCGCGACCAAATGTTCGGCCGAGTAATTCGGTCCCGATCGGCCCCCGCGCACGATCAAGTGACCCCAGGCATTGCCTCGCGTGTTAACGATGCAAGTATGCCCGTCGCCATCGATCCCCAAAAACGCATGTGGCTCGCGAGCAGCGAGCATCGCATCGATCGCCACCTGCAAGCTGCCGTCCGTCCCGTTCTTGTAGCCGACCGGCATCGACAACCCGCTGGCCATCTGCCGGTGCGTCGGCGATTCGGTTGTGCGAGCTCCGATCGACGCCACTGTGATCAAGTCGGCGATGTACTGCGGCGTGATCGGCTCCAACAATTCCGTCGCCGCTGGCAGTCCGATGTCGCCAATCTCCAGCAACAGTTGACGAGCCAACCGCAATCCGGTGGCGATGTCGAACGAATCGTTCAGCCCCGGATCGTTGATCAGCCCTTTCCAGCCCACCGTGGTCCGCGGCTTTTCAAAATAGACTCGCATGACCAGCAGCATCTTGTCGGCGACTTGATCGGAGACCGCTTTCAGTTTTGTGGCATATTCCAGCGCCGCCTTCTGATCGTGAATCGAGCACGGCCCGACCACGACCATCACGCGCCGATCCTCACCGGCGAGAATCTGCTTCACCGTCTCGCGGTTGTCGATGACGGTCTTCGTCGTGGCGGGAGTAATCGCCAGTTCGGTTTTGAGCACTTTTGGAGCAGTCAGCGGCACCGTGCTGACCACATTGATGAATTGCGTCGGTTGCATGACACCCTCAAAGCAGTTTCGATTCTCGGCGAGCCGGGCATGATAACGGCGCGTCTCGGCGGTTGCAGTCTGCCGACGGTCGCGATCTTCTGAAAAACGATCAAGGTAGTTCTCAATCCGCAATGGCGTTTGCCACGACGACCGCATGTAAGACACGTGGTGACACAACATCCGAAAGTTGGGTCAACAATTGCGTCAGCTCCGTGCCCTTGAGACCGTTTTCGTCAATCGCGGTTCGGACGATCTCTGCGGGAATATCTCCTGTTGTAATGCCCACAAAGTCGTCAGCCTCTAATTCCCAGGTCTCAAAATCGGGGATTGGTTCGCTTGTGAACGAACGCACCAGAATGCGTTTGAACCGATCATCAATGCGAGCGTTTGTCTGCCGCTGAATCGCATCCCGAAGTGTATGTGACGAGTTTTCCTTGACGGTCCGTCGGTCACGCAAGAGGTAAATCTCCGTGTCGCCCAACCAGACACAGTGACATTGGCAAGTTGTGAGCACGACCACTCCGCCGCATGCGATGCGATCCCAACCCAACTCCGCTTGCCTACCGTCGTGAATTGACTCCAATTTCGTGATCACCGACTGCGACGTCCGCTCAATCGACGGTACAAGCGACTGCGCGTCGAACTGCTCGTATGAAGCGAGCGATTCGCCGAGTTTATTGTTGACCAGATCGGCCCAAACTCCATTGCACACAGCCGCGACCACCGAACGGTCGGGTCGTTCGAGAATTAAGTAGCGCGATTGATTCGCAGAATTGTCGCTCCCGTTGGTTGACGACACCATCAGCAACAATTCGCGTGGCCGAACGTGGGGAATCAGACGATTCGGCCACTCGGCGGAGACGGCGCAGCCACGCGAGTCGCATCTCAAGCCTCGCTCGTTACAGCTTCACTTCTTTCAGCTTCTGAATCTCTTGCTGCAAAGCGGTCACCGGCTGCAAGGCTTGATCGGCCGCTAGTTTGGCGGAGGCGAACTTGTCTTCGACGGGCTTCATCGCGGCGGTGAGTTCGGCGACTTTGGCATTTGACGCCGTAAGCACGACGACGGCGTCGGCGGCTTTCTTTTCCATTTCGGCGACGGTGACTTTGGCCTTTTCGACGACGACGGCTTTCTCGGCCAGCAATGTTTGCATGGCGGTCAGGCTGGCCGTTTGTTTGTCGAGAGCCGTCTTGAGCAACTCGGCGGCGGCGGCGAGTTCTTTGTCGGTCGGAGCCTTGGCCGCAGCTTCGGCTCCCTTGGCTTGAGCTTCCTTGAGCGCCGGCAGCGCGGCTTCGAGGCCAGCGACTGTCGTCGTGATGGCGGCGTGCTCGGCCGTCGCGGTGGTCAACACTTGCTTGGCGGCGGCGACGGTGGCGTTTGCGTCATCAACGGTTTTCTGTGACGTCACGACCACTTGTTGAGCGGCGGCGATGTCAGACTTCATCTTGTTGACGGCGGCGAGTGCCTCTTCCGATGCGGAGACGAGCGGTGCGGCAAGTGCTTGCTTTTCGCTGAGGACTCGCAGTTTCGTGGCGAAGTCGATTTCAGCCGTCCAGCGAGCGACCTGTTGCTGCGAGCCGGCGAGCTTGGCGGTCGCCGCATCAGCAACAACCTTCGCGGCGACCGCTTTTTCGGTCATCGTTTTATCGGCAACCGTCAGATCAGGGACCGTCTTCTTGACCGCTTCGAGCGCGACGTTGCTGTCGGTGATCAGTTTCTCTTGAGCGACGAGTACTTCTTTGCCCTTGGTCAGCTCGACGACTTTGTCGGCGACGACTTTCTTGTTGTTGGTCAGAGTCGCGGCCCGGGTGTCGAGCATCGCTTTGAGTGCGGTGACAGCAGCGGCGAGTTCTTTGTCTTCGGCGTTCGTCGCGGCGGCTTCGGCCCCTTTCGCGACCGATTCGGTCAGCATCGGGATGACCGGATCGAGTGTCGCGACGATCTTCGCGGCGGCATCGTGCGCGACTTGCGCGGCGGCGATGACTTCTTTACTCTTCACCACGGCGGCCGTTGTGTCGGTGACGACCTTCGTCAGCTCGGCCATCTTGGTATTGGCCGTGTTGAGGTCGGTCGTGGCTTTGACGGCGGCAGCTTGAGCGGCGGTGTAGCCGTCGGTCGCGGCCTTGGCTTCGGCGGTCGTCGCTTGCACGGCGGCGTTCGCGGAAGCGAGACGCTCTTCGAGCGTTGGCGGGTTCGGCGTCAGGTCGCCGATCTTCACGCCGTCAACGGCGTTCCAGACTCGGATCGCTCCGGTCCAGTCGGCTCCGATCACTCGGTTCGTTTCGTTGCAGATCGCACAGGCCAGCGCGAGATCGGCCATCGCCTCGAAGGCCCGCACGGCGGTGCCGTTCTGATCCCAGATTTTGACAACTCGGTCGCGTCCGGCGGAGATGATGCGACCGTCGCGAGCGAAATCGACGGATGAGGCTCCGGCTCCATGTGCTCCCCAGCCTTTGACGTTGCCGCCGTTTTCCATTTCCCACAAGCGGACGGTCGTGTCTTCACTGCACGACGCGAGGATGTTGGAATCGAGACGCCACGAGAAGCCGGTAATCATCGCGGTGTGCGCTTTGAGCGTGTGAAACTCACGGCCAGTCTCGGCCTCCCACACGAACGCGCCGCCGTTGCGGTCGCCTGTTGCGAGCAACACGCTGTCCGGCGCGAACGCCAGCGACGTGACCCAGTCGGTGTGCTTCTTCGATTCCCATAGCTTCGATCCATCGGCGATTGAGTAGACGCGAATCATCTTCGCCGAACCGCCGAGCGCGATCAGCGATTGATCGGGCGAGATGTCCGCGGCGAGAATCGTGTCAAGTTCGTCACCGACTTCGGTGACTCGTTCGCCAGTTCGCACGTTGAAGACGACGACCTTGCCCTGAGCAGCTGCGTGTCCTCCGGCGGCCATCAACAGACTACCGCTGCGGCTGAACTTGAGCACCTGCGGAATTCCTTCCTGGTACGGCAGCACGCCCACCAATTCGAGCGTGGCCATGTTGTACAACAGCACTTGCTTCTGGCCCGGCACAGCCGCGAGCGGCGACCACGGATTGACCGCGAGGCTGGTGATTGCTGTTGTCGTGCGTGTCTTGATGACCGGCGCGAGACTCATTCGTTCCGGCATCGGCGGTGGACCTTCCGGCCGCACCGTTGGCGCGGCGGCCAGTTTCAAGTCCATCTTTGGCTTCTTGCTGGCGAGTGCCTTACTGCCGGTCGTTTCGAGTGCTCCGCCATCAATCCAACTCTTGATGACAGCCAGCATTTCCGCCGGCAGCTTGTCGCTGTTGGGGGGCATCTTCGGCTCTTCTTCGTGGTTGATAACCTTCCACAAAATACTTGCGCCGGAGTTCCCGGGATCAAAGATCTCACCCGATCCGCCACCGGTCTTCACCGCCGTGAAGTTCGACAGGTCGAGCCCACCGCTCTTTTTGTCAGTGTTGTGACAGCTCAAACACTTGGCCCGCAGAATTGGCAAAACGTGATCGATGTAGGTGACCTTCGGAGCATCCGCCGCAGCAGCGGTGGAGACCGAACTTGCCAACAGCCCACAGGCTAAACCCACAACTCCACACCACGAGAAGAACTTCGCTGCCATATTTCGAACTCCCAACAACGAGGTTGGCTCTCTCAGCCGACCGTTCTGAACTGACCTTTTTGAACCGCAGGGTCGGGTCAGAGACCCAACCTACGAAACTCGTCACATTCCAAAAACTCTTCGCCACTCCGTCTATCGGCCTCGACCGGCAGATTTTGCAGGTTTGGCCATTGTGCTTGCCCGACCGCTAGCCGTCGCTCGACCGTTCGAACCGCCAGAAACCAAACAACGCTCATAATCCGCAATAATCCACTTCTTCCCTTTGGCCACAACACGATGTCCCTCGGCTTCAGGCCGGACCTTCAACGCTCGGAGTCCCCCGGGAAATTTGGGATTCAATTCGCCGCCAGTTTTCAACCTCCGCCAGTAAGGCGTGATTCGCCTGACTCCTTCGGTTTCGGCGTCGTCGGCCGCGATCCACGCGAAGATGCCGCAACACATCGGACAAGCCATCGTCGCGTCGTATTTCTGGGCGATCGTTGCCTGAATCTCTTTCGTCGTAATGAGCCGTCCTTTGGGAACGGCATTCATGACCTCATCCACTTCTCTGGGAGCCGGAATCACACACTTCCCATCGCCCCAGCGTTTCGACAATTTTCCTTCGATGACCGAGATCTTCGGCAGGTCTCGGTCATCCAGAAGTTTCTCACGCCAATTTTTACGAAGCTTCGGCATGGGGAAATCGCTCCGCGATCAGTGATTGAAGACGAACTCTCGCGAGTTCAGCAGCGACCAAAAAACGTCTTCGAGGACGGGCTTGGGATCCTTTTCGTTGACGAGGACGCCGTTGAGGCCGGCGAGTTCTTTTTCCGTCGGCTTGCGAGTCAGCGTGCGGATATACATTTCTTCGATGATTTGCGGCGGGGTCTTGCCTTCTTTCAGGCGGAGATCGATCAAGCCACCTTGCTGAATCTTGCTGTTGACCGTGTCGCCGTTGAGTAGGTGCAAGGCTTGCGACAGATTCGGTTCCATCTTCACTTCGCAGGAGCAAACGCTGTCGCGAGTGGCTCGGCCGAACGTCGTCAGGAAGTAGGTGGATGTGTTGCCGTCCGCGATCTGAACCGCTCGCGAACCCAGCGGAAGGCCGCCGAACTTGTCTTTGGTTTGAGTCGTCATCGTGATGCAGTCCAGCAGGACTTCCGAGCGGATGCGCCGCAGCGTCGCATGCGAGAAGTTGCGATCGTCCAGTGCATTCGTTTCGTTGGTCTTGGTCGAAAGCTGATAGATGCGGCTGGTGCAGATATCGCGGACCAGCTTTTTGAAGTCGTAGTTGTACTCCGTGAATTTCCTGCCGAGTTCGTCGATCAATTCGGCATTCGACGGCGGATTGCTGACGCGCACGTCGTCGACCTGGTCGATAATCCCTTGGCCGAAGAAGTGCGACCAGACAATGTTTGCCAGGTTCTTGGCGAAGTACGGGTTCTCTTTCGAGGCCAGCCAGGTCGCCATGACTTCTCGTCGATCTTTGCCAGTGACATCGGGCACTTCACCACCGAGAAGCTTCGGTTTCATCTGCCGGCCACCGACCGGATGAGTCACTTCGCCGCCACCGGCGTTGAAGATGATGATCTCGCGCGGGTCTTCTCCCTGCTTGCGGCCGATCTGTGAGAAGAACGCAGCGAAGCTGTAGTAATCGTCCATCGTCCAACGATCGAACGGATGGTTGTGGCATTGAGCACATTGAATTCGCATTCCCATGAAAACTTGAGCGACGTTTTCGGATGTTTTCAGCGTGTCGCGTTCGATCTGGTAATAGTTGGTTGCGGCGTTAGCGAACGTGCCTCCCTTGGCCGAGAGCAACTCGCGAACCATCTGATCCATCGGCATGTTCTTGGCGACGCGCTCTTGCAGCCATTCGTAGTACCGCAGCATCGGCTTCGTGGTGATCTGCTGATTCGTGCGGATTTGCAGGAGTTCGGCCCACTTCATCACCCACATCTCGACGAACTCTTTGCGGCCGAGCAGTTCATCGACGAGCGCGTCCCGCTTCTTCGGGTCGGCGTTGGTCATGAACTTGGTGTATTCCTCGACGGCCGGCAGGACGCCGACGATGTCGAGGTACGCTCGGCGAACGAATTCCTCGTCGGTGCAAAGCTCGCTGGGGTTGATCCGCAGCCGCTTCAGCTTTTCGTTGACGAGGTGATCGACGTAGTTGTTCTCCGGCAGTTGCGGAGCGTTGTATTGGAAGCCTTTCGGCAGCGTGATGAAGTGCGAGCCAACGGTGTGCGTCTCGAAGCGAGCCATCAAGAACGCCTCACCACGCTTGCCAGCCGTGACAAGACCTTGCTGCGAGACGCCGGCCGACGTGTCGTTATTCGTCATGAAGAATGCCAGCGAGGTGACATCGCGATCAGTGCCGTCGGAATACTTCGCTCGGACGGTGATCTGCTGCGTTGAGCCTTCGCCATCAAGAACTGCGCTGGGCGGATAAAGCTCGACAGCCAGCACCTTCGGCACTTCACCCACATCATTCGGCGCACCCGCTTCCAGCCAGCGGACTGTGGTTTGATTCAGTTCGCTGTTTTCGTCGTACCGTTTGCCGCCGGTGTGCGGCACGACGCCGGTGTTTTTCTCGACCAGCAAACTTTCGGCGGGCAACGCCAGATTGATGCGGCGACCGCTCATCTCTCGCGTCAGGCGATAGTGGTCGCCGTCCGGATCAAATCCGAACAGCGAAAGACGAAAGCCGTCCTTGCCGCGAGCCGCTCCGTGACACGACCCGGTGTTGCAACCGGCCTTCATGAATACCGGCATGACATCCAGCTTGAACGAGATCGGCCGATCCGCCGTCGCCTGAGCGACCTCGACCGGAATGACCACCGACTTCCCGCCGAAGTCCACCTTCAACTCGGTCTTGCCGTCCGCGACCGGAAACATGGTGTGATTTTCAAACTTCACGAACGCAGGGTTGGCGAACGCGAACGTCGCCGCTTTGGTGACATCGCGAGTGATCCCGTCCGCGTACGTCGCCTGCACGACGATCGACTGCCGATCTCGAATCGTGTTGATCTGCGCATTCGGCGGATAAACAGCGATGGAAACAGGCACCGGATCTTGAGCGAAGCCACTCGACGCTGCTAAGCCGCCAGCCAAAAAAGTCGCCGCCAGACCTGGCAATGATTTACGAAATCGCATCTTGTCACTCCTCGATTGAGAGGTTGTTTTGCAAATTGTTTGGAACCCGAATTGTCGCTGATCAACACTGATCCGAATGAGCGAAGATGAGCGGCGGTTGGTGCTCGCTATTTTCCGGCCTTGGCTTTTGCGTCTTCACGAAGTTGTTCCAATCGGCTGAGTCGCTTGGGAGGCGCGGCGGCGACTGGCATGGGCGCTGGAGCCGCAGCGGCGACAGCGGGCACGGGCATCGGAGCCGGTGTGTTTGGCTTCGGCGGGAGGGGGACGTCGATGCGGAGTTCGGCTCCACCGACGTTGTGCGTCACTGGTTCACCGTTGGCCGTGATCGTCACGACGCCAAAAATGCCGTGCTTGCCGGCGGGACTGTCCTTCTCGGTCGTGACTTTGAAGACCAGCTCTTTCGTGTCCTTTGTGAACGGCAACGGTTGCGAGAGAACCTTGTTGGGCAGCGCGAGGAGTTGAACGCTGGCGTTCCCCTCGAACGGCGTCGTCACTTCGACTTTACAGACGACTTCCGTGGGCAGACCTTGATCGACAGCCGCGCGTTGCATCGCGAAGGTGACCCACGGGGCTGTGATCTCCAGGTTGCCAAGTTGCGTCGATGAGAACGCGGCTCCGCCGATCTCGGCAGAGCCGAGCACGAAGATGCGCCACTTGCCAATCTGAGCGTTGGCAGCTGCATTGATCGGATACAACGCTTCGTTTTGCCCTTCGGGGATCGTCACGTTGGGAGCGGCTCCGATGCCAGGCGGGGCAAATGGGAAGATCAAATTGATCGGGGCTTTGAAACCTTCTTTACGAGTCACCACGACTTTTAGTTGCATTGAGCCGTTTTGAGCGAGCGGGACTTTCGGTTCGACGAGGTCGATCTTGAACGGCAACTCATCGACGACCGCAACCGCCAAGCGATCGACGTCACGCCACGAGTACATCGACTGGCCTGGTGCCGCGATGATGAACTCGGCGCGATTGAAGAAGCCTCCGCGAATCGCCGGGTTATCGGCATGACGACCGATGAAATCGACTAGCGCGCCGTTGACTGGCGCGTCGGCTGCGGCCTCAAAGACAACCGGCATCGACGCAAGGCTCTCGGCCATCGGCTCGGCGACCATCGTCATCCCGGCGGGCATCCCTTGCGGCTCAAGCAGCAGCTTGCCCCCGAAGTTGGCTCGGCTGGCGTTGATCACCGTGCCGAAGCGGTTTCCCTTCGCGACATAAACCTGACGGCGATACTGCCCGTATCGCTCGACCTGCGGAATGCTCAATTGCAGCGACGGCACGACACCGGTGAACTCGACACGGTATACGAAGCCCGGCCCGCCGCGCTGCAGGTGATCGGTGACGCTCAGCAGGTATTCGCCGTCGGCGGGGATCGTCACGCGGAAATAACTGTCGGGTCCGCGTGAGTCGTCGTTGCTGACGATGCCGCCCCCTTGAGCGTTGTAAAGCACCATCACCGGATCAATCGCCGAGCGAATACGGCGACCGTAGCACTCGACCTCGAAGACTTGTCCCGCCTTGGCGGTGAACTTAAAAAAGTCGATGTCACCCGGTTCCTGCAAGATGCCGTTGAAGGCATTCGGCAGTGTGGCCGGCGTCGCAAGTGCGACTGTGTTGTTCGGTTCGACTTCTAGCGAGTTGCCGTGCTCGAACAAACGGAACGGATTCGGTGACGGAGAGATTTCGGTTCCGACCGTCGCGAACAAGCCCGTGAATTCTTTCGAGTCGGCGGCGGGCAGTTTGAACTTCTGCACGAACTCACCTGCCGGATCGCCGAGGAATTTGGGTTCGACCTCTTCGCCGAGCTTCCCGCCAGCTGGATAAACCGCCAACGGTCGCGGGAACGTGCCGACATGCAGCCGATAATTGCTGCCTCCGCCGTATGCCGTCTCTCGGACTTGAACGACGTACTTGCCGTCTTCGGGAGCCACGATCGACGCGACTGCGTCCTGACCAACGAGCGGTGTGTCGTCGGCAGCCGAAAGCTCAAACCGCTTCATGTCCAAGATGGCCACATACGGATCGAAAAACGCCGAACCGAGCCGCAGAGCCTCGACCTCGGCACAGATGCGCTGTCCCTTTTTGGCGTCGACGATGTAGTAATCGACATCTTCGCCGCCGATCGTGCCGACGATCGTTTGGTTCAACGTGATTGGCTGCGGCTGGTCGAAGAAGTTGTTCGGTTCCTTCTCATCCACCTGCGGCAATGCCCCAACGTAGAACGTGCGATAGTCAGAGATGCCGGTCTTCGTCCGCACCTGAGCGACATGTTCGCCGAGCCGGCAATCGGGCGTGATCTTGACCGTCGCCTTACAGTTGTTGGCGTCGATCGTTTCGACCTTCACCACTTCGATCCCCGGCGAGTAGAAGAGGATCTGCTCCCCATCGCCAAGCGTTGAGCCGCTGAAGGTCAGTACCGTTTCGGTGCCGCGCTGCACGCCTCGCGGATTGATGATGCTCAGCCGAGGCGACGCGGCAAACGCGGACGTCGCACAAACCACGATCAGGAGTGATGCCAGAATTCTTCGGAACATGAGTCGAACTCCATGAGGCAGTGAAGAGGCAGCGGGCGAGGGATGTGACAACGGCTTTCGGCTATCAACTCTCGGCTGACGGCCGGTGGGGCCGATCGCCGAGAGCCGACGGCCGAAAGCCGTTATCTCAACTCAAAGTTTCCAACAACTACGCGAGCAGTTCCTTTCGGACCTTGCCGCCGTCAACAATTTCAATCGGACGATCACCGGGGGCCATGAGTTCCTTGTCGGCGACAATGCCGAGGCAGTGATAAATCGTGGTGGCCCAGTCTTCGACGTTGAGCGCGTCGTCTTCCGGTTCGCTGGCAGTCGAGTTCGACGAACCATAAACGAGGCCGCCTTTCATGCCGCCGCCCGCGAAGACGACGCTGAAGACTTTCGGCCAGTGATCGCGGCCGGCGGTCGCGTTGATCTTCGGCGTGCGGCCGAATTCCGAGGCGATGCAGACCAGCGTGTCCTTCAACAAGCCGCGGCCGTCGAGATCGCGAATCAGTTGAGCGTAGGCTTGATCGAAGGCCGGCAATTGGCTGCGGATACTACCGTTGATGTTGTCGTGCATGTCCCAGCCGCCGTACGTCAGCGTCACAAACCGCACGCCCGACTCAACCAATCGGCGCGCCATCAGCATTCGCTGACCGGCAGTGTTGCGGCCGTAAGCATCGCGAATCGGAGACGGCTCGGCGTCAATGTTAAACGCCTCGCGAGCATCGATGGACGACACGAGTCCGTAGGCACGTTGATAGAACGTGTCGACCGCGTCGAGTGAGTCGGACTTTTCTTTCGTCTTGAAGTGGTCATTGACCGTGTCGAGGATCGTGCGTCGCCGAGTGAATCGGCCATCATCTACCCCGCCCGGCAACTTCAGGTCGCGAACGGTGAACCCCGCCGCAGCCGGATCGGAACCAAGGCTGAACGGAGCGAACGACGAACTAAGATAGCCGGTGCCGGCGAACTCATTTGGCTGCCCAGGAATGCAGACGTAAGGCGGCAGATTCTTGCGTGGGCCGAACTCGTGCGAGACCACGCTCCCCATGCTCGGAAACTGCAAGGCCGGGCTGGGACGATAGCCGGTAAACATGTTGTGAGTGCCCCGTTCGTGAGCCGCCTCACCGTGCGTCATTGAGCGGCAAATCGCCAGCTTGTTGGCGATCTGAGCGGTCTGCGGCAGCATCTCATTAATGAACACGCCGGAGACGTTCGTCTGGATCGAGTTCATCGGGCCGCGGTATTCAATCGGAGCATACGGCTTCGGATCCCACGTTTCCTGATGAGCAGCTCCTCCAGGAAGATAAATGAAGATCACAGACTTCGCTGTTCCTTCTTTACTTTCATATTTCTTGATGTCGGCCTTCGCCTTGAGAGCGAAGTAATCGGCCAGCGTGAGGCCGATGCCGCCGCAGTAGCCGACATGCAGAAAGTCACGACGCGAGGGACGAAAACTCATGGAACAGCTCCTTCGGAATGTGATCTGACGAATTCAGGTTTCGGTTGAACAGGCGCTGCCCGAGATTATTCAATATCATAGCCGGTTCGGGAAGCCCTTCTGGGCGTAAGAGGGCTGATGGTCACTGGCAGCGGTCGGTAGGTTCTGAAAGGCAGGATCGTCGGTTGGTGACGATTGAGTAGTATTCTCGCATCCCTTGGCAGAGACATATCGGCCAATGCCAATGCAAGCGGCATAGGAGAACGTCCGCAGCCGCAAATTGTCAAGCCCCTGCCGGAAAAGATTGCCAAGACTACGCCAAAACGAAGGGGAATCGAACGACCGCAATGGAAATCGAACGCCCGCGCGGAGCAAACAGTGTGAGGCAACGCTTCGCGTCGTGAATTTCGACGAGGATTTTCAGTGTTGTTGTTTGGAGCGTACACGTGGGCGGAGGACGCACGGCTGGCTAATTTGCCTTGATGGAAGCGTAGCGCAGAATACGAAAGAAATTCAGAGAGTTTGGTGGGTCAGGAAAGTCTCGCCGTTGTTGGTCCGAAGGATTGAGAAGGATTTGCTGTGAAGGTTTCGCCCGCCGGGGGCTTGCTGGAGTTTCTCCAGCAGGTTCCTGATCCTCGCGGGCGCTTGGGACTGCGTCATTCGTTGTCCGCCATGCTGGCGGCCGTGGTTTGTGCCACGTTGTGTGGGTTCCGAGGGATTCGTCCGGTTGTGCATTGGCTCGAATTGCACGGCGTGGCGATGTGGCATTTGCTGGGATTCACCCGCAAGCCGCCGGTCCGGCAGACATTTGCGAACGTGCTGGCCGAGGTTGATCCGGTCCGGCTCGAACAGGTGTTACGAGAGATGATCGAGCAGTTGGATTTGCCGGACTGCGCCGACGACGCGGCTGGGACGACGACGGCCAAACCGACGACCGGGACTTCGTCGCTCGCGCCACAGGACGTGGAAATCCGGGACGGCAAAACCTTGCGTGGGACTCGCGGCGGCGAGCGGCGCGCCGAACAACTGCTGATCCGGATTCAGCACACTCTGGCCAAAGTGCTCTCCAGCACGGCGATCCCGCGCGACACCAACGAATCCAAGACCGCCTACGATCTGGTGCGGCGACTGGTCTTGAAGGGGAAGCTGATCGTCGGTGATGCGGCCTATTGCCAACGCGAGATCTGCGAAACGATCGTCGAGAAGGAGGCGGACTACCTCGTGACGGTCAAGCAGAATCAACCGCAACTCCTGCGCGACATCGAGCAAGCCTTCGTGATTCCACGAAGCTTTTCCCCCCTACGCCGTGCGTGAAGCCCAAGCCAACCAGCAATCCGCCACGACCAAGGAGAAGAGCCGCGGCCGTCTGGAAACGCGCACCGTCACCACCACGACGAGCCTCATCGACGAGGGCTACCTCGACTGGCCCGGCGCGAAGCCACTGATTCGCCTGGAACGCCACACCGTCGAGAAGGGCTAGACTCGGCAGAGCGTGACCTACGCCATCAGCAGCCTCTCCCGCGACCAGGCCGACGCCGCATTCCTGCTGAAACACCTGCGTGGCCGCTGGCACATCGAAAACCGCTGCTTCTATGTGCTCGATACGTCGCTGGGTGAAGACGCCAGCCGAACTCGCACCGGCCACGCCGCTCACGCACTGACCAGCATTCGCCTCATCACCCTCAACCTCGCCCGACGACTTCGCCAATCTGTCGGTGCCCTCTGCCGCGAACACGCCCTCAAATCCAACCTCTTGTTGAATAGGCTACGCATCTTCAAAAACTAGCCAGCCGTGCTCGTGGCGTCCGCCCGGCTTGCAGATCGTCGCGTTGTTCCAAATACTTCAATAACGCGGCATTAGGGTCGGCCCCAAAATAGAACGTTGTCTGGCGAATTTTCTTGCACCATTGGCCAGTTGCGTGCAGTCGTAACGGGAAGTCGGGATATGGTTTCTTCTTCGTCGTTTTGCTCTTTAGCTGGTTTCCTTTGTGTCGGCATCTTGCATCCCCTTTGATTCAGCGGTCGGGAGTAGTGCCATCTTAACCCCCTCTTGGAATGTAATAAACATCTTAAATAACAGTATTTGCGCCCATAGCTCAGTTGGATAGAGCAACGGATTTCTAATCCGTAGGTCGGGGGTTCGAATCCCTCTGGGCGTGCTTTTTTCGTACTCATGCCATCCTGTGGATTCGCGGTCGAACCGATATCGAGTGCGTCATAAAATGTGAACGGTGATTGCGAGTCCGATGCGAATTCCGATCGGTGACCGGATGGTTGGGCTTCTGCGAAGAGCGAGTCGACCAGCCAAGGGCGCGATCTACGGCAAGTGGTTTGAATTGAAGAAATTCCGATGAGAAATCTGAAGCTCACGCTGGCTTATGACGGCACGAATTACGTCGGCTGGCAGATTCAAACCAATGGGCGGGCGATTCAAGAAGTGGTCGAACGCGCAATCTCGAAGTTGACCGGCGAGGCGGCGAAGTTGCTCGTCGCGGGACGCACCGATTCGGGCGTGCATGCGCTCGGACAGGTATGCAGCTTGCGGACCAACACGCCGATCCCCTGTCATGGTTTTCGCAACGCGCTGCAAGACATCCTGCCGGACGACATCTTGGTGCGCGAGGTCGAAGAAGTGCCACTCGAGTTTCATGCGACCTACTCGGCGAAGTGTAAGCATTACCGCTATGTGATTTGGAACTCGAAGCTGCCAAATCCGTTCTCGCGGCAATTCGCCTACCACTATCATGTCGCGCTGGATGCGGATGTGATGCACGTGGCCGCTCAGGAACTGCTCGGTACTCATGACTTCCGTTGCTTCGAGACCAAGTGGCCCAATAAGGCGACCAGTGTGCGCACCGTGCTGCGAACGGCCGTCACTCGGCAAACGGGCTGGCCGGTAATCACTTATCCGGAACCGACTGACTCACAACCCTACGAATCACCGATGATGAGGCCGGCTCCCGTGGCACCGGCCGGTTGTGATTTTCTCTGGATTGATCTCGTGGCGGATGGGTTTCTGTACAACATGGTGCGGACGATTGCCGGCACGCTGATGCGTGTCGGCCGAGGTTACTGGCAGCCGAGCGACATCCGGCGCATCATCGACCAACAAAATCGAACGCTCGCCGGAGAAACCGCTCCGCCGCAAGGGCTGTATCTGGTCAACGTCGATTATGGTGATCAAGCGGCATCCAAACTGGCCGATTGGCAAGTTGCACAGTAGGCCAATTCGACTTCCGCGGACTCGGCATTGTGATCGCGTTTCAGTTCGACTCGCATGCCGTAGGCGTACACGACCGAAACTTTCCAGCGCGCCGGTTCGTCGCTGACGATCTCGCATTCGACTTGCGGCGCGGCGGCGAATGGCGGAGTAAATGGAATGTGAATTGAGGCCGCTCGCTGACCAGCGGCAAAGACGATGCGGACCGCCCCTTCCAAGTTCTCGCTGCCGTCCGGCAGCGATTGGCGAGTCATCCATTGAGTCACATTCGGATCAGAACGTTCTTGCGAAACAGGATCGAAGACTGCCAGACCATCTCCGGAAATTTGCTCTGATTCAAGTGCTTGCTCGCGAACGAGTGTCGCTCGGCTGGCGACTTGAGCGGGGGTCGTCCAGGAATCACCTGCCAAGATCACGATAGTCACCAGCAAGCTCGTCAGTCCGAGCAGCCAACCGATCGCAAACGGCGATGAGGTTGGAAGCAATCCGATTCCAGATAAAATCGCCGGTAGCACGGTCAGGGTTCCGGCTACCCAACCGGCTTGTCGGTTGCGAACATCGCCCTGTTGACCAAGTCGAAAGCCCAGCCAGGCGAGTAGCGACAAACCGGCCATTGGACCCGTGACCGCAATCAATGGCCACGAACTGAACGGCGGTACGAAGCTATTCGTTGCGCGACGCGACAGGATCAATACCGCAGCCAAAATTAGTCCGCTCCACAACAATGTGGCGGTCTGACGAAAGCGATTGGTGCTGCGAACATCCGATGTCATCATGCCTGCGATCCTTCGCGGCGAACGTCACTAAACCGAAGCGTGAGAGCGCCAGCGAGGGCGTGCGCTCCAAGAACTGAGGAATACGGAGTTTCGTGAAGCGTTCGCCCTCGCTCGCGCTTCGAGTTAATGAGCGGCACATTTCAGCGAATCGGCCTTGTCGGTCTTTTCCCAGGTGAAGTCGGGGTCGCTCTTGCCGAAATGGCCGCCGTGCGCGGTCTTGCGGAAGATCGGACGGCGCAGTTGCAGGTGCTCAATGATGCCGCGCGGCGTCAGCGGAAATGTTTCGCGGACGAGCATCGAGATTTTGTCTTCGCTGATTGTGTTTGTCCCGTTTGTATCGACATAGACGCTGACGGGATCGGCCACGCCGATCGCGTAGGCCAATTGCAGTTCGCATTCGGAGGCCAAGCCGGCGGCGACGATGTTCTTCGCCACGTATCGAGCCATGTACGCGGCCGAGCGATCGACTTTCGTTGGGTCTTTGCCGCTGAAAGCTCCGCCGCCGTGACGGCCCCAACCGCCGTAAGTGTCGACGATGATCTTGCGGCCGGTCAGACCACAGTCGCCATGTGGACCACCGACCACAAAGTTGCCGGTCGGGTTGATGTGATACTTCGTCGCGGCGCTCAGCCATTCGGCTGGGATGCTGGGTCCGATCACTTGCGACTTCACGAAGTCGGCGATCTGCGCCTGAGTGACGTTCGCGGCGTGTTGCGTCGAGACGACAACTGCTGTCACGCCGACGGCCTTGCCGTCACGAAACTCGACGCTGACTTGGCTCTTGCTATCCGGCCGCAGCCAATCGACAACCTTTCGTTGCCGAACTTCCGTCAGCTTGTTGATGATCCGGTGAGCCAGCGCGATTGGGACCGGCATGAACTCTGGGGTGTGATTACAGGCATAGCCGAACATCAGACCTTGATCGCCAGCTCCGTCGCGATCAACGCCCATCGCGATGTCTGGGCTTTGTGAATGCAACGCCACGAAGCACCGAAAGCTG
Organism: Planctomyces sp.; assembly: GCA_031375695.1. GTDB lineage: Bacteria > Planctomycetota > Planctomycetia > Planctomycetales > Planctomycetaceae > SXKJ01. The sequence continues at coordinate 32,137 of JANMIF010000062.1, forward strand.
TCCGCGTTGAAACCGATGTCGTCCGCCGTGTAGCCGATGTCGCGAACGGCATTGCGAGCGACTTGCACGTAATCGATGTTGGCTTGTGACGTGATTTCGCCGGCAAGCACGACGGTGTCGGTCGTGCAAAGTGTTTCGCACGCTACGCGAGATTTCGGGTCTTGAGCGAGCAGCGCGTCGAGGACTCCGTCTGAAATTTGATCCGCGACTTTGTCGGGATGTCCCATGCTGACCGATTCACTGGTGAAGATGAAGCTCGCCATGTCGTGTGTGATCCCGTGAAATCAAGGCAATTTCGTAGTCTGGCCGCCGTCGCTGCCAATTTCGGCGGGGATTGTAGGCCCCGCCGAAAATCGCCACAACCGCGCTCTGAATGGGGTCGCCGATCCGCAAATTCGGCTGTGGACGTGACCCACATTCATTGTCTTTCTAAATTCGTTGAGGAAAGCTGTCCCAACGCATTTGGGAAGACAACAAATGAAATGGGACGGGAAAGCACCTTGGAGTCATCAACATGCCGCTGAGTTTGCAACCGAGTTGGAACGAGACGATTTTGGGACTGTCGGCAGCGATTCGCGAGCGGCGGGTGTCGTGCCGTGACGTTTGGGAGCGCTGCCTCACGGCGTATGTTCGCGATGAGCCGAACGTTCGAGCTTGGGTAAATTTCGGTGGCGAGTCGGTGGAGCAACTCGCGGCCGAGCGCGATGCGGAATTGCAGCAAGGCATTTGGCACGGGCCGCTGCACGGAATCCCGATCGGAGTTAAAGACATTTACGACATCGCCGGCCAACCGACACGAGCCGGCATTCCGAACTTCGATGGGTCGCCAGCCGCCCGAAGTTCCACGATGGTCAGCCGGCTGCGAAAAGCGGGCGCGATCATCGCCGGAAAAACAGTGACAACGCCGTATGCGTTTTTCGATCCGCCGCCAACTCGCAATCCGTGGAACCTTGACCGCACGCCGGGTGGTTCATCGAGCGGTTCGGCGGCAGCGGTCGCGAGCGGCATGTGTCTGGGAGCGCTCGGTTCGCAGACCGGCGGGTCGATCACGCGGCCGGCGTCGTTTTGTGGTATCGCCGGATATAAGCCGACCTTCGGATGGCTCAACCGGCGCGGAGTGTTTCCGTTCGCACCAAGCCTCGATCATCCCGGCCCAATGGCGCGAACGGTCGATGATTTGATCTGCCTGATGTCCGCGCTGGCTCCGAAAGATTTGCGATCAGACTTTGCCGCGTTGCTCAATGAGCCGAAATACTGCGATCCCGATGATCTGCCAACGTTCGTCATGCTGGCAGGAGCGTTCCCGGAAAAAACGGCAGCGCCGATGTCAACCGCTCTCAATGCGGCGGCGAATACTCTCGGTGACGCCGGAGCCTTGATCGTGACGTTGGACCCCGACGAATTGGACTTGCCGAAGTGGTGCCGTCATCACACATGATGATGTGTACGTGTTGGATATGGGACACAAGGTGCGCGCTCAGAGAGAGAGAGAGAGAGA
>JANMIF010000111.1:0-4740 GCA_031375695.1 Planctomyces sp.
CCTCCGAGAATTAGGAAGAGAGAACCCCGCGAGAACCAACGCGGACACAGGTAACAATACACTCGCCGAGGAATATCGGACTCGCAGTCTGTCAACAGATGGGGAAAAGTTCAAGCAAAAATTAGCTTACAATTTCGTAAGGAAGCGGCAACAACAGCTTATTCCAGCGGTTTGATGCGCCGTTGGCCACGAAAACTCTCCGGACCGACTCGCGGATTAAGCGTTCGGCGGGCTGTTTGCATCACGTCACGATCAAGCCGCGTGACACGACCGGCTGCTTGGTCAGCTTCGTGATGGCCTTTCTCTTCATCGCCGAACTTCGAGTTAGCGCAGCTTTGGCGCGAGTGGTTTTCTTCATGCGGAGATTCCTCGACTTGGAAGTACGACTCACGCCGACACCTTGCCGCTCAATTGCACGAACAGTTGTTCGAGGAGCACTCGCTCGGAAGTTCGGGAGCCACCTTTGAGCTGCATATCCGTTTCGAGAAGCCAGCGAGCGATGTGATCGGCGCGGACGAATCCGAGTCGGCGGAGGTAGGCTTCGGCGGGGCCGATGTCGCGCGGGAAGATGCCGGGTTGCTTGAGCGCGGCACTGACCGGCAGCTTGTGTTTGGCGAGTGAGGAGGCGACCGCGAACTTGCGGAAGACGAACACGATACCCCCCAGCATTTTCTGTGGGTGTTCGCCCGCCATCGCTATCGGGAAATCCGGCGTTTCGATTTCTTCAGCTTCCGCGACGTGCGCCTCGTCGATTGTTCGTCGGAAGCCTCCGACGTTGCGAGCCGGTAGAACTCGTGGAGTTTGCGTTGCAGCAATTGTTTATCCGGGAGCCGCGTTTGGTATTCGGCGATCAGCGCCGGCGAGACCGAGCGGGCGAGAGCATATTCGACGACTTCATGGTCCTTCGAGGCACACAGTAGCACGCCGATCGACGGTCGCTCGTGAGGCTTGCGGACGTCGCGATCGAGCGCTTCCAACTCAAATTCCAGCTTGCCGAGATACTCCGGCTGGAACTCGTCGATCTTGAGTTCAATGGCCACGAGGCATTGCAGTTCGCGGTGATAGAACACAAGATCGATCCGAAAGTCCTTGTTGCCAACTTGGATCAGGTATTCCTCGCCCACAAAGCAAAAGTCCCGACCCAGTTCCAGAATGAACTGCTTCAACCGCCCGACCAACGCGGATTGCAGATCGGCTTCGGAATGAGCATCGGGAAGATCGAGGAAGTCGAGCAAGTATGTGTCTTTGAAGACGTTTTCAACGGCTGGAATCAATTGTCTCGCCAGTGGCGAGACAATTGGCGGCGACAGAATTGTGCGCTCGAAAAGCGCCCCGCGAAGTTGTCGCTCAAGTTCACGTTTGCCCCAGCGCTCCCGTACCGCCATCCGCAAGTAAAACTCGCGTTCTTCAGGCCGTTTGCATCGCCCCAAGATCATCAGGTTGTGAGTCCAAGACAATTGTCGCACCAGCGGTGCGACAATTGGTTCGGCACGGTAGGTCTCGTAAATCTGGCGCATCCGAAATAGGCTGGCTCGCGTGAATCCTCTGAAATCGGGATGCCTTTTCGCGATGTACCGAGCGAGTTGATCGACGATCCCTTCGCCCCAGACGGCGGTTTCAAGTTTACCGCTGATGTACTCGCCGACTTGCCAATACAGGTCGATCATCTCGGTGTTGACCGCTTGATAGGCTCGCTGCCGATCCTGTTCGATCAGACCGACAATCTCGCGGAACGACGCCTCGTCGCTTGAGACGGATTTCGGTCCGGTGCGAACCAAGCCGCGCGACGCAACCGGTTGTTTTGGTCGGCTTCGTGATGGCCTTTCTCTTCATCGCCGAACTTCGAGTTAGCGCAGCTTTGGCGCGAGTGGTTTTCTTCATGCGGAGATTCCTCGACTTTGAAGTACGACTCACACCGACAGCTTGCCGCTCAATTGCACGAACAGTTGTTCGAGGATGACTCGTTCGGAAGTCCGGGAACCTCCTTTGAGTTGGGCGTCCGTTTCGAGTAGCCAGCGGGCGATGTGATCGGCGCGGGCGAATCCGAGGCGGCGGAGGTAGGCTTCGGCGGGGCCGATGTCGCGCGGAAAGATGCCGGCTTGCTTGAGCGCGGCACTGACCGGCAGCTTGTGTCTGGCGAGTGAGGAGGCGACCGCGAACTTGCGGAAGACGAACACGATACCCCCCAGCATTTTCTGTGGGTGTTCGCCCGCCACCAGCAACTTGTCGAGACAGGCGAGGGCGTATCCCAGTTGTCCGTCGCGCAGGGCGTTGAGCATTGTCCAGGTCGTTTCCGCCTTCCAACCGCCAACGATTTTCTTCACGTCGTCGCTGTCGATCTGCGGCCGGTCGCCGACATACGTCGCCAGCTTTTCGATCTCTTGATCCAGCAACCCCAAGTGCGGGCCGGCCAATTCCGGCAACAGCATCGCAGCGTCGCGAGTCAATTGTTTTCCGAATCGCTCGCGGGCGGTCGCTTGAATCCAGCGAGTCAGGTCGGCCCCGCTGAGTTCGCTGCATTCGATCAGCAAACCGCCCTTATCAACCGCCTTGAACAGTCGCGTGGTCTTCGGAAAGCTGGCAACATCCAACACAAGCAGCGAATTCTTGGAGGGCTTTTCAAAATATTTTTCGAGTGACTCACGATGTGTCGAAAGGAAGTTTCTTTCGGCAGCAACCGAACCGTCGCTGCCAACGGAATCGGCCTCGTCACTGCTGGCATCGCTGTTTTTCTTGCGATCGCTAGCCTTTCGCCCAGAATCGTCGGCATTCTCAACCACCACCAGCCGACGATCACCAAACATCGAAACGGTCAGCAGTTCGTCGCGAACGGTTTTCCAATCAGTTTCTTTGCCGGAAAACTTTCGGACGGAGGTCTCTTCGCCATCGGCACCGCAAACCATCCGGGTCACAGCAGCGAGAGCCTCGAGCTTGAGCGACCGTTCGGCTCCCGACAATACGACCATCGCGCCGAGCGGCTGCTGTTCAGGTGCTTTGAGGAAGTCGGTGGCGTGCATGGTTGGCAATCGTGAACAAGTGAGTGACGGGGTGACAGGTTGAAGAGGAGAGGACATCAAAGCAAGCGTCAGCCGGGACCGCGACTGCTGATGTGCGTGTAATGAAATAGACGGTTGAAATTTCATGACTCGAACGAATTCCCTGTTCACGCTTTGGCCTGCATCCAGTTCGCCTGGATGCTTAATCCGATGGCTGGCCTGTCATCTTTTTCACCATCGGCACGAGGCGGATGGGGTCGCCAAGCAAAGAATTGGGATAAGTCACTTAGGCGAATGGCAGGACTTCGTTTACCAGATGTAGGACGGGCACTCTTGCCCGTCTGTCGCGCGACGGCCAAGAGTGGCCGTCCTACAGGTAAATTTCGAGTTGCCATTCGCCTTATCCCACAATCATGGGCTCCATCGCGGCTAGCTGGATGGGGGCGAATACCGGCGAACAGGGAATTCGTTCAAAGTGAAGCTTCGGACTCAATCGTCACCAATTGACTTCAACGGTGAGCACTTAAAGAATGGCCGCTTCAATTCCACGGGGGGTTCCATGAAACGTCGATCGTTTGTCCTGTTCTCGCTGGTTTGTGTCATTGGTCAATTCGTTCGAGCGGATGATCCGGCTCCGAAGTATTCCGAGCATCAGGATCTGTCGTATTGGCTCGACGCTGCCGGGCAGAAGCGGGCGATCACGACACCCGCCGACTGGGCGAAGCGGCGCGAGCACGTCGCCGCTTGGATGCAGACGGTCATGGGGCCATTGCCGAAACCGGAGAAGCCTGTGCCGCTCGACATGAAAGTCGAGGAAGAGGCCACGGTCGGTGAGCTGACTCGGAAGAAGATCAGCTATCAAACCGATTCGACCGATCGGCGAGTGAAGGCATATTTGTTTTTGCCAAAGTCCGTAGCCACAGGCGGCTCGCCTGTGGCCAAACAACCGGCGATCCTGTGTCTGCATCAAACGACCGGTATCGGCAAGTCCGAACCGGCGGGACTGGGTGGTAGCCCGAATCTGCACTACGCGCTGCATTTGGCTCAGCGCGGATACGTGACGCTCGCGCCTGACTATCCGAGCTTCGGTGAACATCCCTTCGACTTCGCACCGTCGCACGGCTACACGAGCGGCAGCATGAGGGCGATTTACGACAACATCCGCGCGGTCGATCTGCTGCAATCGCTCGCGTACGTGGACAAGATCGGTTGCATCGGTCATTCGCTGGGCGGGCACAACACGATGTTTACCGCGTTCTTTGAACCGCGCATCAAGTGCCTCGTGTCGAACTGCGGATTCACACGGTTTCACAAGTATTACAACGGCGTTTTGAAAGGCTGGACGAGCCTGCGTTACATGCCGCTGATTGACTCGCGGCATCACAACAGTCCCGATGAAGTCCCGTTCGACTTTCCCGAAATCGTGGCCGGTTTTGCCCCGCGTCCGTTTCTGGCGAGCAGCCCGATCGGCGACAGCAACTTCGAGGTCAGCGGCGTCAAAGATTCGATTGCGTCCGCGTTGCCGATCTACGAATTGCTCGGTGCGAAGGACTCGCTGCAAGCCAATTATCCGGACTGTGCTCATGACTTTCCAGAAGATGTGCGGAAGGTCGCATATGACTTCTTCGACAAGCATCTACGCGGAAAGTAACCGACGATTCGCACCCTTAGCACCGGCGCATCAACAAGTGTCTCATTTGTAGGACGGGCACTCTTGCCCGTCACCGAGCGAAAGACGGGCAAG
>JANMIF010000452.1:0-66549 GCA_031375695.1 Planctomyces sp.
TTTTTTTGTAAAACTTTTAAAAACCCCACCCGCCGGGGGGTGCGCCACGGCTACGTTGATCAGGCCTTGGCCACTTGCAGACGTCGCTCGACCAGCCCCATCAGCCGGTCCAATGCGAAGCCAATCACGCCAATCGTCAAAATGCACAGAATGATGTGTTCGTAAATCAGACTGTTGTATTCCTGCCATAAGAACCCGCCGACACCGGGGCTGCCGGTCAGCATCTCGGCGGCAACGATCACTAGCCACGCGATACCCAGGCTCAATCGGAACCCAGTGAACATGTACGGCAGCGTCGCCGGCAACAGAATTTTGAGGAGAGTTTTGCCACGAGACAGATTCAGCACGCGAGCCACATTGAGATAGTCTTGCGGGATCGCGCGCACGCCGACCGCCGTGTTGAGCACTGTCGGCCACATCGAACACAACGCGATCGTGAAAATTGCCGCAGGTTCGGATTTCTGAAACAACACCAATCCCAACGGCAGCCAAGCCAACGGCGAAACCGGTCGCAGAATTTGAATGATCGGGTCAAAGGTCTTCGTGAAAAGCTTCGACATTCCCAGCACAAAGCCAAGCGGAGTGCCGATCAAGAGCGCAATCGTGTAGCCCTTGGCCACGAGAATCAGCGAGTACCAAGTGAATCGCAAGATGCCTTGATCCAGCTCGCCCCGCTTCTCGAACGGTTTGGCGAGGTACGGTTGACTGACTTCCCAGGTCTTCCACGGCGACGGGAGATTTGGTGCCCACGTCTTGCTGGAAATAGCCCACAACACCACGACGGCCGCCATTCCCAGCAACGGTAAAAACAACCAGTCTCCGCGAAACGTTTTCTCGTTCATGTTGAGCGCCTTATCACGAGTCAGCTTTCTTAGTCTGACTCAATTCGTTTTTCGTCAATCGTCTCTCGTCAGTCGAATCTCCAGCTCTCGATCGACGTAGTCCCATTCCTCCGTGCCGCGCAGTTTGTCGAGCAAGTCATCGAAGGCTGCGGAGTCGGACGGTGCGAATTCAAACCAAGTCAGAAAGTCAAATGGTTCTCCAAGGTCGCGGCAGTGATGCAATCGGCGTGCGATCGCGGGGAGATATCGCAGTCCGGTGGCGATGTGCGACGATCGTGCCTCGAAGATGTCGCGCCGTTCTTCTTGAGTCAGCTCCCACCAATTTGCCGTTTTGGTGAGCGGAATGAATGCCGCACAAGTGGCTTCTTGCCGACCCAGAGTGGGTTGAATAGCCAGCAAGGAATTCAACTCCGATCGCTGGGTGTATCGCTGATTGCTGGTGACGCCACGAAAACTCCACCGGGCGTTCGTTGGCAGTACCGAGACATTTTCGTTACGAATTTCGAGGCGCGAGACCGGCGCGATGCTTGGCCCGATGATGGAACGGATCTCTCGAACTCGCCACGGTCCGGTGTCTCCGCCAATGAATGTGAAGTGTCGGTTCGTCATGATCCTTTTGAGCGATTTCCCGCCGATGCCTCAGCGATTCTGCGGTCACTTCAAACTATTGACCACGAAGGACGTCGCGTACTTTTCCGGTTCGGTCGGATCAAACGTGACACCATCGAACAACGTTTCCGGCTCGAAGTTCGGCCCACCGTGGGTGTAGCCGATTTCCTTCATCGCCTCTTCGTACAAATCGGTCCGCATGACTTGTTTCGCGATGCCGTCGTAATCGGGCGTACTGTCCACCATGCCCCACCGGCGGAACTGAGTCAGCCACCAGACCGCGTATTTCAACTGCGGGTAATTGCAGTTTCGCTGGCTAAAGATCATGTACTTGTCGTCTTGCTTCGTCCGGCCGTCGCCATAGTCGTACTTGCCTTGCAACCGGCCGAGGATGATTTCTTTGGGGCAATTGATGTAAGTGGCTCGCGAAACGATCTCGGCTTGTTCCGGCCGATTGGCTATGTCATCCAGCCATACGCTCGCCTCGTGCAGCGCTTTGAGTACGGCCTTCACCGTCTTGGGATTTTTATCCGCGAACTCGTCCGTGAACGCGCAAACTTTCTCCGGGTGATCGGGCCACATCTCCTGAGTCGTGATCGCCGTGAAGCCGATGCCGTCGGAGATCGCACGAGCGTTCCACGGCTCGCCGACACAGTAGCCGTCCATCTTGCCGACCTTCATGTTGGCCACCATTTGCGGTGGCGGAACGGTTGCCAGCGCTACGTCCTTATCCGGGTGGATGCCGCCAGCCGCGAGAAAGTACCGCATCCACATCGCGTGAGTCCCCGGTGGAAACGTCATCGCGAACGTCATCGGAGAACCTTTCGCCTTCGCTTCGTCTACGAACGGTTTGAGCGCCTTCGGATCGCTGGCGACTTTGCCTTTCAGTTCGGCCTTGAGTGTGATGGCTTGTCCATTTCGATTCAGTAGCCACGGCACAACCATCGGCTTCTTGGGCGAACCGAGCAGACCGATCGTCGAGGCGATTGGCATTCCGATCAGCATGTGTGTGGACTGAATATCGCCGTTCGACAAGGCGTCGCGAATCGCCGCCCAGCTCGCCCCCTTCGAGACGGTCGAATTGATGCCATATTTTTTGAACAGGCCCCTCTCGTGAGCGATCACGATCGGCGAGTTATCAGTCAGCGCGATGATGCCAAATTTCAGATCGGTGACTTCCGGCGCATCGCTGGACAACACGGCTCCCGCAACAGGCGACGGTGTGAGTTCCAGCGACTTCCCGGTCCCGGCCGACGGCGTTGCCGAAGAATTGGCGCCGCAGCCACTGAGACCACCCAAAATGGTGGCTCCCAACAGACCGGACGAGGTCGTCAGAAAACTCCGCCGACTCCAGTTCTGCGGCTTTGCCGTGATGCGAAGAGTCACGTTGTTAAACCTTTACAGTGGGAATTCAAAACGCCTCTCGCCTCTTTGAGGCAGTCACCTCAAATTGACATCATGCGGGTACGGCGAGAGGCGTCGTGGGATCAAAAAGCCCGTTGATGCACGGGCAGAACATCGCCGGCAGCGACATAAGCAATAACGAGAAGTTCTTTGAACTGATCAACAGCGTTCGATTCTGCCCAGTCAAATCCAAACTCGTCTTCAAGCACTTCCATCAGCAGCAACCCGACATCTTCGCGAGTCCACATCGCTTGGCGATGTTCCCAGCTTCGCTCAACGATTCGATTCGCAAACAGCAACCGAAAGTCGAATTGCCCTAATTCGTCGGTTGGCGTCGCCATGGTAACTGGCAAGCAAGTGGTGATCTCGGAATTGTCACGGTCATCAAATAAAACTCTCATGGTCGCATCCTGTGAATGTCAATCGCCGCCGTGCGTCGCACGGCGATTGAATGTTCGACACGTTTGAATGAATTGCCGAACAGGCAAGGCTTATGCCGACGACACTCGGAGGCCTGGAAAACGTGGTTTACCACGTCCCTTGGCGTGAATTGAACGCCAACTCTGCGCGGTGGAGTGGCAGGCTCGGCCCGATGTCCCGGCAGATGAGTCGGGGCTCAAGGACTCAGTCCGGCCGCCTGACCAGAAAGACTTCCGCTTTTCGAACTCATCCGAGTGCATGATTCCTCGGTGGTCGTGTTGGCTGCAAACTGGAAGTTCTTGGGAACGACCACAACTCCCCCATCGGAGACCGTGAAGCGAGTGGCGTCTTGTTCCAAATCGAAGCCGATCCGTTCGCCGTTCGGTATGCGGACGAATTTATCGACGATGCAGTTTCGCAATCGAGCACCCGCTCCGACGGTGACGCCTTCGAACAAGATCGAGTTCTCGACGCTCGCAAGTTCCTCAACGCAAACACTGGACGCCAGAATGGAATCCCGCACGCTACCACCTTCGATCGTGACGCCTGCGGCGAGCATCGAATTGACCAGTTCACCTCGCTGACCGGAGGGGCCAATGACCGTGCGCGCGGGTGGCACTTGCGGCTCATAGGTGCGGATTGGCCAATTGGGTTGGTCGAGGTTGATGGGTCGAGAAGGAGACAACAGATCCATGTTGGATTGGAAGTAGGCATCAATGGTGCCGACGTCGCGCCAATAGCGATCGCAGGACACGCGGCCACGCTCGCCGCCAAAACGGTACGCCACAACCGAGTGCGAGTGGATCAGGTTCGGCAGAATGTCCTTGCCAAAGTCGTGAGTTGACACCTCATCGTCATGATCGCGATTCAGCAAATCGCACAACAGCGGCAGCGAGAAGACGTAGATGCCCATCGAAGCTAGCGTACGGGTCGGGTCGTCAGGTAAAGGACGCGGTTCGCGCGGCTTCTCTTGGAAGTCGATGATGTGGTGCTTGGTGTTGGTGGCCATGATGCCGAACTGACGTCCTTCGGCCTGTGGCACCTCCATACAGGCCACGGTGCAATCGGCTTGCCGCTCGCGGTGGAACTCCAACATCGCCAGATAATCCATACGATAAATGTGGTCGCCCGATAGAATCAGGACATTCTCGGCACCGCTTCGTTCCAGCAGATACAGATTTTGATAGATGGCATCCGCCGTGCCGCTGTACCACGATTGGCCCGTGCGCATTTGCGGCGGAACCGGAGTGATGTACTCATGCAGCTCCGGGTTGAAGATGGACCAGCCGTCGCGCAGGTGCTTCTGCAGCGAGTGCGACTTGTACTGCGTGAGCACGAGCACTCGTCGCAGTCCGGAATGCAGACAATTGCTGAGCGTGAAGTCGATGATGCGATACTTGCCGCCGTACGGCACCCCCGGCTTCGCGCGATCCGCCGTTAATGGATGCAGTCGCGAGCCAACGCCGCCCGCCAGAAGGATTGTGAGAGTCTCGTTGAGCATCAGCAGGACTTACTTTGAATGAGGTGTTTTTCGACGTGTCGTCGCCATTTAGGCAACGCTTGTGCCGACCACATTCAGAGGCATCAAAAACGTGGTTGACCACGCGTTCTGCCACGATTTGGTCAACGTGTCTGCGCGGCGATTTGGCAACACCGGCCGGATGTCATGGCAGATGGGAATTCGTGCTCGGCAATTCAGCGACTAAAGAATCGCTGCCAACAAAAAAACTTCCGCAGCCTCTGTTAAGGATGGCCAGTGCGGGGAGAGATTGCGATGTGATCGCCGATCCGAATCGGTTCAATACCGCAGCGACGTCTGGATGTAGAGCTGCGTCGCGTCCTCTTTGGGAATTGATGTTCCGCCCGTCGTGGAGACTCGTTGACCGTACCAGAACCAGCTATATCCCGCTTGAATGTCGAAGTTCGGGTTGTAGTTGAAGGTCGCGATCAGATCGAGTTCCTGGCCGACGTTGGTGCCAACGCCCGTGCCCGCCGTACCCACGGGAGCGCCGGCGACGTTGTAGATGCGGTCGGAGGCATTCGCGAGATTGAACCAATGCACGGCGGCGAGTCCGGTCAACTTCGCATGCGGCTTGATCGTTCCCTGCACGGCGATGTCGTGCAGGTTCTGGCCCGCGAGATTGTCTATAATGCCCCAATAGGCGTGGTTCAACGGGACCAAAACGTCGTACGTCGAATTCGTGCCATCGGTCGGATTTGAGTCGCCGGAGCCCCAGTAATAAATGAACGACAACTGCGGAGTCCAAGTCGCCTGTGAGAATGTGGTGGCGAGCTTCGTGGTAAAGAACCCAGCTTGCACGTTCTTATCGTTGTCCTTACCGAATTGATAAGCCCCTTCCGTGTCCGTGGCAAAGACGAGCCAGGGCTGATCGGTTTCATCCTTGATCGGCTTCGTCATGGTCCAACGCAGTCCGACCGTATGCCGATTGCCGTCGGCCCAGGCTGGGTCATGCCGGTTACTATCCGTTTGCAGCCAGACGTAATACGGCTCGATCGTGTGGTCCTTGAACCCTTTGTAGTTCGTGTAAATTCCGCTGTACCAACGGGAGTAATCGGACTCATCGAATTTGTTGTCGTACTTCAAGACGGCGGCTGTCGGTCCGGCAGCGGGACGTCCGCCGACCGCTCCGGTGGGGTTGGCCGTGTTGACCGGACGGACGGCGAACAGGTCGATATCCCAGGCGTCCCCTTTGCTGAGCACTCGGAACCCCTCGAAATTTCGGCGCGTGTTGGCCCAATCCAAGGGCGAGATCAATTGCTGACCAGGACTGGCACCACTCGGTGTTCCGAACAAAAGCTCTTGCCGGCCAGCGCGGAAATAGATCGGCTTGTCGTCTCGTTCCGCAAACTTCACGTCAAAGAACGCGTTTTGAACGTCCCAGCGATTCTTGTCGATGCCGGTCACCGGAAGCTCGTTGTTAAAAATTGAAGCGTCGATCCCTTCAACATAGACACGAAAGTCCTGCCCCCACTTCAGATCAACATACTGACGCCATCGATACAAGTCGTAGGTACTGCGTCCTGGTAGTTGTCCAGGAGCCAGAGGTCGCAGCCGGTTGTCCTCATTCATGTAACGGTGCCGAATCTCGCCGCCGAATGAGACAGTCAGTCCGCTCGGTTCGCAGTCATCGCCGAACAGAGGAATGTTCTTCAACTCTTCACCGAGGAAGTGCGGCGCATCGGGTTTCCCTTTGTAAGAGAAGTCGTTGTCGAAATAGAGCGCCTTCCACGGCAGAATCGGCGCGGGCTTTTTGGCGGGAGCGGCCGGTTTCGGATTGCAGTACGGGCAATCCGGTCGCCCGCAGGGGCTGTGATTTTGATGTGCCGCCGAAGCCGCAGGGATCGGAGCCGGCTCTTCGTTTGCGTTAGGCTGAGCCGACGTTCCCGCAGGTTTGTCGGTATCCGCCGGAGTCGTTTGCGAACTGACGGAGTCCGCTGGCGGAGCTTTCGGAACCGGCTGATCCTGCGCGACGAGGGACTGCGACCAACTACACAACAGCACAGTTCCAACAACGGACCAGCGGCTAATTTTGGAAAAGGCAAACAAGCACATGATCAGTGATCCAAGAGGATTGTTGAGTTGCACGCTCGACGAGTAATCTCCTTTCGGCACGCCGCCTGAATTCGTTCGACAAGCCTTCCGGATCAGACGGCAATACCAGCCATTCTTCAGCGGCTTAACGACATATTTTTCCTAGCTGGATATTTCGGTACATGGTTTCCTGTAGTAGCCGTGCGATTCCGGCTCAGTTGAGCCGGAGTCAGGTCTGCAAATTTCATTTTTCCCTCGCGATTCACCCCTAAGTCTCTTCTTTCACGGACATTCCAACCCACATCGGGCTCAATTCGTGCCGCTAAAATGAAATTTGCAGATTCGACCCCCGATCGTTCAGTTGCAATGAGTTTAGGCAAGTCCGTTGGTTGGTTGAGCGTTTGCTGGACCGATCGGCGATTTTTGCCGTTGGCCCTTTGCGCGACGGTCGTGTTCCTGCTAGATGTGGTTTTGCCTCTCGGCGTCGCCAGCGGCGTGCTGCATGTCGCCGTCGTGCTGCTCGCGTTGCGAATTGCATCGGGCCGGTTTGTGACGGCGACTGCTGTTCTGTGTTCTGGTCTGACAATGTTGGACATGGTCTTTTCACCGGGGCCGGGCGGGACGGAGTGGTGGAAGGTGATTGTGAATCGCGGACTGTCAATTCTCGTGATTTGGGTCACCGCGATCCTCGGACAGCAGCGAAACCGAGCGGCCGAAGCCGAGCGCCGACATCTCACTGATCTCGCGCATCTCAGCCGCGTCAAGACTGCCGAGTGCCTTGCCGGTGCGTTGGCTCACGAATTGAATCAACCGTTGACGGCTATCGCACTGCAAGCCGAAATCGTGTGGCGGCAACTTGAAAATCAGCAACTTGAACACCCAGATCACACCAACTCCGATCCGTTGCAACCCGCTTTGCGAGAAATCGTCGATCAATCGCATCGCGCGAGCGGCATTCTGCGGTCGTTACGTTGCTTAGTCCGACGTACAGAGTCCACGCGGCAGGCTGCCTCGGTCAGTGAAGTGATTGAAGAGTCTCTGCGACTGATAGAACCGACTGCGCGAGAAGCTCATGTGGAACTGCGATGGCGTATCGGGCCGCAGTTGCCCTTGGTTTGCGTGGATCGAATTCAGATCGAACAAGTCCTGCTGAACCTGTTGCAAAACGCGATTGACTCTCTGGCGAGACAACAGCCAAATGACGTCGATTCATCAAGTCAACAGGAGTCGCCAATTGTCGAAGTCTCCGCCAAGTTCGATCAGCCGGGTTGGGTGCGAGTCACCGTTTGCGACAATGGTCCCGGCATCACCGCCGAGAATGTTGGCACGGTCTTCGAGCCATTTGCGACAACCAAAACACACGGACTCGGTTTGGGCTTGGCGATAGGTCGCTCGATTCTGGAAGCTCATTCCGGCCACTTGTGCTTCGATCGAACTGCCACCAAAACGACGTTTCACATGGATTTACCAACGGACAACTTCACAGTTGCGTGACAGCAACGACTCACGAAACCAACTACTTGCCGCGACGAACGCCCATGTCGAACCCCACAATCCTGCTGGTCGATGATGATGCTGCCGTGATCCGTGCACTCGAATCGGTTGGCGAATGGATGAAACTTCCGGTGCGAGCCTTTTCGTCCGCCGAAAGTTTTCTGGCGTCCGACTACCTCATTGCGGAAGGTTGCTTGATCATCGACATCCGATTGCCCGGTCTGAGCGGTTTGGACCTGCAAAACGAACTGCGCGATCGTTCGTGCGCGTTACCGGTCATCATCATTAGCGGTCACGCCGACGTCCCGTTGGCCGTCGAAGCCATGACTCGCGGCGCGCTGACGGTCTTAGAAAAACCTTTCTCACTCGATCAACTGATGAAACACATCCGCCAAGCGATTGAACTCGATCGTACGCGCCGCGAATCATCACTCTCACGAAAACTCGCGGCAGATCGCTTGGCCCGATTGACCGATCGCGAGCGTGAAGTTGTCGATTTGATCGCTCAAGGCCTGACGAACAAGGAAATTGCGGCCGAACTGAAGATCACCGTCCGGGCCATCGAAGATCGCCGTTCCCGATTGATGCGCAGGCTCGAGGTTGGCTCGGTCGCCGAGCTCATTCAGACGATCGAACGAGCTGCCGCCCAATAACCTGACGCGTCAGCGAGCGACATTGTTCTGATCATCGGCTTCACCGCAATCGCTCTGAAACGGATGGTCTCGAACCCCGATGAATGGGCTTCACGCTCAACTCTCGAATCCCAACGCGAGCAGCTTCTTGCGAATTTGTTCGTCAGCCAGTAGTTCGCGAAAGGCTGTGACTGCCGGGCGGTCCCAACGAGATTTGGGGATCACGAAGTCGTAGTGTTCGTGTTTTATCGGGAGGAAGTCGAGTCCATACATTCGCGCAACCGTATCGATTGCGACGCCCCAATCGGCTCGGCCTTGAGCGACTGCGGCAGCGACGGCGTTGTGTGACTTGGCTTGAATCGCATAGCCCGGCGGACGCTGATTGGGCGGAAGCAAACTCGCGATGGCCGGCTCGGCCAATAGTTGGTCGATCAGAATTCTGGTCCCGCTGCCGGCGTTGCGGTTGACCATCGTGCAGTGCGAGTCTTGCAGCACGGCGAAGACCGCATCGATTGGATTGCGGCCAGAAAATCGCACGTCACCGGAGCGATGAACAATTCCCTGCATCCGCCGATAACCGGTCAGCAATTTCAAATCGTCAGATAAGAACGGGCGATTGTATTCGTTGGTCGCCGGGTCGAGCAGATGAATGCCAGCGATGTCGCACTCGCCCCGCTTGGCCGCAGTCAAACCTCCTTGGCTGCCGACAAAAAGTGCCTTCGTCAGCCAGCCGCGACCGTGCAACTCGCTCAACAGCAAATCGAGGCCGACGCAATGACTACCAATCACCACCAAATCCGCCGGTCGGATTTCATGGCCGAGCAACGTGACCTCGACGTTCGATCCGACCTCAACTTGTTCCGTGTGTTGTCCGATTGTGATGAACCCGTCAGCCTGACTGAACGTTGTGACGCTCCCCGATCCTTTGCCCATCGGATACGCGGCCAGACCCGCTTCGGACTGCACAAGACTGACCAACAAAAACTCGGTTCGCCCTCGTTCGGAATTCACGCGCAGCGGCAACGTCGCCGACACCGATTCTCGCTGCTCGGCGGGCAGTCCAGCGAATGCTCGCATCACCGGCGCGACAAATTCGTGAAACGTGAATAACGCCGACGTCGGGAATCCCGGTAAAATCACGACCGGCTTACCGTTCGTTGCAGCCAAACAGATCGGCTTCCCCGGCTTGAGTGCGACTCCGTGAGCCACGATGCCCGGATCGCGCAGATCGCGCACAACCCGATACGATAAATCACCCGCCCCTTTCGACGTCCCGCCCGACAACAGCACCGCATCGCATTCAAGAGCCGATCGCAACGCGGCGGCCAGTAGCTCCAAGTCGTCCGGCACGATGCCGAGGCAGACTGCTTCGCCACCCAACTCTTCAACCGCGGCCGCGAGCGTCGGACCATTGCTATCGAAGACAGCTCCCGGCCGCGACGGCGATCCCGGAGCAATGATCTCGTCACCCGTCGAAAGTATCGCAACGCGGGGGCGACGAAAGACTGCGACATGTGCATTCCCAATCGCTGCCAATACGCCCATCTCACGCGATGTCAGCCGCGTTCCGGCTCGCAATACGGTCTCGCCGCGAGCAATGTCGGTCCCGGCAAACGTGATATTTTGCCCGGCAGTCACGGGCCGACGGATCAAGAGTTCCGGCCCGCTCCCTTCGACTAATTCCGTGTGTTCGACCATCACGACCGCATCCGCGCCGCGCGGCAACATCCCCCCCGTGGCGATGATCGTGGCGGTCCACGATTCAACGAGACAACACGGCACGCAACCCGGCGACAGAATTTCGTCATTGAGCCGCAGTTGCCGAACGGTCTCGTCATTCGCGCCGAATGTGTCCGCCGACTTCACGGCAAAGCCATCCACGTTGGATCGGTCGAACGCCGGGACATCGACCTCGGCCCGAACGTCCTTCGCTAAAATACGACCGCGCGAGCACGGCAAGCTCACCGTTTCAATGCCCAATGGCTGCATCCGCAACGCCGAAACAAACCGCTGCATCGCCGTGTCGCGATCAACCACCTCCAAGAATTGATCCTGCGAAGCGGCTTTGAACAAATCTCGTTGAGTGTTTGGCGCTGTCATTGTTGGACCAGAGGAGAGGTCGAGAGTTGCAATATCGAGCGTCTTCCGATTTACGAAACTCACGGCGGATCGTACAGAAACACGTCAACCTCAGCCCCCGGAGCGTAGCCTTCCAACTCAGCCGGAACGATGACGAAGCCGGTCGCGCGAGTCGTGCTCGACAAGATCGACGCGCCACTGATTGAGATCGGTTCGACCCGGCCTGATTCGATTCGCACGCGGCAATAATCGACACGACCGATAGCTGACACAATCTTGCTGCCGACCACGACAGGCTTCCGCACATACGGCCAATCCGCCGAGCGTCCACCGATCTGTCGAATCGCCCTGCCCGCGAAGAAGTCATACGCACACAGGCACGACACCGGATTTCCCGGAAGTAAACAAACCAACGTTCGCCCGATCCGTCCGATTCCTGTCGGACTCGAGGGTCGCATGGCAATGCCGTGAATCGGCAACTCGCCCACTTCCGCCAACACGGCCGGAGAATGATCTTCCGCGCCGACACTCGACCCACCGGAAATTAGAACCACATCCGCGCCGGGTTCGGTCAGCGCCACTTTGATCGCGTCTCTGTCGTCTCGCAACAGCTGACTTGATTCAACAACTGCGCCGTCACGTTCGACCAGAGCCTGCAACGTCGGCGAATTGGAATCGAAAATTTGAAACGGCTCGCGCTCAAGTCCCGCGATCACAATCTCGTTGCCTGTCGCGAGCACGCGCACGCGCGGCCGACGAATCACCGCCGCCGAGGTCATTCCGATTGACGCCAACAAGCCCACATCTTGCGGTCTCAAACGCCGGTTTTCTGGCAGCACGATCGTTCCCGCCAAAAGATCCTCACCGCGGCGACCGATGTTGCGACCCGGTGCGATCGCCGCTGTGAGCTCGACTCGCCCACCACTTTCTCGCGCGAACTCAGCCGGCAAAACGGCATCCGCTCCGGCCGGAATCGGCGCGCCGGTCATGATCCGCACGGCCTCGCCGATTGCCAGCTCGCCAGTAAACGGAAGGCCCGGCAGCGACTGCCCGACGACTTGTAACGACAGCGGGTTGTAATCTCCGGCGCCAGTCGTCTCCGCTCCGCGCACTGCGAACCCGTCCATCGCCGATCGGTCGAACAGCGGCACGTCGATGCCCGCGACAACAGCTGCCGACAAGACTCGCCCAGACAATTCGGCCAGAGCGACCGACTCTGGTTCGAGCAGTGAAACGTTGTGGTCCAGCCATTCCCAAACTTGCGCGACCGTCGCTCGTTCGCGAAAGCCGCGCATGCGGACGTCGTCAAATCGCAAGGCTCCCGGCAGGCTACTCATTCCAAACTTTCGCTGTCACCGAATCCGGCCAAAGCCAGCGCGGCGGCGTATTCTTCAGGCCGATTGATATTTCGCAGCGATTGTAATTCAGGGTCCACCGCTCGCAATTCGCTCACCGGAACTTCGACCGAATCGGATTCTTGAATCAAGAACAATGGTCGCAATCGTGCGGCCGCCACTAGTTGCTCGATGCGCCCGACCAATGATGTTCGATACACGCCCGCCAACGGATGATGAAACTCAGCTTCGCGCGGCACCGCCAACTCGTGAGTCCCCAGTCGCCGAATCATCTCGGCTACAAACTCTGGCCGCAGTAGCGGCGCATCGCACGAGGAAACAAATGCCACCTCGACGTCATCGGCCAACGCTCGCAAGCCGACACCGATCCCAGCCAGCGGACCCAGATATTCCGCTTCGTCACGCACGACACGCACGAACGGCGGCAATTCGGGAAGTTCTTGAGCCGGCGCGGCAACCACAATCATCGGGCTAACCACTTGCCCCAGGACTCGGACAACGCGCGGCAACAAGATCTCGTCACCGAACGGCAGCCAGCACTTCGGCCGACCCATTCGTGAACTCTTGCCGCCACACAACACAATTCCGCCAACTCGCATGATGTGAGAATCTGAACTTCCGTGTTTAAGACGAAGAGTCTGATGCTCTCCGGTTCGCCAAGACGTTCTCTATTCGCCGAGCGCTATGCGAATGACTTTGCCATGGCGCGGTCCGATATTCGATTCACCGCTGATGAAAACCTCGGTGGCTTCGAGCGAGCGGAGGGCCACGCGATTCGGCGACAATTCGCCGGTCGTCAGGTGGCCGATCGGGCGACCGATCGTGTTGAAGACTTGCACGGTGCGGGCTTGCGGTTGAGTCACAAACAGCGTCCCGTCAGGCGTTTGGCAGAGGCTGGCCACATGACAATCCACGTTCTTGGTCTTCGGCAGCTCGGCGAAAATCCGCGTCGATTCGATGCGACCGGGTTCGCCCAGTTGCAATTCGAGGATGCGCGCGGTCATCGACTCGACAACCAACAGCCGATTCCGGGCCGAGTCGTAGTTGATGCCAGTCGGATATCCGAGTTGCGCGGCAACCAGCGAGACGCGACCAGTGCGATCCACATAATGCACCTTGCCGACGGACGATTCCATTTGCAGAAAGCCGGGATCGGTGAAATAGATGCCGCCGCGTCCGTCGAGCGCAAGGTCGTACGGGGCTCGTAACGGTGTTCCATCGCATTCCTTAGCGGCCGTACCGATGATCTTGCCGTCGAACGACAATCGCAAGACCGCGCGGCGATCGACGTCGCATACCAGATGCGTTCCATCCGACTCAACCTGATGTCCCTGCGGATTAGTGAGAGTTGTCCAAGTTGCGGTCTCTCCCTTGGGCGAGAACCGCATGATTTTTTTCCGATGTGTCACATACCCGAAGCCCTGCCGATCGAAGACCAAGTGATCACAATAAGCGTCGAGCGTCAGGACGGCATCGTGTACCGGTGACTCGGGTTTCTTTTCCGAAATCCCCTGTGTGGAATTCGTTGAACGGTAAGGAGCCGAGTCAATCGTCGTCTCAGTGGCTGGCAACTTCGGCAATGTTAGTTCCGGCGGTTGAGGCACGAGCAACATTGGCTGATGATCGCTGACGGATCGGCTGACGTCCGTCGCTGAGAGGGTCTCACGGGGAAGTGGCGCGGAATCGTGCGACTCTTGCGTCGGGGGGACTTCCAGAATCGTTTGCGTCAGGCGTTGTGGTCCGACAATAGCGGTCGCCGAGTCGCTGGTCTCTGACAGGCCGGCCGAATCGGTTTCGCTCTCTTCGTCCGGTGCGAAGTAGTCGACTGCCTCGGACCCTTGATCTTCGTCCACAGCGTTAGCAGGCTTCTTGGACTTCTTGATCTTGGGGGTTGCCGGCTTCTTTTTGGCCGGAACTGGTTTTTCGGGCTCGGCGGGCTTCGGTTCGGTCGGCTTCTCTGCGGCTGATTTCTCTGCAGCCGACTTCTTACTCGGAACCGTCATATCAGGAGCATCGGGAAGCGGCGGCAGTGACGGTGACACGACTCTCGGCTTGGGAGCGCGTTCTTCCGCGGGGGGGGACGGCACTTCCGGCGCTGAGTTATTGAGTTGCGTGCTCGACGATTCTTCATAGCTCGGTGCTGGCGATTGTTGGCCGGTTGTAGTGGCGTCTTGATAAAACACGACTTCATTAGGCGTTTGACACGAACGCGAGCCAGGTAATTGGTGACAGCCCCACAACAGAGAGAGACAGGCCGTCGCCAAAGTCAACGGGGAACGCGAAAACGAAGTGATCCCACTCAATGAAAATTTCATATCGCATGGCTCCGGTCGCGCAATACGCCTTGGGGCTGGCGTGACTCACGCAGTACAGTTCAGCGAAGTCGGCACATAATCCGAGGGTCAGTCATCAACCAGACCTCGGAATCCGACCGGAAATATCGGCCGGTCGCTCGCCAATCCGACGAACGATTGTTTGTCAAATGCTTAGACCGGCGAATTCCGCGCCCAGCATGATTGTCGGAGCGAATGCAGTCGTCCTGCCGAGCAAACCCAGGATCACGGTCGCTCGCGCGAAATGGCTCGCGACGACTACTCTCAAAGAACTTGTTGGCACTGTCTCGCGAATTACGACAATCGCTCGCAGCAAGCGTGTCGCTCCGGTCGTAGTGACTATGTCAGATGTCAGCAAGTCGCGAACATCCAGCCGGTCGCCTAGGACTCGCGGCTTCCGACCGGCTTGCAGATCGTCGCGTTGCTCCAAATACTTAGGCAGCGTGCCATCGGCCCCAGAGCAAGTCTTTCGACCGCGAATCGTCTTCGTCTTTGGCCAGCGCAATGAATATCTGAATAACAAGCTTGGGGACCGTAGCTCAATCGGTTAGAGCAGCGGACTCATAATCCGTTGGTTCTGGGTTCGAGTCCCAGCGGTCCCACTCTCGTTTTCGCTCGTACTGAGTCGCACGAGTTCGCTCAACTCCACAAACGGCAGAGAATTGCAAGAACGGTCGGCTGTTTTGGCCAAGTGGTCATCATCGCACGTTGTGACATCAGCCACGCATAAGCGCAGCACTCAATTTGCTGCGCCGTCCGCTGCGCTTTTCGGACGGCTTGTCTGAATCGCTGGCCTTCGCGACCAGTCGCGAAAACGGTCGCCTGCAACCCACCTTCGAAAACCTCGCACGCGTCGTCGCCGCGATGGGAGCCAACCTGCAAGACCTCACACTGATTACTCTCAAACTCGACCTTGGCCACCGTCGCAGTCTGGAAGTGAGCGATCGCCAAAATCGAAAGCCTCGCAGCCAGATCGCCACTGCGACTTGGCTATGACGTCGAATTGCATGAGTCGTTCATTAATCTCGGTTCACGTTCCGTATCGAGCAACGCGAACACGGCAGCATTCTGGACGATCAACCGAATCAAGCTGTCGCTCGCCCGCGCAAACATTATGCCGCCACCGTCTCGGCCTCTTCCGAATAGAACCAGTTGGCGACAAAGTGCTCGCCGCAGAAGACCAAGATCGCCACGAGCAGCAGTAACGGATATAGCTCTTCACCCAGGCGGCCAGTGTTGACACGGCGTTCGAGCGTGGCGATGTCGCGTGCCAGAGCAAAGCGTTTCTCGCCCAACATCTGAGTCAATTCATCGTCGGTCAGCCGGCGGAAGTCGCTTTCCGCCGCAGGCGCGTTCACGGAAAAGCCGCTTGCGAAATTTGATTGCGGATCGGCCGAAATCACATCGTAGTGGCCAAGCTGTTCCGTTTCGCGAATCGAGATCGTCGTGGCTCCGGCACCAAGTTGATCGGAATGTTGCTGGCCTCCCGGTTTGCGGACGAGAAACTTCTGCGGTGGAGTTTCACCTCCGAGCCGGATCGTCACTTCTTCGCCCGGCAAGAAGTTGAAAGCGGCCTCTTGCCGACCCGACAGATACTGCATGAGCTGATCGGACAGCGCGACGAACGACCAACTGCGCGGCAGTTCGTTCCAACCGCGCAAGTCCAGAGCGGTGGTCAGCATCATGACGCGGCCGGTTCCGATGCGGCGTTCGATCAGCGCAGCATCGCGCAACGAGTTGGAATACGACATCAGGACGTTGGCTCCGTCCTGTAAATCGACGCGCCAGTGCCTCCGCAGTTCGACCGCCGCCAACTCCGCCGCACCAGCCTCTTCCAATTTCTTGAACACGGGATGCTCGAGGTTCTTCGGATCGAAATATTGCGGCGCCGGATTGAAGTTAAGCGGCGCGGCCAGCGTGGCCGGAAGCAACGTTTTGGCGAAGTCGGTGTTGTATGTTTCAGGTGAGACACCCGTCGCATCGTTCGGCGTGGCCGATGAGCCGAGAGCAATCAGCAATCCACCGCCGTTGCTGACGTACTTGTGCAGCGACTTCCAAACTGGCTCAGTCACCGAAGGCACGCTGTTGAGCACCACCACCGAATAGTCACTCAGCTTGCTCCCCGCGAGTTTGCTCGGCCGGATGTCCTCGACCTCATAGCGGGCCTTCCCCGTTTGAGCCAAACCTGGCGGCGCGAGAACTTCTTTCAGCACATCGCTGACCGCAGCGCTCGGCGACACCAGCAACACTTTCGGCGGCGGCTTGACCTCGAGCGTGAAATGCCGCACGTCGTTCATGGCCAACGGATCGCTCGACAGCAATCGCAGCTCGCCATGCTGCACCGGGCCTTGCAGGTTCGAGACCGGAATCTGCACTCTCGTTCTTACGTAGTTCAGTCGCTCCCGCGACTGAGATTCCACTCCCGCCTTCGCACCAATCTTCACCGGCTGTCTCCCCGACGGTAGAAGCTTCCCGTCTCGCGACAGCAGCGACAGCTCCACGGTTTTCTCAGACTCCTCGAAGCCGATCGCCGTCACTGTCGCTTCGACGAGCAGCGTGCTCCCCGCCGGAACGCTCTGCCGCGCGAGCACGATCTCGGTCAAAGCGATATCGCGCGGCTCCGGTTCGCCAACGTCGATCACGTACACTCCGATCCACGACAACCGTTCAAGCTCTTCCTTCAACAACGAGGTCGATCCAGTTCGCCAAGCAGAGGCCGCCAGATCGGTGAATACGTAAACTTCGCGCAAGAACCGGTCGCGGCGAGCGTCTTGAGCGACCGATTGCTGCTCATCCAACGTGCGACCTTGATCCGCTTGTTGCAGCGCGAGTGCCGCTCGCAGTCGTTCGTTCAGTGGCTGAGTCGCCGGCTGCAACACGAGGTTTTGAATCTTCGACTTGGCCGTGACCGTGTCCGCTTGAAACAAAATCGGCGATGCGGCGGCACTTTCCCCGACCGCGATCCGGCTGCGTGGCGGCAAGAGTTCGATGTGCGATAACGCAATCGTCTTGGCTTGATCGAGCCGCGTTTTTCCCTCCTGCTGATACTGCATCGACAAACTGGTGTCGAACAAAAAGACCGCCGCGACCGGCAAGTCGCTTCCGACCACCGGAGCCGGTGCCGAAATCTCCGCTCGTAACCGATTCGCATACGGCCACACGACCAACAATACAATCAATGCCGCAAGTGCCGCTCCGACTCCGCCGCGCAACATCGTCCGCCGATAGGCTAACGTCTGCACCGACACCTGCTTCTTCCGCCAATACCGCATCAGTCCGAAGTACGTTCCGACTGCCGCCGCGATGACGCCAATCAACGTGACGAGTTCGCGCGTGCTCAATTCATAATTCGCTTCCGGCACCGACGGCCGAGCCACCGCGATCACCAACCCAACGATCACCAGCACGCGGAGCAACATCAGCCAGAAATGCCGCAACCGCAATCGCCGTACATTCTGCCGACGCCGCAGTTGAATCAACCGCAACGCCGGAAACACCAACTTCCGAGGCTTGGCCCGTAATAAAAAGTGCAGGATCACCGGAATCACCGCCAATCCGGCCGCCGCAATCAATGTAGGATGAATCAACGACATGCCGCCTCACACATCAACAACTCGAAAGGTCACAACGCCGTAGCCTGAACAGGGTCTTTGGCATCGGAATCGGAGTATGAACGTAATCCACCGCGCGTTGCGAGGGGTCGTGCGTTCACTCTTGGCGGTTGTTGATCGCCAACTAGCCTACCGATACTTTGATCTGACAGAATTTGTCATCAGAGTTCAACAGGCGAGCCAAACAATGCAACACACCTTTCGCGTGGGGATCACCCGCGACTTTCTGAAGCCAGACGGTTCCCTTGGGTTCGGCGATATTGGACTGGATGTGCTGGCAGCGAATTCGCGAATCGAACGCGAGTTTCTACCGGACTACGGATCGGAACTTCCGGCCGCGGTCGCGGACCAATTTGATGCGCTGTTGGTGCTGGCTCCCAAGATTTCGGCGGCAACGGTGGATGGTGGGCAGCGGCTGGCGATCATCGCTCGATTTGGGGTCGGTTACGACAACGTCGATGTTCCGGCCTGCACTCGCAACAACGTGTTGCTGACGATCACGCCATCCGGCGTGCGTCGGCCGGTGGCGGTTTCGGCGCTAGCGATGTTGTTGGCGTTGTCTCACAAGCTGCTCGCGAAAGATCGCCTGACTCGCGAGGGGCGCTGGCATGAAAAGCTCAACGAAATGGGAGTCGGGCTGACGGGCCGCACGCTAGGATTGATCGGGCTGGGGAATATCGGCTGCGAGATTCTGCGGGTCGTGGCTCCGTTGGAGATGCGGCCAGTCGCCTTTGATCCGTTCGTGACACCGAAGGCCGCGCGAGCCAGCGGCGTGGAGTTACTGAGCCTTGACGCGTTGCTTGAACAATCGGACTTCGTTTGCATTTGCTGCGCTCTGACGCCCGAGACGCATCACTTGCTGAATCGCGAGCGGCTGGCACGCATGAAACCGACAGCGTTTCTGATCAACGTGGCTCGCGGCCCGATTGTCGATCAACTCGCACTGACGGAAGTGCTGCGTGAGCGACGTATTGCCGGAGCCGCGCTCGATGTCTTCGAGAAAGAGCCGATCGATTCCGATGATCCGCTTTTGAAGTTGGACAACGTTCTGCTGTCGCCGCACGCGATCTGTTGGACCGACGAACTGTTTCGCGGAACCGGTCAAGCCGCCTGTCGCAGCATTCTAGATGTCGCCGCCGGCCGCGTGCCGGAAGCGGTCGTCAATCGCGAGGTGCTGTCGCAATCGGGGCTGCAACAAAAACTGGCCAGATTCGCCCACGCTGATGCCGCACGTTAACGAACCACTTGATCCCTTACTGTTCTCACTCACTTGCCAATGCAGTACAGGAACTTATCCGACCGAATCAGCAGCCGGCTGCCGTCCACGGCGGGTGAGCTGTTGAAAATACTGCCGTCGTGGAGATCGTTGTTGGCCAGTTGCTCAAAGCCGGTTTTCGCCGCCAGCACGAACGTGCGACCGTCTCGCGTCAGATAATACAGCCGTCCGTCGGCCAGCAACGCCGATGAGTAAACTTGTCCCGCTCGTTCGAGACGTTGTTCATAGACGACATCGCCGCTCTCGGCCTTCGCGCAGTACGCGACGCCCCGTTGCTCGTGCATCCAATACAAATGGCCGTCGAGAAATACCGGCGATGTCACGTTCGAGCCTTTGATGCTCGTCCACAGCCGATGTGATTCGGTGACATCACCGCTGCCGCCGGCTCGCACGGCCAGGCCCGCGACGCCGGATCGGCCTCCCAAGCAATACACGACTCCGTCCGCTGCCACGACACTTGGAACCATGTACCAGCCGATGTCGGTTTTGCACGACCACAGTGGCTCGCCGTTGTCGGGATTGAAGGCCAGCACATTTCCTTTTGTTGCGACGATCAACTCTTGCCGGCCCGACTTGGCCGTGACGAGTACCGGAGTGTTCCACGAATCGCGAATCCCTTTGGCTCGCCACTTCTCTTCGCCAGTATTCCGGTCCAGCGCGACCAGTGAGGTGCTCTCGACGCTGGCGTTGATGAACACCAAATCCTTGTAAAGCACGGGCGACGCCGACGTCCCCCAATTGTGAGTCTTCGATCCGACGTCCGCTTGCCAAAGTTGCTTTCCGTCATGATCGAACGCGAAGACACCCGTCTTGCCAAAGAACACATACAGGCGTTCGGCATCGGCAACTGGCGTGTTGGCCGCGAACCCGTGATCGCGAATCTTGTTCTCTTCCGGCAACTTCGCCGCGATGGACTTGTCCCAAACGATCTGGCCATCCTTCCGGCTGATCGCAAGCAGATGCCGTTTCAAGTTCTCCTGACTCCCGCCTGACTCACCGGGGACAAAGAAGCCGGTGTAGCAAGTCAGATAAATGCGATCCCCAAAGACAATCGGACTCGACGCCCCCGGCCCCGGCAGCGGCGACTTCCAAGCGATGTTCTCCGATTCGCTCCAGGTGACCGGCAGCCCTTTCGCCGAGCTGACTCCCATGCCGCTCGGTCCACGAAAACCAGCCCAAGTGGCGTCCTTGTCAGCCACGTCCGCTCCCTTAAGTGGCAGCACACCGCCAAAGAAAACGGCGGCGAGGATCATCACTTTCCAATGGCCGACGTTTCTCGACTGAAGTTCGGAAGACTCTCGATGAATGCGCGACACCATGAATGGCTCCTTGAGTTTGGTCGATGAAACGAGCGGCGGCATTCTGACGGACGCTGTCGGCAGTCGCTACTTCGGCGGGTAACAAAGACGCGGTTACGGATCAGCGCGCGAGCGACAGCGGACTTGTGACGACTTCCACGACCGACCAGAATCTTCGGCAAGATGAGGAATCCACGGAGTACGGAGTGATGCTGATCCGGCGCGTCTCCAAGAAGCGACTGATGGTGTGGGCTTTGGTGCTCCTGTCCACATTTGCGTTGGGACTGTGGGCCGGCATCAGAATTGTCTATCGAGACCCTTTGACAGAATTTCCGTATGTGGTGCGGATCGCGCATTCCGAATCCGGCGGTCCGGCGTACGGCGGCATCGAAGTTCGAGACCGACGGACGATCAACTTTCTCGACACGTTGTTTCCGAACTATCGGCAGGAGACAAAAGCTGGGCCGCCAACTCCGCCATCGGGTGAGCACTCAGTTTTGGAATTCAATCTTGAACGATCCGGCTATGCGAAGAAGTTGTTCGTTTGGTCTGAAGGAGACAAGGAGTTTTGGTCGGCCGGACGCGATCGCCTCCCCGTTCAAGGGAGCTTTCGACGAGTGTTGGAGTGGTTGCCCGTTCGTCGCGCGATCGAAATGGCAATTCGTCCGAGTGCCGATCGTTCCATTGGAAAGAAGCTGCTCGCGGATGCACGCGAAACCTTTTCGGGCATTGTGATCGACAATGCTCGGCACCAAGTCGGACAACTCAAGTTTTGGGCGATCCGAGACCTACTGATGTTGGTCGAGTTCTCTGTGCCACGGACTGCGCATCGAACGGGTAGCTTCCCAATCTACCATTGGATCGACGGTTTGATTGCTGGTCCGCTTTCCGAGAGCGATTCACACATATCGGACATCCGACGGGTCGCGCTGGACTCTCTAGCAAGTGACACCGGGCGAGAAGCCAGCGCGATTCTGGCTCTGACCGCGAACGAGGCGACAATCGACGAATTGGCGAAACGGTTGGAGGCGACATCGGAAACGCAAATCAACAGCCAGATCATCATCTGCCTACAAGGTGGTCTCGGTTTGCCCCAATTTCAGCCGGGTGGTATGTGCGGCAATTCATCTCATGCGGAGTTCGAGCAGTTTCGAAAGAACGAAGAAAAACGAACGAACGAAGCGAAAGCGGAATTGTTGGCGTGGTACGCAGTTTGGAAGACCCATCCCACAGACCGACGTCATGTGTCCGTCTTGGCGAAATGGGAAACCGAGTTGGTCCGCAAGCCCTACGATGGCGAGCACCTGTTTGAGCAACATGACAAGCGATTCCGAAACCTCCTGCGTCGCGGAACGATCATGCTTCCGGCCGTTCAGGAAGCTCAGGCTCAATCGTCGGATCTGAGGCGGCGCGGTGCCTTGGAAAGTCTGAAAGCCTTTTGGACCGGGGTCTGTGATCGCGCGTTGGTGGAAGAACTTCTCCAAGGGGATCGTCACGCACAAATCTTGGCCTGTGACATCATCGTTGCCGCCAACGACAATTCATGGAACGACCAACTGCTGGAATTGATTGACACGCCACAAGTGGCTTCAGAAGTCGATGTCCGGGCGAGGGTCAACATGGTTGAAAAGGCGACTGAAACGCTGGTGATGTGCCACGACATTGAGGATCTGCTGCGTTTGTCCGACACGGATCATCAGAGATTCAGCAGAGTTCGTAATGCCCTCCAGCGTTTTCGAGTTCCGCAAGGCGACTGACCACCGACTGCCTCCGCCTCAAACCAACGAAAACGGCGACTTCCTCCGCAGGCCGTGTCTGAATCCGCCGGGTGAGCCATCGGTCTTTGACCCCCGAACGATTCAATCACAACAGCATCAGTTAGGCACCGTCGGTGAACTCATCGACCCGCCAGTTTCGCCGCGCGTTGTTGGACTTCGACCGGGATTTTTTCGAGCAACAGGTCGATGATTTTGTCGGCGGTCATCCCTTCGCTGTGAGCTTGGAACGTCGTGACGATGCGGTGTCGCAGGACGGGGTGCGCAACCGCTTTGATGTCTTCCGGGCTGACGTGGAAGCGGCCTTCCAGAATCGCGCGGGCTTTGGCTCCCAGGATCAAATACTGTCCGGCGCGCGGGCCGGCTCCCCACGAGATGTACTTTTTCACGAAATCGGGAGCGTCCGATTCGTTGGGCCGAGTGGCTCGGACGAGGTCGCGAGCGTAAATGAAAACGTGTTCGGCCACAGGGACTTTCCGCACGACCTCTTGCAACGCGAGAATCTGCCGGCCGGACAGCGCGGGAGTCAGTTCCGGTTTCTCACCGCCAGTTGTCTGTTTGAGGATGCGTAACTCTTCTGCCGCGGTCGGGTACGACACGATCACGTTGAACATGAAGCGGTCCAACTGCGCTTCAGGGAGCGGATAGGTTCCTTCCTGCTCAATCGGATTTTGCGTGGCGAGCACAAAGAACGGCGCGGGCAACATATAGCTGTTGCTGCCGACGGTCACATGCCGTTCTTGCATCGCTTCTAGCAGCGCGGCTTGCGTCTTCGGCGGTGTGCGGTTGATTTCGTCGGCCAGCAAAATGTTCGTGAAGATCGGACCTTGCATGAACTGAAAACTTCGCTGTCCGGTCTCCGGATCGTCTCGCAAGATGTCGGTGCCAGTGATGTCCGACGGCATCAAGTCGGGGGTGAACTGAATGCGGCGGAACGACAACGACAGCAGCCGTCCCACGGTCGTGACCAGCAGCGTCTTGGCCAGTCCCGGCACACCGATCAGCAAGACGTGCCCGCCGCTGAAGAGTGCAATCAACAATTGATCGACCACGTCGCGCTGCCCGACGACCACTTTGCCGATTTCGTCTCGCAGTTTGGAGTACGCCGCACCGAGTCCCCGAATGGCTTGAGCTTCGCGATCTCGCGCGACGGCTTCCGCATCAGGATCATCGGCAGCAAGAACTTCCAGCGGCGGAGCATCAGACATGAGGCGGCTCGTTATCGGTGGTCAACATTAGACACAGGCAGATCGTAATTGGGATGGAAGTAAGATTCACGCCGCTTCGGACTCCGCACGGACCCGGATTGATTCTATTGGGGCACAGGTTGATGTTTGGCGCGAGCGACAAGGCAAGCGGGGCGGCGTCAGCCCTCGCAGCGGTTTCAAGCATCACTTGGGGGCTGACGCCGCCCTGCTTGCCTTGTTGTCGGGCGTATCACAACTGACAACGCTCATGGACTTGGTTATCTTTCATCTCGATCACTTTTGGGAAAATCGTATGTCTGTCTTTGAATCTCAAACCGAACTGTCGTGTACGCCGGAAGCGGCTTTTGAATTTCTGATCCAGCCGGAAAACATTCGGCGCATCAGCCCTTCGGCGATGATGTTGGTCTTCGATGCGGCACCGGAGCGGGTGTTTCAAGGAGCGGTCATGAAATTCCGAGTGCA
Organism: Planctomyces sp.; assembly: GCA_031375695.1. Taxonomy (GTDB): domain Bacteria; phylum Planctomycetota; class Planctomycetia; order Planctomycetales; family Planctomycetaceae; genus SXKJ01. The sequence goes on from JANMIF010000452.1 coordinate 24,352, forward strand.
AACTTTTGGCGTTGTGCGACAAATCTCGCATCGGATTTCCGAATTCGATTTCCCTCGGCGTTTTGTCGAAGAACAAGTGGAAGGTCCGATGACCGCTTGGTGCCACGAGCACTTGTTCGAGCCGTCGTCGAATGGCGTGATCATCGTGGATCGGATCACATTTTCGCCGCCTGGAGGAATGCTGGGCTTGCTGATCAATGACCGCAAGATTCGCGATTCGCTGGAAGCGGGATTCGATCACCGGCATCAGTTTTTAGAAAAACACTTCGGAATCCCGGCAGGAGCACGGCGATGACAGATCGTCCGTCCCACGATCAACGAAACGCTGCGACATTTTCGGCAATGGCCGTCGTCGTGTTCGTGAGTCTGGGTTTGCTGGGACTCGTGGCAATGGTTCTGCCCCAAGTGTTGTGGATTCTGCTGATCGCGGCTGGGATGGGCTTGTTCGCCGTCCTGCATTATGTGCTCTGGGGGCGCTGGCTCACGGCGAAATTGCAGGAAGAAGAAAAGCGGTCAGACGAGCAGATCTAAGATCAGTGGACCTGCATCGTGGGATAGGATTCCAGCCTGTCGGATGGTCGGGCACGAAGCTTTGCCCGTTAAGCAAAGACCTTCTGCACCACTTCGCCAGCCACATCGGTCAGCCGATGATCGCGACCCTGATGGCGGAACGTCAGCCGAGTGTGATCCAGGCCGAGCGCATGCAGGATCGTGGCTTGCAGGTCGTGGACGTGGATCGGATCTTTGGTTGGGTGATAGCCGAGGTCGTCGGTCTCGCCGATGATTTGGCCGCCGCGGACTCCACCGCCGGCCAGCAGCATCGTGAATGCGAACGGGTGGTGGTCGCGGCCTTCTTTGCCGGGGTTGATGCCTCGGCGGACTTCGTTCATCGGCGTGCGGCCGAACTCGCCACCCCAGATCACCAGCGTGTCGTCGAGCAACCCGCGCCGCTTGAGATCGAGAATCAGCGCGGCGGAAGGTCGGTCGGTCTTGTCGGTGTTCTGCTTGAGCTTGTTGTTGAGGTCCGCGTGATCGTCCCAGGTGTAGTGATACAACTGCACGAAGCGGACACCCCGCTCGACCATCCGCCGAGCCAGCAGACAATTCCGAGCGAACGTGTCGGTCTTCTCGTCGCCGATGCCGTATTCGGCCAGCGTGTGCGGCGACTCTTGTTGGAAGTCGAGCAACTCCGGCGCGGCGGCCTGCATCCGAAACGCGAGTTCGTAGCTTTCGATCCGCGTCGCGATCTCCGGATCGGGCTGCTGTTGCTGACGCAGCCGATTGAGATCGTTGATCGCATCCAACCGTTGCCGCTGCTGCTGCCGAGTAACTCCATCGGGATTCGCGAGATGTAGAATCGGATCACCCTGACTGCGAAACGTCACGCCCCGATGCGTGGCCGGCAGAAACGCACTGTCCCACAGCGCGGTCCCGGCGATGTCCCCCGGCCCGTTGTTCGAAAGCAGCACGGTGAAGCTCGGCAGGTTGCGCGACTCGCAGCCGAGCCCGTAGGTGATCCACGACCCCATGCTCGGCATCCCGAACCGAGGCACGCCGCACTGCATCGTCAACTGAGCCGGATCGTGATTCGGCACGTCGGTCTTCATCGTGCGGATCATGCACAGGTCATCGGCACACGTCGCCAGATGCGGCAGGTAATCGGAGAAGTCCATTCCGCACTCGCCATGCTTCGTGAACTTGCGCGGCGACGCCCAAACCCGCGCGCTCCCTTTGATCAGCGAATCGCTCAACCCTTCGAGAAACGAAGCCGGCACCGGCTGGCCGTGCAACTTCTGCATCACCGGTTTTGGTGTGAAGAGGTCGAATTGACTCGGCGCGCCAGCCATAAAGAGGAAGATGACGTTCTTGGCACGCGGTTCAAACATCGGTGGCTTCGGAACAGGCGAATTGCCGCCCGAGTTCGCATACGTCGCGAATGAAGAATTCCCACCCAGCAATTGAGCCAACGCTATCGAACCGAGCCCACACGCCGACCGAGACAAGAATGCGCGACGCAGAATCGGGATGCCGATGTTTGCCACCATGAAAGTTTCCTTCGATGCGGTTGCTCAGTTTGCGGAACTCACGGCCAGTCGCTGCGGGACGACTCGGCTTATCTCAATCAACAGCAGCCGCCGAATCGCGTCGTAGCCGCGGTCGTGAGGGTCTTCCAGATTGTCGAAGTACCAATAGGTTGGATCGGCCGCGCGATAATGCCTGTGCCAAAACTGGCGGCAATGAATGCCGTGGCCGAGGAACTCGCGGTGCATGTCGATCAATTCCACATCGTCGCGCCTTTCGGCGCAACGAGCGATGACTTCGTTGTAGGCCCCGAGCACCGCCACGCCTTCCGGCCAGCGAGGCAATCCGGCGTTGAATGTGTCGCCGTCTTCATCAGTCGGATCGTAAATGTTGGCGAGAAAAAAGTGACAGCCGCCGGGGAAGCATTCGCGCAGGCGGTTCAACATCGTCTCCAGTCGCTCATCGAAGTTGGCGATCCACGGTTGAGCCTGTTCGAGCGTCGCGCCGTACATTGCCCCTTCGCGCGGCGGCGTGCGACCATAGTTGTGGATCACGTCGTTACCGCCCGTCGTCAACACGATCAAACCGAACGTGTCGTCGTCAAACACCGGCACTCGCCGCAGCAAGATGTCGAGATGCTCTAGCGAGGTCGAACCGGATAGTCCGAGATTCTTTGCTTCCAGATTCGGCAACACGGCCGACAAGCAGATTCCACGCAGGTCCGCGAATTCATCGTCGGGGTTCGTGACCAGCCGATCAAAGAAAGAATGCCTTGGCGTCGCTCCGTAGCCCGCTGTCATACTGTCTCCAAATCCCAGCAACACGACCTTGCGATCCGACCACGGTCGACCAAACGGTTCGCGGAAGACCGTCGGTCCAGCCGGCCCGTAACCCAGTGGGCGACCGAGCCAGTAATACCGATAACCGAGAACGACCGTGACCAACACCAGCCCGATTATGCCCAGCATCAACAGTCGGCGACGTCGTCGTGCTGGCCGCGCGGTGTCGTCTGACGGTGTTTCCAATGCGGATGTCGGTGGCATGGTTTCCAAAACAATCAAGCGGGGTGCTGGCTTGGCAAGTCATGAAGGTGGAACGCGGTAGTGATCCACGAATTCGTCGAGCTTCCCGTGTTGAGGTTGAGCGAGCCGATCGTTTGTGTCGATTCTCGTTGTACAGCTAATCTCTGGTGATGAACTCATGCAAGTTGAGTAGCACGCCAGCCAAGTTGGTCCATGCGGCTGAATCGTCTTTGTTCGTGCCTCGTTGAGCATCAAAGTATCGCTGCAATCGTGTCAGTTCGGCTTCAGTGCCGGAGCGACCGAAGCAGACCTTCCAGGCGAATCGCAGGCGGTCTTGATCGCTCGCTCCCCCTTCGCGACAGACTCGTTCGGCGAACGCGGCGGCCATCTCGCCGAAGACCGGGTCGTTGAGCAGCGTCAACGCTTGCAGCGGCGTGTTGGATCGGTCGCGGCGTGTGCAGACATCGACCGGCGGTGGCGCGTCGAACGTGATCGACTGCGCGAACGGCGAGGTTCGCAAGAGGAACGTGTAGAGGCCGCGGCGAAATCGTTCGGCCCCCTCGCGGTCTTCCAAGAATTGCTGCCGAAGGCTTCCATCGTGACTCGCTCGTGCTGCGGCGGAAAGACGCTCGGCCCGCCGAGCTTTCGGCTGAGCAACCCGCTAACGGCAAGTGCCGCGTCACGCACGGTCTCAGCGGGGACTCGTAGGCTGTTCTGACGCGAGAGCAACGTGTTGTTCGGATCGTGGGTCGCGAGTTCCGTTCGCGGGCGAGACGATTGCCGATACGTTGCCGACGTCACCATCAGCCGGTGCATGTGCTTGACGTCCCAGTTCGACTTCATGAATTCTTCGGCCTGCGATTCGAGCAACTCTGGATGCGACGGCAAATCGCCGCGTGTTCCGAAGTCGTCGGACGTGGCGACGATGCCTCGGCCAAAGAACTCTTGCCACATCCGGTTCACGGTGACTCGTGCTGTTAACGGGTTGTCGTACGACACCAGCCAGCGAGCGAACGAGGGCCGTTGCGGAGGCGTCTTCTCGTGGAGCACGTTTTCAACGTGCTTCGATCCGGGCACGTTGAAAACGTGCCCCATGGAAGGCAACACCTTTGGAACCCCCGGCGACACATCCGCTCCTCGGCCACGAAAGTCGCCACGTTCGTGAATGTAGGTCTGACGCGGAGCGAATGCCGCTTGCATCACCGGTGCTCGCGTGGCGTGAGCGGCGGGGAACTCTTTCTTCAGCGCGACGAGCTTCTGTTGCAGTTCGGGCAGTCTCAATTCGGCGAACTTCTTCGCATCCACGATCGAACCGTGCGACAAGAAATAATCGAGCCAGTCGTCCTGCTGACGCAGCGTTCGTTTCTCCCACGGCAGCCGCACGATCTCGCAGCCTTCGAGTTGCCCTTCACCCAGGTGGCCTCCCCAGATCAGGCCGAGCACTTCCCACTGCCGATCCCAAATATGGTCTTCGCCGGGATGCGCCGCGGCGTGCAGAGCCTTCGCCTCCCACTGCTTTTGCAGTTCAGTCAGCCCCGCGCGAAACGGTTCGACGATCTCGCGTCGCCGCCGTTCGTACTCTGACCGCGAGCGTTGATAGCTGGCGACTTCGTCCGGCAGCGGCGCGTCGATGTTGACCTCGTCGGCGTCGTCGAAGAAGGCGTACAGCCGATAGAACTCCGCCTGAGTCAGCGGGTCGTACTTGTGATCGTGACACCTCGCGCAGCCCACGGTCAGGCCGAGCCAGATCGTGCCGACCATCGACGTGCGATCCACGATCTGCGCGACGCGATACTCTTCGAGGTCGGCACCACCTTCACGATTGCTGAGCGTTTGCCGAAGGAAGCCCGTGCCGAGGATGCGGTCGAGCATGTACGAAGGGGCGTCAGCCCCACTAACCCGAAGCGTGAGCGAGGGCGGGTGGCCAACACGCTCTGATTTCTCATCGAGTCGCTCGCGTTGTTCGGAGTCTTTTGGCCGTTCGCCCTCGCTCACGCGTCGGGTTAGTAAGACAGGCGACTCCGTCGTCACCAAATCCCCCGCGATCTGCCGCACGGTGAATTCATCGAACGGTAGATTGTCGTTGAGCATTCGCGTGAGCCAATCGCGATAGCGCCAGGCGACGGGGCGTAGCTGATCGGTCAAATGTCCGTCGCTGTCGCCGTAATGACACAGATCGAGCCACGGCCGAGCCCACCGCTCCCCGTAATGCGGCGACGCGAGCAGCCGATCCACCAACCGCTCGTAAGCGTCCGGTTGCTCGTCGTCGACGAACTCCGCGACCTCCTCCAGCGTCGGCGGCAGCCCGATCAGGTCGAGCGTGACTCGCCGCATCAACGTGACTCGGTCGGCTTCCGGCGACGGCGCGTCGTTCTCTTTCTCCAGCCGCGCGAGCACGAACGAGTCGCTGCCGTTTCGCGGCCAATCGGATTGCCGAACACGCGGTGGAGTCGGGCGAGTCATCGGGCGGAAGGACCAATGCGGCTCAGCGCCGTATGTTGGCGAGCACAACAGTGCAACGAGAAGCAACTGATTGAAATGCTTTCGCATGGCTTCTCCCGCGGGTTCGCCGCCTTCAGGCACGCTCCAATTAACCGGACGACGCGAATGGGATCGCCGCATCGTATCGGCGCGTGCAATCGCGATCATTTCACTTCATTCAGCATCGTCAACAGGATCTCAACGATCTTCGGCGCGGCTCCGGTTTCCAAGTAGCTCGACCGAGCGCGCCAGGTTTCGTAGCCAGCCAATTCGTGTTGTTGCGGAGTCGGCAAGTAGCCGTTGTAGCCATTGGCCAGCGCAATCGTACACAGCGGCTTTAATGGGCTGAGGCGTTTCAGATCGAGACCAATTTCCGTGAAGACCTCGCACGGAATGGCCACGATCGCCAGTTCGCCAATGCGGATGGCTTGCAGCTTCAGCGTGACTGCGTCGGGATACTCGGCCAGCTTCAGGGTCTCGCGAGCATAGGCGTCGATCATCGTCTTGTACGGATACGGCCCGGCCTGTTCGAGCCGTTGTTTGGCTTTCGCGATGTCGTCTGCCGACGGCTTGCGGACCTTTAGAGTCAGCTCAACTTCGCGCATCGCCAGCGAAGCTTTCGAACGGTGCTCCACTTTCGCGTGAGCTTCCGCCGCCGCGTTCGCAACACTGTCCGCCACGAGCTTCATCTTTTCGTAAGACGCATATTTCGGCGAGGTCATCAGAGCGAAGTTGACGTTGTTCACATCAGCGCTTGTGCCGTTTGACATGATCCCGACGAACGGCGGCCCGACCGCGTCCGCTTTCAACAATTGCGTGATTCGTTCGGCGAACATTCCAAAATAATCGGCCGACAGCTCTCCACCCGGAACGCCTCCGACGTAATGCAGTGAGTAATTCGTGAGCAACGCCAACGGCCGGCCGCCGGGAGCACGCACGCTCAGACAACTGACTTCCGGATCAACCGGCCCGGCCGACTTCGTCACCTTCGGATTGTTGTAGCCCGGATTCATCCGCACTTGATCGACGAGTCCAAACGGATTCGTCTCGGCACTCGGTTCGTTCAGCAGCCAGCGGCGATTGAAGACTTGCGTCTCGTCTCGCCCGACGCCCCAAGCGATCTCGGCTGGTGCGAGGTTGTCATGAGCTTGTTTGATCCCAGCGGCAATTCGTTCGGCCAGAAACTTGACGTAGTCGGCATCCGGCTCGACTTGAAACACGCCGGTCACCGCCGGGCACGAATGGGCGTGAGTCGCCGACATCAACATCCGATTGATCGGAATGCCGGTCAGCTTGTTGGCTTGCCGCTTGGCGTCCTCGAACAATTCGCGTGGGATCATACAGCTATCGACCACGGCAATCGCGATCTTGGTCTCGCCGTCGTCGAGCACCAAACACCGCGCGTGCAATTGATCATGTGCCTTGCTGGCTGGCGCATCCTGCAGGTTCCCGTTGACGCTGATCGGAAACTTCAGCGGCGTGACGTCCATCGCATGCGCCCCGACCCGCAGCAGCGGCTCGGCAGCATCCGTCGCGGACCACGGCGAACTCCAAACAGCGATCCACGCCAAGCACAAGAGACTTCGAGCGGGCGATCTCATGGTTACCACTCCTGCCAATCGGGTTGTTGATCCTGTCGTCTTCTGAACTCGAAAGAGCTTGTTTCAGGCTAACAGAACAGACTAGTGGTCGAACAACTTGAGATTGCGTGGTTAGGGTGAGTTCGGCGCGTTTTCAGTGACTGGGTAGAGGCGTTTGAGCTTGATGCGAGCATCGGCGGTGGTGAATTGCCAGTCAACTTTGGCGGCTGATTCGTTGCGTTGTTGTTGCCAGGCGGCGACTTCGTGTTGGAGTTTGTCGCGGTTGGGGATGCGGCGGTCGAGGCATTGGCGGCCCAGGACGCCCAGTTCGATTTCCGCCATATTGAGCCAGCTTCCGTGCTTCGGCGTATAGTGCAGCTCCAGTTTGGAGATCGGGCGGCTGGCTTCTTCCGGCGGGAAGGCCGCGTACAGCGACGCGAGTTTGTGAGTGTTGAGGTTGTCTTGAACGAGCACGATTTTCTCGGCGTCGGGGTACATCACATCGACCAAGTGACGGATCGCGTGGGCGTAATCGACGGCGGTGCGTTGGTCGGTCACGAGCGCTTCGCGATGTCCTTCCAACGGCGCGTACAGCATGAAGATGTTGGCCGTGCCATTGCGGAGATATTCGTAGTCAATGATCTTCGTCGGACGTTCGGGAGTCGCTTCAATCGGGCTCCGCACATGATCCACGAGCTGTTTGCTGGCTTCGTCAAAACAGACCAGCGGTCGCGCGGGATCACGCGGGCATTGGTAGACGTTCAGAGTCTCTTCCATCTGACAGACGAACTCGGCGTTGGCTTCGGGAGGGATCACATAACGCGCTTCTCGCCAAGGCTTGATGTCGTTTTTTTAAGCGTCTTGCGAACGGTCTCGCCGCTGATTTCTGCGACGATCTTCAACGCCACGAACTCGTCGGCGAGCAGTTGCATCGTCCACGTCGCACGGCCAGCGGGCGGAGTCGAACACGCCAGCAACACCAGCCGCGCTTCCGCCGCCCCGTCCAGCCGCCGCGTGCGAGTCACCGCAGGACGTCGTCGTGCCGTGGCCGCCTCCAACCCCTCAAACACGCAACGCTGCCGCAACCGAGCGACCGTGTCGGTGCTGACATCAAACGCCTCTGCAATCTTCGAATCCGGCCACTTCGGCCCGTCGCCATCCGACTTCAGCAACATCTGGATTCGCAACACCCGGTCCCTCGCGATCCGAGGCTCTTGGAGCAACTTCTCCAACATCAACCGCTCGTCAATCGACAACCGAACCACAGCCTTGGCATCCGTGCCCATGATCACCCTCCTGAAATCACCGCAACCCCAGTTCTCAATAAAACACCCCCCTTTCATCCTTGATTCCACGAAACCACGCAATCTCAAGTTGTTCGACCACTAGTGATTCCGAGTTGAGGGAACTTATTCGCTTCTTTATTAACAACGCCTCTCACCATCAGCTGCAGAATCTCCAGCGAAAAGTACCAAACGATAAGAACCCATCTGAGGGAAGCGCTACACTAGCGAGCTATGTAGTGGAATGTTTGTCTACCTTACTGGTAAACGATTTTTGTGATAGACATCCCGAGTTTGTGGCGATTCTCGACGATCCCGGTGAAATCGCCCAAGTGTTTGTCCAAATAAAGATCGTTCCATTTGAAGGTTGTTGATGCTTGAAAATCGAAGTTTCCTGGACTTTGCCTCTGCCAGCCGCGCTGTCTTGGCATTCCTTCACCAGCGTTTGGGATTTGACCTTTGGATGGTGACTCGCGCCGAGGGGGACGACTGGATCATACTTCAGACCGAGGATCACGGTTACGGCGTCAAAGAAGGAACTGTCTTCCGCTGGGCGGATTCGTTCTGCTCACAGATGGTCCAAGGACGCGGTCCGTGCATCGCATCGCGCTCGGCGGACATCCCCGCTTACTTGGCAGCTCCAATCAATCAGAAGGTTCTCATTGGGGCCTACGCAGGAGTCCCACTGACACGCAGCGATGGCACGCTCTTTGGAACACTATGCGCGATTCATCCTGCACCACTTCCTTCGGGTGTAATTAGTGAACTTCCCATGATCAACTTGATGGCGAAGCTCTTATGCGGCGTTCTTGAGCAGGAGCTAAGTGCCGAAGAGCAAGCTCGGCGTGCCGACCGAGCCCAAGCGGAAGCACTCACCGATGCACGCACGGGCTTATACAATCGCCGTGGCTGGGACCGCTTGGTGTCCGCAGAAGAGAGCCGCTGCCAGCGACATGGGCATCCGGCTTGTGTGGTCTCGATCAATGTGGATGGACTGAAGAAAATCAACGATGAACAGGGACGCGAAAAAGGGGACGAGCTGCTCATGCGAACGGCGGACGCCATTCGGAAGACCATGCGACAACAAGATATTGCTGCCCGAATTGGCGGCGACGAGTTCGCGTTGCTGGCCGTGGAATGTGTTCGAGCGGGTGCAAAGTCATATTGCGATCGACTCCGCGAAGCCATTTCCGCAAACGGTGTTGAAGTATCCGTGGGGCTTGGAATCCGTGATTCGACCATGACTATTTCAGACGCATTACAAATGGCGGATCAAGCCATGTATCAAAGCAAAAACCAATGCCAAATAATCGCGGCATTGCCAGCTAACAGAACAGACTAGAACAAGCCATGAGACAACTGACAACACTGCTCGTGATTTTGACTGTTGGGTGTTTGGAAAGCGTGGCGACGGACGCGTTCCAAAAACCAAAGGCCAGCGAAACGCAGCGCGGCGACAGCGTGGACTTGTCTGTGCTGATGCTGAAATACAAGCCTCCGTACGGCCGCCCCGATATCCCCGCCGATCCGGCGATCACGTTCGAGCGTGTGGATGTTCTCATCGAGCGCGGCTTCCCGGGACCGGCCCAGGTGCCGTACCTGTCCATTGGGCGCAACGGGAGTTACTTGTACCGAATCGAAATGCTGGAACTTCCCGATGGCCAGAGCCGGCCTGGTACGAGTCAAGTCGCGCGACTGCCGTCGCAGCGATTGACGGAGTTGCAGCGACTGTTGGAAGCCACGAAATGGCTCACGGCTGCCGGACGAGTGGCGTGAGGCCACTCAGGAATTGCATCACGAGATTGAATGCGCGCTGGGTCGGTCGGGACGTCCACCGCATCAGCACGACTTCAACTTCGAGCGTTATCATGACCTGTTCGCTGGCGCGCTCGACCAGTGGTATGTGAAAAACTCGGACGAGTTGGCGACCGCCGTCGACCTGATGCTGCTGCTAAAGCGCGATGTCCACGGAGCCACGATCGCGCGGCTGCGTTTCGACCGCGACTCGAACTTGCGGACCACCGTCGCACAGGCACTGCCGGCGTTGATGGGACGAGAGGCGATCCCGTTTCTAGCCGACATGATCGAATCGACGGCGGAAGCGAGGATCGGTTTGATCGGGCTGGGCGAGCCGGCCGTGCCGACGATCGTGTCGATCATCGAGCCGAACGCGACACGCGAGAACCAGCGTTCGGTGGCGATGATCCGTGCTTACATCGACCACTGGAGCAAACTCCCCAAGCCGATCGACGCTCGTATTCTCAAGGCAGTGATCGCGAACATGCAGCTTGAGAATGTGCGCGATCAAGGCTTGTCGTACCATCGCGAGTTGTTGAAGTTGGCCGGTGAGTCCGAACCGAAAGATCCCACGGCGTTGGAAATAGCCCAGACGTTTTTGAAGCATCTGCAATCCGGGGACGACGCTGAGCTGCCGAAACTCAAGTCCAATGTCGGATCAGTTCAAGAATGGCTCAAGCTTCGCGAGTCATTCGCGCCGACTGCGAAACTGGCACTCGACAAACTCTTAGTCGACAAAACCGAAGCATTGGTCTTGTCGCGACCCTTTCAGGACAATGCCGGCAACGAAATCCGCGTCATCGTGTTTATGAATCTCGCTCGCCGCACGGACTGGCGGGTCGGGCCAGCACTTGCACAACCGGCGCAACGAACATTGTACAAAGATCGCTTTCTGCAAGATCATCCCGATGCGATCGAGACCAGCCCTTAAGGTTGAGCAGCCTTCGGCTCCGGCTGGAGGTTTTCTCCGACCGCTTGCCGTTACAGCCCGTCCAGCAAGGCCTGAAGATGCTTTGCAAAGTGTTCGCACAAAACTTCCGTGTACGTGTCGAGATGCGTTTCCAAGACGGATCGGACGGCCGGGCCAAATTCGGGATGCGTCAACGTCGAGCCGAACGTGCAATGAAGTATCTGGCGACCGGGCTGAGTGAATCCGCGGCTGGTTGGGACGTCGGACCACAGTTCCAGATAGGTCCGCTCCAATTCGCGAGCCGATGTGATCGCCGACGGCGGGGGGACTCCGGCCAGTGTGGCGGAGACGTGATACGTGGCCTTGTCAGTGTCGTAACGGCCTCGAGCGAATTCGATGATCGTTCGGAACAGGCGTTCGTCGTGGCGTGCGACGACTCGCAACGCTTCGAGATAACTCGTTCCCGCCGTTTTGACGTGGAAGCGGCCTTGCGTCGCTCGCGATAGCAGCGGGTACATCGACAGCTTATCGGACCCGGAATGCAGGCTGAGCTTGTACGGGCCGAGCAGCGTTGCGATCGCCGCGTGATCTTGCAGCGATCGGTCCAGCAGCCGCAAATCCCCTTTGAAATCGACCCCTTTCTCGAAGTCGCCCACAAACCGCGGAGCCAAGCTGACCAGCTTCATGCCGTGAATCAAACATTGTTCGGCAATGATGAAATGCTCGGCCAATGTTGTCGGATGGTCCGTTTCATCGACACTCAATTCGATCTCAAAGTCACGTCCGGCGGACTCTTGAACGTGCCGGATGTGATCGGCCAACCGCACGGCTTGATTGATTGCTCGGCCGTATTTCACCGCTGCCTGTAAGCAGGCTCGTTCGCTGAAGTCGATCATTGCACCGGTCGCCAGGCTGACCTTGCGGCCGACGTATTTCGCCAGCCAGTCGATTTCTGATTTCAGCGCGTCGAACTTGGTCCGCAACATTGCTTCGTCGTCTTGATCGGCGGCCGGATCGACCGCGCCCGACGGGTCGATCGTGAAAAACGTGAAGCCGCAGATCGCCGTTCGATCGACATCGTCCGGAGTTTTCAAATGATCGGCGTCGGCTCCGCTGATCCCGGTCCAGCCGGCCGACTTCATGCCATGCAGAGCGTCGGCAATCACCTGCTCCGGACTGCGTTGCGTTCGCGACATCTCGCGGATCGACTGCTGCGGAAAGATCGGTTCGATCCCACTCGACACAGCTCGCATTGCGGCGATGTGCCCCGGAGTCGCCAAGCCGATTCGGTCTCCAAAACCGAAACTCGGCTGCATTCCTAATGTTTGAAACGGCATGTGAGCCCCTGTGTGAAAATCGTGACGATCGAACAACTGAAAATTAACACCGAACCGAGTTGTCGTCATCCGTCGCGGTGGGGAGCGTCGTGATTGTCGAGGAATCCGCTGACGCGATGGTTGATTCGAGATGACTTAGCCAGTCCTGCGGCCATTTTGGCCGGTCGAGAAAGAAACCGGTTGACGCATTTGGCTGGGCGGAGTACATCTTGATTGGCGAACCAATTTGAGGATCGCCCGAACCGCAGGGACGTGGTCCGAGAAGAGCTGACCGCGCGAACCCTCGTTAGCCCAGGTGATTCATGGAACGGAACGGTGACGCGCCCTGTCGTAAGTTGCCGTCACCGAGCCAAGAATCTTCCGAGGTTTTGCGAGGGATGGGTTTGTGTTTGGTACAGCTCGGTCAAAAGGAATCGATACCGTGAAGTTGACCGCTGTTTGGTTGTGTTTGTTCGTCTGGTGTGTTGACGTCGCGCAAAGTGCTGATGCCCGCGTGCGTGATTTGGCTACACCGGTTCTCGTCGCCGAGAAGAGCGATGACCCGCAAGGGTCGCTCGTGATTATTGGCGGTTTTGAACGCTATCGCGATCGCGAACTGTGGGAAACGATCGTAGAATTGGCCGGGGGCGACGGAGCTTCAATTGCCGTGTTCCCGACCGCCAGCGATGCTCCCGTGCGATACGGCAGCAAAGTCATGCAAGCCCTGCGTCGCGCCGGAGCCGAACCATTTTTGGTGCCGGTCGCTTGGCACGAAGTCGAGCGGGACGTGCAACAGGCGGTCTTCGATGACGAACTCGTTGAGCAGGTCCGTTCTGCCAAAGGCGTTTACCTCCTCGGCGGCGCTCAGGGTTTAATCGTCGATGCGTTGCTGGATGATGACGGCGATCAGACGCCGATGTTGAAAGCGATTTGGGACGTGTACCGCGGCGGTGGCGTGATCGCCGGTACCAGCGCGGGAGCGGCGATCATGAGCAATGTCATGTTTCGCGATGGCCCGCCGCCGCTCAAGGTACTACGAAACGGCGTCACGATGGGCAAAGAGATCGACGACGGACTGGGCTTTCTCGATCATCAGTGGTTTGTCGACCAACACTGTCTCGTGCGCGGACGCTTTGCTCGGGCGTTGGTGGCGATGCACACGACCGGCATCAAGTACGGTATCGGCGTCGATGAAAACACAGCACTCGTCGTGAAGAAGGGGCACATCGCCGAAGTGATTGGTTATCGCGGCGTGTTAATCATGGACCTCTCTGAGGCGGAGCCGGAACCGGGAATGGAAGGCTTCAATTTGAAACGGATCAAGCTGTCGTACCTGGATCGCGGCGATCAGATTAATCTGCGAACTCGCGAAGTCACCCCGTCCGCCGAAAAACAAGACGACCAACTTCTCGATCCGAGCGCGGACGACTACGACCCGTACTTCGATCACCGCATGTTTTATACGGATATTCTCGGCAACTGTGCGGTCCCCGATCTGCTTGGCCGCTTGATCGACAACAAAGAAAGTGAAGCGATCGGACTCGCCTTCAGCGGATTGGACTCACGTCATGAACCGTCTGACGGATTCGAGTTCAAGTTTTATCGCGGGCCAGGCAGCAAAGGCTGGTACACCGAAGAATACGGCGGCGAGGACTACACGGTCCTTGGTATTTACTTGGACGTTCACCCGATCCGAGTCACTGGTCCACTGTATCAACATCGCGTGGTCGCCGAAGACATCCGCCCCGAACCAGCCGCCGCCAGCGAACAAGAATGACTTGTAGTTTGTGGGTCACGGTGAAATCAAAGTCACCTGGCCTGACTGCACTGACGACTGAATGGCGGCCAACAGCTTAGTAACGGTCACCGCGCGATCGGTTTCCGTAGCCGCGCGGTCAAGGACTCGCAGTCGCTGGTACAGTTCGGCGTATTGATTTACGCCGGAATCGATCATCAGAGTTGGCGTGTCGAAGACCTCCCCGTCGGCGGCGACATGAAAGCAATGACCGTCCGCGAAACCGCCGCGATCGCCCGTCAGTAGCCAGCGAGCCTGGACTGGAGCGGGGCTGTCGAGCCGCAGGTCGATTTCGGCTCGCGCTCCGCAGCGAAATTCGATGACCGTCTGATTCGACAAAGCCGCATCGCCGAACGTGACAACACGCAGTGGCTCGGACGGGATCAGTTGCAACAATTGATCGATCGCGTGAGCCAGCAGTCGGAGCAGCGTCTGCCCAGTCTGCGATTCGTCAACGCCATAATTTCCAGCAGACGCATGAGTTGGCGGCAGACCATAACTCCATGAGGCCCATTTCGCCGCAAGTAACTTGCCAAGATCGCCACTTCGAAGGGCCGACCGAGCGCGGCGAAAGTCCTCATCTGACCGCTGCGGACAGTGCGTCAACACCCCAACCCCGCGCGATCGAGCTTCCGTCAAAATGGACTGCACGCGCTCGGCCAATAATCCCAGCGGCAACTCGGCGACGATCGGCTTGCGGGATTGAAGCAGCCGCTCGGCAAATGGCTCATCGAAACCGCAAGGCCGCGCTAGCCACAACACATCGACTGCCGGCGCGGCGAGCAGCGCATTCAAATCCGCGACAAACGGCACACCCAGCGACTCAATGGCACTCGCCAGATTCCGCTGATCGTCCCAAGCCATGACCGCACGAAAAGGACCGCCACCGCACATCGACTCGATCAAATGCAGTCCGTCCCGCGACAACCCAATCACGCCGACCGCCAACGGCTCGTGAGCCGCAACGTCGGACATCACCGCAGCTCCTTCGGCAGCGGTTTGATGTGCCCGGCAATCCGAACCAGCAATTTTCCGGTGCTCTTGTGCCCTTGAGGCAGATTGATGTTCAGCAGCAACACGCCGTCTTCCTTAGGAGTGAATTCTTTGCTGGCCCCGATCTCAAACGGGTCCCCGATCTTGGTTGACTTGTCACTCTTTGTCACAGGCTTTCCCGGATCGGGAAGCGGGACGACCAGACCCATCAGTGCTCCACAGCGAATCCCGGCCACCATGTCGGTCCGAGCGTCAATGACAGGCAAACCCTTGGCATCGCAGCGGCCAATCAAATTCAGATTGTATTCCTTGGCCGCTTCGACTCTCACCGGCTTCCCTTTTGATACCAGCACATGCGCCTTCCAACTTTCTTTGACGTCGTGCTCCAGTTCGAGATCGTTCGAGTCAAACAATGCCTCGCTCAATTTTTCGATCTTCTCCTTGATGCCTGGAAAGTCGGGCCGCAACCGACTGACCAAACGCAGTTGCTCCTGAGCCGTCTCGAACTGGCCCAACTTCTCAAAATCCTCGGCGAGTTTGAACGTCCCCTCCAAGAAGTGTTCCAGGTTTTTTTCCGCGCGACCTTCCAATTCCTTGGCCTCTTTAATGTCAGCCGCTTTCGTTTTGGTGGTTCCCGACTTGAGCTTTGCTTTGCTGGACGATGTCTGAGCTTCGACGGATCGCCCTGCTGACCAGATCAGAAACCCGCTGACAATGCCCATCAAGAACAAACTCGCCAACCAGACAAAACGATCGCGTCGCATGAGATATCTCCGAATCAAAGGGAACTTGTGGAGCTATTAAAGCGCGGCACCGCGAATGAAGCAACTCTTTCTCACTAACGCGAAGCGCCAGCGAGGGCGAGCGCTCTACAAAACGAAGAATTTCGCGTCTTGTGAAACGCTCGCTCTCGCTGGCAGCTCGGTTCAGTGTCACACGAGAGCCGCATCAGCTTCAGCTCAAGTCGCCCTTCGTCACGCGAGCGACTTCTTCCACACTGGTGACGCCGTCCAGAACTCGGATGTAGCCGCATTGCCGCAGCGTCATCAAACCACTTTTCATCGCGACATGCCGAAGCTGAGTCGCACTAGCTCGTTCGATGCACAACTGGCGGATCGCATCGTCGGTGCGAAGTAGTTCAAAGATGCCGATGCGGCCAGAGAAGCCGGTCTCGCGGCAGTCGCGGCAGCCAGCTGGCTTGAATAGCTTTTCGGGAAGCGGCTGCGGGAAGTCGGCGGGGACATCGTCGGCGGTCGGGCGAAACGGGACTTTGCACTTCGGGCACAAGCGGCGAACCAATCGCTGAGCCACAACCCCTTCGACGGTACTCGCGCACAGATACGGTTCAACCCCCATGTCGATCAGCCGTGTGAAGGCACTGGCCGCGTCATTGGTGTGCAATGTGCTGAATACGAGGTGGCCAGTCAGCGACGATTGAATCGCGCTCTCGGCCGTTTCGTAGTCGCGGATTTCTCCGATCAGAATCACATCCGGGTCGTGACGCAGAATGCTGCGCAGGCCGGCGGCGAAGGTCAGACCAATTTTGCTGTGAACCTGAATTTGACTGATCCCGTCCATGTGATATTCGACCGGGTCTTCGACGGTGATGATCTTGACCGCTGGGTCTTTGATCTCATTGAGCGCGCTGTACAGCGTCGTCGATTTGCCCGAGCCAGTCGGGCCGGTGACAAGCACGATCCCGTGCGGCATATTGATCATCTGGTAGAACGGTACCTTGATAACATCCGGCATCCCGACGCTTGTCAGATTGAAGACCATCCGACCCTTGTCGAGGATACGCAGCACGATCCCTTCGCCGTACAGCATCGGAATGATCGACATTCGCACGTCGATCTCACGGCCTGCGACCTTGAGTTCGATGCGGCCATCCTGCGGTAGCCGCTTCTCAGCGATGTTCAAACGCGCCATGATTTTGAGGCGGGTAACAATCGCTTTGTAAAACTGATTGATCTCCGTCGGCATCGGCTGAATGCGGAGCAAACCGTCCACGCGATACCGAACCGTCAGGCCCCGCTCGCCCGGTTCGATGTGAATGTCGCTGGCCTGCTGAGCCAGCGCTTCGAGCAGCAATTCATTGACCAACCGAATGACCGAAGCGGCTTGAGCCATTTGGGCCAGTTCGCCATCCGCGCGAGCGACTTCGGCCAGATAATCGGCGTCCAGGTCATCGCCCTTCTGCGCGACGAGTTCATTAATCGTGTCGCCGCCGACGCCGAGCAACTCTTTGATCAGACGAACCAGGTCCTCGCGTCTTGCTAACACCGGCTCCAACCGAAACCCGCTGATCGAACTCAGTTCATCAAGGGCTTCCAGGTCAAATGGATCGCTCGTCGCGATCTCGACTCGCCCATTGACTCGCTGCAGCGGCAGCAGCGAATGTCGAAAGACTGCGGTCGTCGGAAATTTCATCAGCAGTTCGCGGTCGATCGGGAAATCGTTCAGCTCAACGTATCGCATCCCTAGCTCATCGCCGATCGCTCGCAACGCCTGCTCTTCGGTGAGCAAACCTTGCTCGACCGCCACTTGATCAATGCGCTTACCATTCGCCTGAGCACGCACCGATTCCAATTCCGGCAGGCTCAGCAATCCCCGATCCAGTAATAGGTCGCCGATATTCATGTTGTGCTACTGATGGTTAATTACAGATGAGAGGTCGGTGAAGCGCTCGGCATTCAATCGCGTTGCGAGAGACGATTCTCAACGGCCCGGCGATGGCCGACCGCCGGAGTCACCGCCCATGCGTTCGCGAATGCGTTGTTCAAACATTCGCCGCATGTCGTCGGACGAGCCTCCGCTGGAACTGCTGCCGCTGGGAGGTCCGCCGAACGGCATGAAACCGGGAAATCCGCCGATCGCCGGCGGGCTACCGGAAGAACTTGATCCACTCGAACTGCCGGCGCTCGACGTACTGCTCGATCGCGATCGGCTGCTGGACGAACTGACTTTGATCTTGGAGTGCATCGCGCCCAATGCTGATTGCACCGCCGATGAATTCGCCCCTTTCAGGTCGATTACTCGCACGGTGCGGTTCGCGTCGCGAGCGGCATCGTCGAGAGAAAAGGCCAACGCTTCGATCTGTCGGAACAACGATTCGCTCGCCGATACGATCAGCTTGTTCGTGCGCGTATCAGTCGTCAGCAACAGCTTGATTGTGCGAGCTTGTTGATTGCCGCCTTTGTTGCTATTGCTTCGATTGCCGCCGCCCCCGCCCATGAACATCTGCAATGGATTGAATTGCTGACCGGGTTGCTGACCTTCCGGCAACATGTCGTCTTTGTAGACCTCCTTGATGATCGTCGCGACCTCTTCAACGTCTGCATACTCCAGTTCGATGAAGTGGGGAGCACGCTCGCGAAGCTGTTCGGGAGTCTCATCCGCATCGAGTACTTGCAGCATCAGTTTGACTTCGCGGACCTGATCCGGCGGCCCGGAGACGTACAGCGCGTTCGAGCGAACTTCCGGAACGATTCGCAACGTCAGATGGCTGACACCGACGTTGTTCAATCCGGTGGCGCTCATCAGCGAGCGGCCCATCGAACTCATGCCGCCGGTCAATTCGCCTAACATGCCGCCGGAGCTGACCGAGCTGGAGGAAACAGAACTCGACGGGAGCAGTCGTTCGAGCATCGCGGCCGTTTCGCCGGCATCGGCCGTGCGGAGATAAAATACCGACCAACGTGGCCGCGACGGCGTCGCTTCCTGCATCACTTCGATCAACTTTTCGAGATCATCGAGCGCCCCTTCGTCATCGGACTTGATGACGAGATTGCCGCCGCTGGGAACAATCAAAATCGGGTCGCCAGTCCCTGCTGATTGCGGCTTCGCATCCGCTTGCGGTTCGGTCGAACTGGCGGGCTGATCTGGTTTGTTGGCAGACGGATTTGTCAGCGGAATTGTGGGGCCGTTTTTTTTCTTCTTCTTTTTCTTGGCCGCTTTGCCTTTCTTCTTTTTGGCCGTCGTGTCTGAATCCGACTTCTCGGCGGCAGGTGACTCGTCGGTCGTTTGCAAACTGGCCATGAACACTGGAACCGCTAGACTTCGTTTGGCTCTCGGTTCTGTCGGCGATGTCGTTCGGCCAGAATTCTTGCTCGGTCGGGGTTCGGCGATTCCGTTTGGTTTTGATCCGGCCTCGATTCGCTTCGATTTCGGCGGTGCGGGCGATCGATCGGAGATGTCGCGCGCAGGCACTTCCTTCGAGCGACGCGGCTGGGCGGAAGTTGAGCTGTCCCGTCGTTCGGCCGACGGAACGCTCAGGTCACGGACTGGCTTGGAATCGATCGGTACGATCCGAATCGGGTTCGAGTTTCGGCTGCGCCAGACTTGTTCCAGCAGCCGCGAAAATTCTTCTGGATCGCGGCCCATCAATGGGACCGTTCGCAAGGTTCCTTTCGGGCCGTTCCCCGCTAGCGCATTCGGATCGAGTTGTGACAACAACAGCTTGACCTGATCCACTTGATCTTTCGTGCCACGGACGATGATTCCCGAACCGGTCGGATGCGGTTGAATCGACGGAGCCGCGTCTTTCTCGGCGGCGAACAGCGAATGCAGTGTGCTGGTCGCCGTGAGCGCGTCGATGCGACCGGTTGGCAGCACGGCAACGTTTATCCCGCCGCCCCCTTCACCGTCGAGTTGCTTGATCATTCGCGAGATATTTTCGTGCTGAGCCGGCGTACCGTGAATGTGCAGCCGCCGAGTTTTGCCATCTTCATTGACGACACAGCCAGGAAAGAGAACGCCGAGCGTCTTCGCGACTTCCATGACGTCGGCCGTGCGGACCGAGTAGACCTCCAAAAACGGTTCGCGGTTGCGAACCCGGCGAGTTCCGTTCGCCCCCGGTTCATCAGCGACGTCGATCGCCTTGAGCGTGTCTTCGATGATCTTCATCTCGGCGGTTGATGCCGTAATCAGCAGCCGATTGGTCCGCTCATCCGTCGCAACTTGGGCCTTCGACTTGGCAGCGGTTGGCGGCGGCGTGTATTGACGATCTCGATCATCTCCACGCCGCGAATCGCCGCGATCACGATTGCGCGAAATTCCGTCACTGACCGATTCAAATCCGACCGACAATCCAAGTAGTCGGCGAACCGTCACTTCGGCATCGAGCGCGTCGATGTGTTTCAGATCAAACGACCGAAACGCCAGATCAGTCGGAGCTGCATTGATGCCAGTCAAAAACCGATGAATCCGCCGCAAGTTCGAGCCGATGTCCGTCACGCTGATCGCGCTCGCTCGTTTCAGCGCCGTGACCGAACCTTGCGGGCCGATCAACTCCTTGGCCTCTTCCGCCGCCTCTTCCGCCGTGATCCCATCAATCGGCAAGATCACGTTCATCAATTCGTTCTTGCCGCGCTGAGCCAACTCTTCGACGGTCACGTTCGGAATCAAGTTTGGCGGAATGCCGTCGTCAATGTTGATCACGACCAAAAACTGATCGCGTCGCACGAGCACAAATCCCTTTTGCAGCAAGTATCCGTTGATAACATCAAGGGCCTGTGTCGCCGTGTATTCTTTGTCGTCGAGGTAATTGAACGTCCCCGGCGGCACGACATTCAAATCGAGCGTCAGCCCCGCGATTTCAGCAAACCTTCGCAGCACGTCAGTCCACGGAGCGTGCCGGAAGTTAAACGACATCTTCGTTTCTTTGGGCGGTGTCGTTGACGGAATCTTGTCGGGGTTCGCTTCGGCCGACTTTTCGCCGCTGTCTGTTTCGGATCGTGAGGCCAGCAGATCATCTGCCGATTTGCCGAATGAAACGACTGGCTTGCGTGTTGTGCTTCCCTCGCTCGTCGCTTGACTGCTGGCGGAATCCGTGTCCGTTGTCATCGCACGTCGCGTGAATCGCGAACTGTTCGACGATCCTCCCCCGCTCGGCAGCGCACCTGGAGCATTCACTTCCGCCGCAGCATCCGGGCCCAACATCTCTTTCCATTTCCCACGTTGTTCGTCGGTCAGAACTGACAAGCGCTTTTCCTCAAACTCTTTTCGCAACTCCTCGAAGTTGCCACGGCCGCCCCCCCCTTGCATTGATTTGAAAAACTCCGTGCTGCGTTTGTCGTTTTCGTCGCTGAGTTCTTTCAATTTTCCGATCTGCTCCGGCGTCAGCTTCAATTCGCCCGACACATCGGTATCTGCCAGCGATCCGGTCCCGCGAGCCTGCCTGGTGAGCTGCTTGTAGCGCGACATCTGCTCAGACGATAGAACTTCCTTGATCTGACTTTCCAAATACACGCGTTGTTCTTCAGTGAGCTTGCGAATTTCCGCCAGAAACTTCTCGGTTTCGGATTCCGAGGCACCGCGCAACTTGCTGTAAAGGTCGCCGATTCGCGTGTCTTCACGCCGCTTGTCGTCCAGTTCATTGAGCTTTTCTTTTTGTTCCTCTGTCAGCTTGAGTTCGTCGGCGTTGCGATTCACAACCGACACGGGACTGTTGCCAAACCCGCCGCCACCGAATCCGCCCCGGTTCCCACCACGACCACCGCCGCCCGGACGTTGAGCTATCACCGAACCGGCGATCGCCAGCAGGATCAACAGACTCAATCCGACTCGAAAATGAACCCGCATAAGATCACCCACCATGACAGGAGTCCAAAACCTCGCAAGATGCTACTCCTGCCGAGAGGTGAAACCAACAACCGACTCTGCCAAGCCGACCATCCTTCATCCCGATTGCCGGCTCTCGCGAGAAAAACCGGCACTTTCCCTCAGACACCGTGTTGAATTCCGGCATCAAACTCGCACGATCGGATCGCCGAGCCAACCGTTGTCCTGCAACCGATAAACCCCACACTGACGAGCCGATCTAGTTCGGCTAAGCTTCTTTCCCAGGCGTTCGGTCGCAACATGGTCCCCATTCAACACTCGGTCGACATAATTCGACCGGTCGTTTTGATCCCACTAGCTAAAAAGTCGAGCGACGCCACCTCGCTCGCCAAGATTCCCTAGTTAGTTAGAAAGTCCGCCATGCCTCGCGCCCACCGGATATTCTGCCAATCAATCGGACTTTCCTTCGCCCTCCTGGGGCTTCTGACCTCGCCGACTCAAGCTCAATTCCGCGGCGGATTCCCGTCGCCGGAAGAGTCGTTTCAGTGGATGGATAAGAACGGAAATGGACAAATCGACCGGGACGAAATCGAAAGTCTGCCGGGCTTCATCAAAGACATGTACACGCGCCAGGGGATCGACGGCTCGCGACCGGTCAGTAAAAACGAATTCCTCGACCTTTCGAACAAGATTCGCGACGACATGCGTGCCCGCATGGACCGAGGTGATTTCCGACGCGGCGGCGGGCTCGGTTTCGGAGGGGGGCCGCCACCGAATTCCAACGACAAAGGCAAAGCGGACACGCCCCGCCCGGAAGAATCGGAAGATCGCGACTTTCGCCGCGATGACCGGCACCGTGACGACGATTCACAAGATCGCCGATCCAGCACTTCGTCCAGCAAGTCGAAAAAAGTGGTGAAACCAAAAGTTCGTGTTACCAAAGAATTGCCGGACGAGTATCGTGAACGGGACAAAAATGGTGACGGCCAAATTGGTCTGTATGAATGGGATCGCAAAGCCTTTACCAAGTTTCAAGAACTCGATCGCAATGCCGATGGCTTTCTAACTCCCAACGAATTGATCACACCCGTCACAAAGAAAAGTTCCGACAACAGCAAAGCCGCAATCGCCGCGTCGTCTGGCAGGTCGTCCGACAAGACCAATTCCAGCAAATCAAAAGACGAAAAAACATCGGACAAAGAGTCACGGGCCGACGCCAAGAAAATGTCACCGGACAAGCCGGCCTCCGCTGAAAAGAGCGCACCCGCAGCCGACACTCCCGGCGACACCGCTTTTCGCTCGCTCGATGTGAACAAAGATGGGCAGCTCGATGTCGACGAATGGGAACGCGCCCGCAGTGCGTCAAAACGTTTCAAGAACGCCGGCATTACCGTCTCATTGCCGATCAAACAGTCGCAGTTCGTCGAGTTTTACAACGCGGCGAACGGCAACCCGTAACTCAGGCGGCCCGCGTGAGTCGCGTCGCTATTGGTGACGCGGATGCAGGCGAGCCGCCCGCGCTACGCCTAATGCTTGCGACGTTCGCTGCCATTTCGTTCGGCTAACGGTTTGCGCGAGATGTCTTTCCAGCGGGTGAGATCGTATTCGCTGCGGCCGTGCGACGAATCGAACGAACCATGATGCCGCAAATAAAACTCGATTCGGCCAAGCTTCTTGTCGCTCGTCAATTCCCCCGGATGCCGCGATCCTGGCGGCCGTCCCCAGATCACTTGTGAACCTCCCGACGTACCGAGTCGATACCGGAGTTGATCCCACGCCAGCCGCCGATCTTTCGCGAGCTGTCCCCCAACCGGTACCGTGACGTAGATCGAACGGAATCCAAACTCGGCCCACCGTGACTGAAGCAGATTCGCCAACTGGGTCGCTCCCAGCACACCGAGATCACCCCATGAGTCCCCGGCTTGACCGCGCGGCGTCGAATGGACTCCATCAATTACCGGCAACTTCGCAATGCTCGCCGGTGCGAAATCACCGGACGGCAGAAGCACCGAATCGGCATCGACCGGGAACATCCCAGAATTCGTCCGCACGACGGCGACTGGCTGACGATATTCCAACGAGACTTGAATTCGCGCAGGAACGGCAATTTGAACTCGCACGCAGCGCTTGATCCACGGATGCCGTTCAAAGGCAACTCCCAGCCGTTGCGACAAATCTGTTTCAAGCAGCGACAACTCAATCGGAAGTTTGGCTTGTCGAATAACTTGCTCAACCAAGTCCTGCGGTACCCAGCGCGGCGGCGGCGTGATCTCGATTTCTGAAGCCGGCAAGCGGTACTGCGAGTCGGCTTGCAAGTTGGGCATACTCAGCGAAATTCCAAGCCTCGGAACGAAAACCCAGGCAGCGACTCCCAACGACATCACGAACAATAAATTGGAAAGCAACGACCCACCCCATGATCCCGGCTCTTCCGACGAGCGAGATTGGGTTCGTGAATTCGATTCCGACAACGAGTCCTCAGTCATAGCCGGGAATTATGACCCTAAAACGCCGTGAGGTCGGTGAAGTTCGACGAGATTGAGCCGCCGAATCCATGACGGAATCGCATGGTCGAATCGCGTCAACCAAACCGATTGCACGCGCCATACCGATACCACCGTCCGCACAATCGTTCGACATGGCAGATCAGCGCAGATCGTCATTCCGAGCCAACTCGCAATCGTTCCAGTTTCACCAAAGCGGACTTCATGCGCTGGTCGATTGGGAAAGGAGTGCCGACTGGCAAAACTTGCCGGTCCGACACCAACCAAGCGACCTCGTGAGGCAGGTATTCAATCTGCCCGTGAAGTCGAAATGAGATTTGATACATGAGACGGGCAGGTTAAAAACCTGCCCCACGAGACAGGATCAATCAACATGGCTGCTCGCGTTTTATTGCTGCTGACATGCACGACCTTGTTTGCTGCCGCTTGGGAGTCCGATCGACCGCGCACGGCTCGATCGGTTGCGTTTGGCGTTCGGCGTCAACGCGAACTGAATGTGACCTCGCCCGACACCGACTTTTCCCGATGTGTCATCCCCGTCGATTTAGTTCAAGGCCAATACCGCGTGATTGATTCACATGGCCAAGTCGGTTGGCTGATCGTTCCGCCCGCCGACGATCAAGAGACCGTTCGGCTGCGGCCCGATGTCGTCACTAGTCAATCCGCGCAAGGCCGCTGGCACTTTATACGCGTGACCGACGCCAACGTCATCGCGACAACTCCGGCAAAGACTTCAAGCCGTCGATAACCGTCGGAAATTGAAGTTCAACCTGCAATGTCTCGCGCAATCGGCGATTCACACAGCGCTTGTTCAACGATCGTCGCTCTGGAGCGTCGCCGGCCAGATTAACAAATCGAACCGGCGGAGCACCCGCTCGATTTGCCAGCGCCGCGTAGTAGTCGCGTCGTTGCAAAGGCTGATCGTCGCAAACCAAATACGTCGCTCCCGCAATTCCACGTTGCTCCGCAGCCAGTACCACCCGCGCGGCGTCATCCACATGAATC
This sequence comes from Planctomyces sp., assembly GCA_031375695.1. GTDB lineage: Bacteria > Planctomycetota > Planctomycetia > Planctomycetales > Planctomycetaceae > SXKJ01. Next base: position 49,621 of record JANMIF010000452.1, read on the forward strand.
AGATTCAGCCACGCTTCCGAATTCCCCGATAACGGTGTCCCTGACCGAAGCTGGTCGATCCGAGTCAAAAGCCGACCGGGTCCGTAAATCCCCGCTAGCCGCAAGACGATCCCGCCTGAGTCGCGGAGCGACTCAGCTACATAGGCGAGTCGATCCGCGACTTGCCAGAACGTCTGCTCGGCCTCAAGGCAAATGCGACCACTCTCTTCGATCGGCTCGGTCGGCGAAGCTTCATCGACAAACGAGCCGTCGGTCTGTCCGTAAACACTCGTGCTCGAAACGTAGATCGAACGGCAACAACGTGGAGCCACTTCGGTCAGTACATTTTGCAAGCCGTTCACATAAACGGCCCGTTTGGAATGTGGACCAGCGCGGTCAAATCCGACAGCCAACAACACCGTCTCCGCAGCCGGCAGCCAACGCAACGATGCCGGGTCAAGCACATCGCCAACCACGCAAGCGAAACCCTCCGAGGCAAGTTGTCCGGCACGCTCAATCGACCGCGTCAGCACCGTGACGTCATGGCCTTCGCTTCGCCACAAGTCGGCGACGCGACGACCCAGATATCCGCAACCGATGATCAACTTTCGCATGGCGTCAGTTCGTGTGAACCTGAATCCGTCGCGGCTCAGGCTGCGGGGCTTTTGGCAACGTGACGTCGAGCACTCCGCTGTTGAGCTTCGCCGAAATCCGTTCGTGATCCACTTCGTCGCTTAGAATGAACGACCGTAAGAAGTCGCCCGTTTCGTACTCCTTATGCAACAGCCGAGCATTCTCCGGTACGCACGGCTCCATTCGGCCAAACAACGTCAGCCTGTTGTCTTGAACCTGCAACTCCAGAGTGTCGAGCGAAACGCCAGGTAAATCCGCACGCAACGTCAAACCGTCATCCGTTTCGTAAATGTCGATCGGCGGCGTGAACACCAACCTTTCCATCGGCGGCGGCGAGACGACGGGCGCGATGTTCGGATTGGGTCGTGAAAGTTCGTTGCTCATGATGATGTCTCGCTCCCGCTTCCGGCTACTTCAAGTTCCAACCGCAACCGGAATCTGGCGCGGCTTCGTTTCTTCCGCCTTCGGCAAATGAATCTTCAAAATTCCGTTGATGAACTCGGCCGTGAGTTGATCGACGTTCACTCGATCCGGAATCGAAATCGATCGCTGCCAAACGCCGCGAGGCCGCTCTTGCCGACGGAATCGCTCTTCAGCCCCTTCGGTATCTGAACTGCGGCCTTTCAACGACAGAACTCCGTTGGCGACCGTCAATTCCAAGTCTTCCGTGCGGACGCCGGGGACTTCTGCCGTGATCAGATATTCTTCCGGCAACTCATATAGATTGACGGGAGGGTATTGCCTTCCGAATCGCAAGCCCTGAAACGTCAGATTGACGCTTTGCAGCAGCCGATCGACTTCCCGTTCCAGGTCGTGGAAGGCATCCCAACTGTGACCCCAACGGAACACGGCCATGACATTAAACTCCCGATCGTTCGCAACCTGAGCAACAGTCAGGCTGTCAAATGACTCAGACGAATCGACCGGAACGCAAAGCCTGTGCCGAGCCGTTAACCGAAAGTAATCGGCACGCAACCTCTTGCCGGCAGTGGAATTAGCGATCACTCCACACACCCAGCAGGACACTTAAACGGTCGCCTAAACTGCCAACGTTGCAGAGCGGTTAATTTACGTATCGTCACGCGGATCGCTGACAGCTTCGTCCGGGCGCCTATTCCGCTGGTATCCCGGTGAAATAATTCGGTTCATTGCCCGGTCGCCATTTGATGTTGCAGCCGATGCTCGGTCGTTGACCTTCGTCAATAGCGCGTCCAGCTAAAACATCATCGCAGGCCGCCCGCAGAAGTGCCCCGGTGACAAGCATGCCGTTTGTCGGCCGACTCTCGTCGAACTGGCCGCGATAAACCAATCGCTTGGCTCCGTCGAACAAAAACAAGTCGGGAGTACACGCCGCTCGATACGCCTTGGCCACCGACTGCAATTCATCGAACAGATACGGAAACGAGTAACCGGCAGATTCGACTTCGGCCTTCATTTTATCCGGGCCATCCGCAGGAAAAGCTACGGCGTCGTTTGAACTGATTCCGACGACTGCGATCCCTTTGGCTTGGTACTCGCGAGCAAACTTCGCGAACTCAGGACGAATGTGAACCACGAACGGACAATGATTGCAAATGAACGCAACCAACAATCCTTTCGATCCGTTGAAATCCTTGAGCGACACCGTCCGCCCATCAACGTTCGGCAACGAAAAATCGGGAGCCATCGTTCCCAGTGGCAACATCGTAGAGGCAGTCTTCACCATGATTTTGTCTCCACATTAGCCCGAAGCACCAGCGAGGGGGAGCGTTTCGAAAGACATTCAAATTCCACATTTTGTGAAACGTTCGCTCTCGCTCGCGGCTCGGGTTATTTTGATCAGCGAAACTTGGCCATTAAGGGTTCAATGACTTCCAGCGGCAGAAACGACTTAAGTTGTTCCGCCGTTTTGCCTTTTCCCAGACTAGCAATCTGTTTAATCAAGCTACTGGAAATATGCGAGTACTTTTCACTGGCCATCAAGAAGACCGTTTCAAGAGTTGGGTCGAGCGCGCGGTTGGCGAGCGTCATTGTAAATTCGGTTTCGATATCGGTCAGCGTGCGGACCCCGCGCAACATCACGGTCGCTCCACACGCGCGAGCGAAGTTCACCGTCAGCCCCTCAAAGCACTTCACTTCGACGTTCTTCAACGGCGCGACGATTTGCCGCACCATCAGTTCGCGCTCGGCCGGAGAGAACAGAGGATTCTTTTCCGGGTTGATGCCGATTCCGACCGTCAGCTTTTCGAACAATGCGGCTCCACGGCGGATAATGTCCAGGTGGCCGAGCGTCAGCGGATCGAAGCTGCCAACGTACACGGCATAATGCGGATTCAAATCAGACATGGTCGTCCTCGAAATCGGTTGCGGCGGAGCATAATCACTTGTCTGGAGACGGAACGACGGTCACGGCGGGACAATTTTGTAAATTTTGTTTGGCGAACGGCGGGTTCGGCGGTTCGGCAAAGCCTGCTGGACGTGACAAAATGCGTTGTCTTTTAGGACTTTACCGCTCCCCTAGACCAGGGGGTTTGGTTGAGCAAACCCCTGTTGACCGATTCCGCAGAATAACTAACAATCGCTCGCCCTGCTAAATCTGGCAAACTTCACTCAACACGAAGAGCTTGCCTAACCGAAAAAACTGGTAAGCCAGAGAAGTACGTCCCTTCGTCATCACCCCGGTAGACAAGGAAGTCTCACCGGACTCTGTCGGGAACCAAGGAAATATCACCCGATTCAGTTCGGCTAGTGAAAGGATGGAGCCAAGCGATGAAGACCGTTTTCACAACCGGCGAGGCCGCCAAAATTTGCAAAGTGAGTCAGCAGACCATCATTCGATGCTTTGACTCCGGCCAATTGCGAGGCTTTCGCGTTCCTGGTTCACGATTCCGGCGTATCCCGCGGGATATCCTGTATCGGTTCATGAAGGAAAATGGGATCCCGACCGACGCCCTGGAAAGCGGCCGCCGCAAAGCGCTGATCGTGGACGACGACGAGGAGTTGGTCGAGTTGATCCGCGACGCGCTCGATGCCGATGGCCGTTTCGAGGTTCGCGTCGCCAACAACGGCTTCGATGCCGGCATGATGGTCCGCGAATATCACCCGGATATCATCGTACTCGACGTCATGCTACCGGACATCAACGGCAAGGAAGTCTGCCAGCGAGTCCGCAGTGACACGGCTCTCGACGACGTCAAGATCATCTGCATCAGCGGCATGGTCGAACAGGACAAGATCGAGGACTTGAAGGCGTCCGGCGCAAACGAGTTCATGCAGAAGCCGTTTGAAATCGAACACCTCATTGAGCGAGTTTGCCAACTGCTCGACGTCGAGCCAGCCACGACGGTATCGGCTCGCTAAATCAGAAACAGCCTTGGGTCAGGCGAAAAACCAGAACAGCCCGGCATCGTTCGCGACGCCGGGCTGTTCTGTTTTAAAACCGTAGCGAGCACAGGCGGCTCGCCTGTGATATTTCTTCGAAACGAAACAGGCCAACCGCCTGTTTTACGGCCAAGCAAACGTCTCGCCCGTGAGCCGCTCGAAGGCTTCGATGTACTTACCGCGAGTTCGCGCGATGACTTCATTCGGCAGCGACGGCGGCGGACTGTTCTTGTCCCAGCCGATGGTTTCCAACCAATCGCGGACGAACTGCTTGTCAAACGACGGCTGAGCCTTCCCCGGTGAGTACTCCGCCGCTGGCCAAAACCGAGAACTGTCTGGTGTCAGCACTTCATCGATCAACAACAATTGGCCGTCGACTTGACCGAACTCAAACTTCGTGTCGGCGATCAAAATCCCTCGATCTCCCGCCAACTCCGTCCCGCGACGATAAATCGCCAGACTCAACTCGCGCAGCCGATGCGACGTCTCATCGCCGACCAAGTGACTCATCTCGGCAAACGAAATGTTTTCATCGTGTCCCGATTCCGCTTTGGTCGCCGGAGTGAAGATCGGTTCGGGAAGTCGATCACTTTCGCGCAGACCGGCCGGCAGGTCGATGCCACACACGCTCCCGCTTTGCCGATATTCCTTCCAGGCCGAGCCAGACAAGAACCCGCGAACGACGCATTCGATCGGAACGACTTTCGTCTTCCGGACGATCATGCTCCGCCCGACCAAACTGTCGCGATCGACTCCGGCCGGGAGCGTCAGGTCGTCCAAATTGAGACTGAGCAAATGGTGCGCGACCGGAAGTTGTGCAAACCAATACCGGCTAATCTGCGTCAGGACTCGGCCCTTGTCGGGGATCCCGTTGGGGAGCACCCAATCAAACGCACTGATCCGGTCCGACGCGATCAGCAGCAGTCGATCGCCAAAGTCATATACGTCCCGAACCTTCCCGCGTTTCGGCACTTTTCCGAGAATTTCACTGGTCAAAAACGGTGAACTCATGTCCAATCTTCCGTCGCATCTCGAATATCAAACGCACATCCCAAGTCGCGCGAAGTCTAGTCAGACAGTCTCGCTTTCAACACTCAATCAACCGCTTTCGTGGACGCTCTCCGAGCCTTGTGACGAGCAACGCTCGCGTGAATCGCGCTGCTTGACGATCCCCCGGCCGAGCCATAATCTGTCCCCCCTTCGGACGATTAGCTCAGTTGGTTAGAGCGCCACGTTGACATCGTGGAGGTCACAAGTTCGAGTCTTGTATCGTCCAACTTGGCGATTTCGCAGTTCGCTGCGAAACCGCTTGTTTATTGAGCTTCTCGGCGTTTTCAGTCTCTTTTGCGAGTCTCGATTTTGGCGAGTCTCGCTCGGTGATGCCCTTTGATGCCCCATAGTGCAGCGCCAGTTGCAGCGCGCCGCACTCACCTTTGATGGCTCGCTCGAAATGTTCGCGAGTCGTCTGTCGGTAATGCTTGTCGGCAACCGCTTCCGTGTGACCGAGCCAGTCGGCCGCAACCTTGGACGGGAAAATATCGGCCAGTTCGGTCGCTCGACTGCTGCGCAGGTTCACCCACAAACGCGGCCACGGCTTCACGCCCGCGCGACGAACAATCCGCTGAAATTGCGATCGCAGATTGACCGCCTGCCAATTCGAGCTTCCGACTTTGGCTTGGCTGCGATGTCGCGAAATCACAAACTCCGCTCCCGGTTCCGCTTGTTCAAACGCCTCTTGCAACAGCGGTCGCAGTTCGGGGAACAATGGCACGAGTCGGCTTTCACGACCTTCGTGATGTTCGGTCTTTGGCGACGGCACAAGAATCTCACCACGTTCCCAATTGATGTGCTCCCATTTCAAGCTGAGCGCTTCGCTGGGGACACGCATGCCACCAAATCGCGCCAGACCGACCAGCAACCGCCATTCGGTGTCCGGGCAAGCGTCGATGACTCGTTGGATTTGGTCGCGATCAACGAACACTTGGCGACTCCGGTTTCCATTCACCACGACACTGATTTTCGCATCTTGGAACGGGTTCGATTCGATCAGCCGATGCTTGCGAGCCGCTTCAAACACGGTGCGGGCAATCGAGCAGCGTTTCGCCATCGTGGCTTTGGCGAGTTTCTCCGTCTTCAAGTACCGCTCGAAATTCTCGGCATCCAAGACCGTCACGTCGGCCAGTGCCGTTTCGGGCGAGAAGCAATCCAGCAGATTGCGGCGAGTGTGACCGAAGACGACTTTGCTCGCAGGCTTCCAATCGGTCGATTTCATCCGCTCGAATTCGCCGATCCACTCTCCCAGCGTCGTCAGACTCTTTTCATCGTCATCGCCTGGACGGGGTTCAACAAGTCCGAGCTTCAACAGCCGCTTGTAGTCCCGTTTTCCCAGCGCATTAAGGAATTCGACGGTCTCGCCGCGAACGGACGAATTCATGCGGCGTACATCGTTCAGGTGCGAAATGTGGTTGAAGTAGCGATCAGCGGTTGTCCGACTGACGTTGGAAAGTCGGAATGTCCGCCGGCCTTCATCGCGATCCACGAATTGAATGATGCCCGTCCGGTTCGGTTGGTCGTACTTGAGAGTCGCCACAATCAGTTCCCCTGTTTCTTGCCGCGAGATTTCTTCGCTTTGGGCTGAATCACGATTTCCAGGTTGAGGTAGACGGCGAGCCGTTCCAATGCTTCCAGGCTCAGGCTCATTTGCCCGCTCATTAACCGACTCATTTGCCCGTGATCCATTCCGACATCTTTGGCGATGCGGTAGCGAGTTGCGTCACTGGCGTTGATGGCGGCGCGAATCTGGTCGAGGACGGATTTCATAGTATTTGTTCCAAAGACAAATATCGACATTTTAATCGCATCGGTCAAGCCTTACTGCTCGGAATTGGGGGTGGATTGCTTTTCCAGCCACGACTTGAATCCGTCAACCGGTATGATCACTCGGCGTCCCACTCGGATGTGCGGAATCGTCGGCAGCAATTCGCGGAACGCCCCTTCGCTCAGCCCAATCGACTTCGCCGCCTCTCGAATTGACAGCCCGAAGCGCGGGACGGCGCGGTTCGTGCGGATAAGTTGTAGTTCGTTGTTTGGCACGATGCCGCCCCTCACTCAGATTTGAAAATCAACAACGCATTCCGTCGCGCCGGCTCGGTTCGGATTCGATTTGCCATTTGTCGGCCAGTCGCCTTTCGAGGCCAGGGCCGGTCGTTTATCGGGCGAGACAGCAATCCACACGGTTGCTGGTCGGCCCGATCGGTTCATTCGCATGTTGTGTGAGTCTTCCACCTGACCGAGCTCTACCAATCGCGAGCGGCGAGGGCGTTCGCTGTTACCGCTCAGGTTCAACGCGGTCTGAATTTCTTCATCGGTGAGTCCAGCCGCCCCGGCTTGTTGCAGGCATTCGAGCACCCGTTGCTGCTGAGCGCCGGCGAGAGGTCGCATCGACTGCGCGGCGAGCTTGCTGGTCGCGGTTCGATTGTGCGGCAGTTTCGGCGACGGCGGCTTGTCCGGCGGGTCAGTTGGGAATAGCGTCCGCTCCGTCATGGCAGTTGTCCTTTCAAAATCGGCTGCTGTGATTGATACGGACGGCTCGTTGGCGCGGGCCGTCCGTTCGTGTTTCGAGGGTCAGAATGTCTTCGGGCCGAGTCGGTTCGATGACGGCGGCAGGCGGTTGATCAGCACTTCGCTGCGGTCAACGAACTTGGCTCGGCTTTCGATCCAACCGAGTTCGATGCCGGGATGCGTTCGGCCGTGGCGGTTCTTGGCGATGATCACTTCGGCGATGCCCCGGTTCGTCCCCGGCGAGTAGTAGTCTTCGCGGTACAGGAACAAGACTCGGTCGGCGTCTTGTTCGATCGCACCGCTTTCGCGCAGGTCCGACAGCATCGGCTTTTTGTTGTTACGAGCTTCGACCGCGCGATTGATTTGAGCCAACACGATGATCGGGATGCCGAGTTCCTTCGCGAGCGCCTTGAGCCGCCGGCTGATCGTGGCGACTTGCTGCTCACGCGGAGCTTTCTTGTCTTCCGGTTCAACGAGCTGGATGTAATCCAGAAACAGCACGTCCAGGCCGTGACGGCGTTTCGTGCGGCGAGCAATCGACGCGATCGCCCGCATCGACTGTGCCGGCGTTTCGTCCAGGTGCATCGGCAACTTTTGCAGCACGGATGCCGCGCGCATCAGCTTGTCGTGCTCGAATTCGAGGTCATCGGCCGGGACATTTTTGAACCCGGTGTTGATCGTTTCCGCGTTGACGCCTGATTCCGAGCACAACAGCCGCAGACCGATTTCGAGCTTGCCCATTTCGAGCGAGAAGAAAAGTATCGACTTGCCGGCGTGAGCCATCTGCAGCGCCATCGACACCGCGAACGCCGTCTTGCCGAGTCCCGGCCGAGCCGCCACGACGATCAACTCGCCGCCGTTCAGCCCGATCAGCACTTGGTCAAGATCGGCGAAGCCGGTTGGCATCCCAACCGCTCGTTGCTCGCCATATCGAGCGGTCACGTCGGCCATCACGTCCAGGATCAGCGATTTCATGTCGATCGTCGTGGCCGGGATTGCCGATTCGCAGACCGTCCCCAGCGTCGCTTCGGCTTTCGTGATGATGTCGGCCAACGGTTGATCGGCGTTGACCGCTTCGATCACGTCAGCCGCCGCATACTTCGCCTGCCGTTTGACCGATTGCTCACGCACGAGCTTCGCGTAGTAACCGGCGTGAGCGGCGTTGTAGAGCTTCTCGAAAATGGCAATGAGATATTCTTCGCCTCCCGCCGCTTGAAGGTCATTCGACTCGGCCAACCGCGTCGCCACCGTCACCGGTTCGATTGGCTCATTCCGATCCGCGAGCGTTTGCACCGCGTCGAAAACCCGCTGATGCTTGTCGGCGTAGAAGTGATCACGACGCAACTGCCACAGCACATCGTCGCGAGCCGCAGGCGAGGTCATCAAACAGCACAACAGCAACCGCTCGTTCTCAAGATGCAGTTCGTGATTCGCCCAGCCAAGTTGTTCCCGACGATCCGTCATCGTGCCCCCTCCCCGAAAACAACCGGCCGCAACAACTTCTCCGCCCGGTCGAGGTACGGCCCCGCCTGATTCCACCAGCCGCGCCGAATCGCATTCGCCCACGCGCCGATGCGAGATTTCCAGCGGGTCGATTTTGGATTCGAGAACTTCAATCCGAGCGCCAACGCGACCAAACACCAAGCCGGCTCAGTGCCGAGCAACGGGTCGTCACGGCCAAGTTGATAACGCCACCAATCGGCCATCGCGCTGGGATCGCTCAGCATTTCGTCGCGGCTGATCGGATCGAATGCCGACGCCTCGGAACCGTCTGCCCCGTCGAACTTGCGCGGTTCGGCAGTCTTCGCGAACCAGTCGTCTGAAATCTGTTCGCGAATCTTTTGCGGCAGCGCTTCGGGAGACAGGTGACGGGAGACGGGAGACGGTCTGTCTTTGTCCTGTCCTGTCGGTGACGCGGCTGTCACGTTTTCGTTGCGCTCGTCGCGCAACGGGAGCGCAACATTACCGCAACGCAATCGCGACATTCGTTTCGCAGCCAATGCCCGTTGCTTCGCAGACTGACCGTTGTGCTCGTGGAATCGAGGGACGCGCAGACCGTCGGCGTCACAAATCAACCAGTCGATGTCGTTCAACGCCGCAGCGAACCCGCTCAACCCGGTTTTGCGATCCAACCCGGCCGGCGTCATCGCGGCCAACAACCCATCAACCGAATGCTGATCCGCGAGCGACCACAACCGGAACAGCCCGCCGACAACCGTCGCCTCGCACACGCCAAGCTTGTCGCACAACGCGGCAACACGCGGATCGTCCCAAAGATCGGTGCGAACCTGTATCCACGTCATGTCCCGGCCCTCCGCGCGTCGTGATCAGCGAGGGCCGCCGCGATGTGCTCGCCGACGTGCGGCAGAGTGGCGCGGTCGGCTGCGATCTCGCGCAGCCGCATGATGTATGCCGGCTCGGCCGCGGTGATGTCGGCGCGATCTGCTGCCGCCGTCTCGGCGAGGCGCAACAGACGCCGTAGCGTGTCTGCCTCACGCACACGGCGCGCGAGTGCGAGCCGTATCTCGGCGGGGGTGGCCAGACAGTCCAGGGCGTCGCGGTCAGTCGTCATATCGCATCTCCGGCTCATGGTTGAGTCGGGCGAAATTGTGATGACCGGTGCGGGCTACTGGCGGGCCGTGTGAGGGCTTTTTGGGGCTTTTTTTCCCGCTTTTGGTTTCGCAGGAATTGCGGTTGCTGTTTGGACAAGCGCAGCGACTTCACGCTTCGGAGACAGCTTCACTCGAAATGGAAACGGCCCGGCTTCAAAGAACTTGTTCGCCTTCTTCCTTGCTGACGGGAGTTCATCACCATTACGAAGATTGCGTTGAACATCGTCCCAAACTTTGACCGCAAGGTCGGTGTAGGTTGCGGTTCGATCCTTCGTACTCCAAAGATGGCGAATCAACTTCCACGGCAGCGGTTCCATTCCAATCCTCTCACAAGTTTGCCATCGGAAGCCGTTCAAACCAAACGGACCATCGACGGCGGTTTCGTCTGTTGTCCCGCCGTCTCGGCGACCGCTCGTACTTATCTCACCAAGAGCGCGATTGAATTCCTCAGTCAGCAGAGCGGGCAGTTTGAAAACAGCATCGCCACCGCACATCGTCACGATTGCGTCCGCGACCATTCCCCATTCTTCGGGGAGAAGTCCTCGAACACCGACCCCATAAACCTCGCGCATCCGTATTCGGCATCCAGCACTCAAGCCAACAGCTTCGTGAGCCGTCGCGGCGTCGATTCCGCAAACGCGAATACTTCCTCTATCGCGATTCGCGAATTCGATGGCGTCACGGATATTCGGTTGGCTTCCGAATGCGTGTTCCCATTCTTTCTTCAAACGATCCAGTTCAGTCCAATGAGCGACAAAATCTTCAACGAGACCTTCTGGCCCCTTTGCTTGTTTGATCGTTATCGCGATCGAATCGAAGGTAAAGATCGCAACCCCAAGATTCTGCGCAGCGGCACGGGCGCAATCGAGATCTTCTTTGGTGACGAGCGGAGTCGCCTTGTTCATCATCGCATCCCACGTTTTGAAGCGGGCCGGCGCGACCGGCGAGCGTGACAACGTAGGAAACACGCATCAGCCGGTGGGCCATTTGCTCGACGTGACCGCTTGCAAGACAGCCACGGCAACCCGATAGCGGATTGTCACGAACGCTCGCAGTTTTTCAACGCGAGTTGGGGAATGGGCGGATTCTCTGAACAAGACAAGCCGCTCCCCGGCCACCCAGGAATTCTGCGGTAGCAGCCGTGGAGTCGTCTCCAAAGCAAACGGGCGAGTGCCGTCGGCAGATGATTGGCACTAAATTTCTCAAAGATTTTTGAGCAGCTCTTTTGCCTCTTCTGCTGCGGAAGTGTCCGGGAACTCACTAATGACATCGCGCAATCTTTTTCTCGCGATATCAGTCTTATTGCTGGCAACGAAACCCTTCGCTAGCGTCAGTTTGGCTGCGGCCTTTTTCTCGCGGTCTTCCTTCTCCCTTTTGTCTCTTTCTTCAGCCGCTGCACGACGGGCTTGGGCATCTTTACGGTCCTCCTCCGCTCGTTCGTCTCTTTCTATTTGTTTTCTCTGGAGTCGTTCCTCCTTTTCTTTTTGTTCTCTCTGAATTCGTGCGGCTTCAGCCACGCGGGCGTTCTTCTCCTGGGTAGCGAGCCGCTTTTGTTCCTCATCCTCACTCAATGGTGGGATGCTTAGATCCACACGGAAAGCGTCATCTTTTGCCATAGCCTCAATGACGTGATCAGTATTGAGTATGCAATCAGCTTCAAAGACGGTATTTGTGCCTCCAGCCACTGTGGTATATGTGTACGTTCCGGTGATCTCAAACACCAAGTTCCTACGGATTTGCAGCAGAGTTCCATCCACAACGTCGCTGGGATCGAGGCCACGTATTTTGATGGCCCTGCTAAACTCCTCCACCAACGGACCAGTTGGAATCTCGCGACCACGGAATTCAGTGGTGGGAAGATACCGAAACCGAATCGGTGCGGCGAGGCATTCTCCTTTATCCTTTGAAAGCGTCTGAACGACTTTGACTCTCGTGCCTACGTATCGGCCGATATCACCAATCGTTGGTGGGTCAAAACCAATTTCATGGACATTAAGCTCTTGCGTTGCAATCGTCTTCAACCTCTTCGCAAGACTTTGTAATTCCTCGCGGGGTGAAAGTTCGTCACCAACATTTGCCGCTACAAAAGCTTGTTTGAGTCGTTGCCGTGCTGTTTCGATTTGCGGCTTGAGCTTCGCTGCCTGTCGTTTTCGATCAGCGATTTGATTTGCAATCTTTTGAAAGAAAGGTTTCTGCCTTTCCGCAATTCCGTCGAGCAACTTGACCGGTTGATCCTTCGACAAGTTGAGTGCATCAATGACTTCGATCGACGCGACAGCGAAGTTCAAATTCTGACCGGACACACGAGAAAGCGCATTTACTCCAATCACTTCACCCTGCCGGTTTAGTAGCGGCCCGCCGCTGCTTCCATGCGAAATTGGCGTACTGGTTTGGATCCACGTTCCCGCTCGTGGCAGGGCGTCCTTTTCAGAATCCAAATCACTTCTGATCGCACTGACAATTCCTTCCGTGGCCGTGAATGTCAGCCCTTCGGGTGCGCCGAACGCGATCGTCGATTCACCCTTTCGTGGAAGCGTCTTGGCAAGTCTCAACGTCGGAAGATTTTCGGCATTCGAGAGTTTAATGATCGCGATGTCGCGATCAGGATCGGCGAACAAGACGCCTTCCATGTTGTACTCTTCGCCGTCCGCGAATCGAGCGATCGCCTTTTCACCGCCGTCGATCACATGATGATTCGTGACGGCAATCCCGCTCGACTCCACGACAAACCCGCTTCCGATCGCCCTTCCGTTTTTTAACTTGACGTGAAGCACGATCACTGCGGGTTCTATCTTTTCGATCAAATCCGCAAGTTCTGGAACCTTGTCGCTACTGGCGACCGCCTTCTCACCCCTTTGATCTTTGACACTCGCCACCGGACCTTTGTCATCCCGCTCATCTCCCGCACGCTTGCTTTCAAAACGCTCTGATACTCGGCCATTGAAAAACATCGAGCACAGGGCGATCAGCACAACAACGGAACCAACTGTGGCCCAAATCCGCCACTTTGCTCGCTTCGCCATCAATTCCGTTGACGCCACGACTGGCGGCGAAATGATGTTGCCGGGTTCGATTGGCGAATTGACCGCAGTCTCAACGATGGGATTGAGCTTTGTTACCGCAGTACAGCGCTGCAAATCTTCCGTCGGTAGCTCTGACGTTGGCGGCTCCGTGCTCCGCGAAGTGTCAGTGACTTTCTCAGCGGACTTCGGTAACGCGACCTTGTGTCGTTTCCCGCATTTTGGGCATGTGACTCGTTCGCCGGCGGCAGCGATCCGTTGGCCTTCTTCGGTCGAGACCACAACTCGGTTGCCACAGTCACAGACGAAAGCCGCCATGATGTTCCTCGTGAGTTGGTGGACGCTGTGCGAGATTCAGACGCGCGTGATTGCCATTGAAAAGAATTCCAGGCAAGTCCGCAAGAAACCGGAAGACATTCTCGCTTGCGTCGGCATTTACAGTACCGCGCATGTTGCTGCGGTGATTGATACCGAAGTAACATTTGCCGAACCTGAATTGTACTTTGTCGGTGAAATGTATCACTGGCCGAGAACTTGTTCCTAACGAGCACTCAATCGCTGGGATGCAACGGCCCAACCATTTCAATGCTCACAGCGACAAGTGATCGGCGAAAGTCGTGAGTTCGTCGATTGCCACTTTTCGTCGGCGTTCTTTTTGCCGAGATTCCTCCGCGGCCAAGTCGGCCAGAACTTCCGCGCGTTCGGTGTCGCTCAACATGGCCAGTAAAACGCTTGTTTTCTCGTCCAGATCGGCTGCATCGTTTTCAGTTCGCATGTTTCAGACTCCCAACAAATTCCGAATCGTCAATGAGCACCATGCCCATTCTCATTTCGCTGTAGTGCGTCGCGGTCGTTTGGCTTTCAATATGCCGCGCCGCGATCGGCCCGATGACTTGTCTCTAGTCGAGTCGGCTGCAACCGCTTCCGACTCCGATTCTTTTTTTGCGAGTCGCGCCATGTCTTCGCGCGTCGCCAGCTCGATTTGGTGAAACAGTTCAAACCCATCTTCGCCCCAGTTCCGCTGAGCTTGTTCGCCAGCCGACCGAATTCGGTTGGCCAGTCGCGAAAGAAAGTCGTGGATGAAGTCTCTCTGGCAGAGAGTCCCTTTCCGCTCCTCGACTCGCAATTGAGCCGCGTCTGCTTCCGCTTCAGTCTTCCGCGTCTTGGCCCGCAGGTATCGCACACCCAGCGCGTTGTCGTCGCCGTCATCCTCCCCCACGTCTTCCATCACGGCTGACAGCATCGGGCCATATTGAGTCAGGAATGACCACAACCGATTCATCACGGCAAACAGATCCACAGTCTTGCCGTCAATCGGGAAGCTCCAGCGAGTCGCCACTCGCTGAAGGTGTACGGTTTGTCGCATTCCGCACATTTGACCAACGATCCGTTGCGGCACCGTTCGGAGCGCGGCCTTCAGTTCGTCGTCGGTCCAACTGGTTGCCAACTTCTTTGTCGTCTTGATCTTCGTTGCCATTGGAATCCGTTCTTTCTTTCAGCGGAAAAAAATGGTGTCCGTGCAAAAACACCGCCATCAGGGCTTCGCCCCACTGCGGCGGATACCCTCCCAAAGAACCTACCCAAGCCCCCCCTCTCACCGGTCGTAGTCGCGGTCGTCAGGGTATCGCGGGGCCGGACCCGTATCGCTTGCTGAGCGTCCGACGAGCAATGGCCACAGATTCCGCCGCGCCGACTTCACCCGCTTCCCCAGCCGGCTCGCGATGTCAGCGTCCTGCAACTCCGCCAACGCCATGCCCGTCCCGCGTCCCCTTCGCGAGCATTTCATCGCGACACCCCTTCCCCGATCGTTTCCAAGGTCGTGAGCGCATCGCGAAGCAAGTCCAGCATCGCTTGGCGAATGTCCGCCGCCAGCATCGGTCCCGCATCGACGATCAACGCCAAGCCAGCATCAAGATCCGCACCAATCCGAGCCAGAATTGCAGCGCCAGTTGCAGCGCTTTCATCCGACGAATGAAGCAATTCGCCGGAGTCGCTTACACGGTCGCCAGTTACGGCGAAGCAGTTCGAGTCTTGTATCGTCCAATCCGTAGACCCCAGAAATCAAGGAACTTGCGTCGATGAAGTTTTGGGGCAACGAGTGTCTGGCAGCGAATTGCAGAGTTAATTGCAGTGATAGAAGCCTCACCTGTGCGGTGGAACGCAACAGGTGAGGCCGGTGCGAACTTTTCAGTCCAACACCTCGTGTTCCTGGATTGGAGGGTTCGCTATGAAACAGCCGAAGCCGTTTTTCCGAGAGTTCACCCAATCGTGGTATGTCCAGATTGGGAGCCGGCAGATCAATCTCAGACGCAACGGTCGAAAACACGTCGGCCAACTCTCTCTTAAATAGCGTCTCCCACTGTCCAACTCTTGGGGTCCACTTCAAGCAGCCTGACCGCAACCGGGCGAAAGAGTCGCGAGAGGTTGTGGCCACCAGCTACGGCGTCTCGCATCGAAAAGTGCAAAGCGCCCAACGGCTGCAACGGGATGCTCCAACGCTCTATCGTCAAGTGAAGTCCGGCGAACTTCGATTGGCCGAAGCGAAACGCGAATCCGAACGTGAGGCGAAGCGCGAAGAGCAAATCCAACTCGCCGAGCAAGCTACCAAGTCGAAGCCAAGTGGAAGTGCTTGGCAAATCATTGTTGGCGACTGCATCGAAGAGATGGGACGGCTTCGACCCAACATGGTTCGTCTGATCTTTGCGGACGCGCCGTACAACATCGGGATCGACTATGGGAGTGGTTCACACGCCGACCGCCTTGGCGACGACGAGTACCTGATTTGGTGCAAACGATGGATGGACGCCTGCGTCCGAACGCTCACCGACGACGGCAGCCTGTGGGTGATGATTAACTACGAATACGCCGATCGCTTCAGCATCCTACTCCGCCAGACCGGCCTGCATCGCCGCGCCTGGATCAAGTGGTATGAAACCTTCGGCGTGAACTGCACGAACAATTTCAACCGCTGCTCGCGTCATATCTTCTACTGCGTCAAAAACCCTCGCCACTTCATCTTCAATGCCGATGCTGTCAGCCGACGATCCGATCGCCAAATTTCAATACGCTGACAAACGCGCCGCCCCGCATGACAAGCTGTGGGATAACGTCTGGTGCATTCCACGCCTTGTTGAGAACAGCAAGGAACGATTGCCAGACTTTCCAACCCAACTACCGCTCGACCTTTTGCGCCCCTTTGTCATGTGTGCGAGCAATCCCAGTGATCTGGTTCTCGACCCGTTCTCTGGCAGTGGCACGTCCGGAGTTGCCGCATAGCTTGGAAATCGCCGCTTCATCGGCTGCGAACTCAGTTCCCAATACGCCAACGCTGCCGAGCTTCGTCTGAGCAACGTGGCCAATTCGATCAGTCAGTTAACGAGTGCGACTCGAAGTTTGCTTTGACGCCAGCCAAGCACGGCCCTTCTGCGTGAGCCGATACTTTTGCAAGCGGCTGTTTGGTTTTTCGGGAATGGTCTGTTCGATCACACCAGTTGCGAGAAGCTCTTTGATCGCTCGGTTGACGGCCCCGGAAACACGCTGATGGCCTCGTGCCTGAGCGATGGCAAGACGTTCCAATTCGCCGCCGGAAAGGGCCGCCAGAATCTTGCGGGACGTGACCGACTCTAGCCCCAATACCGTTCAATTCGTCTTAACAAAATCGCAGCCTCCTGCGACTGTGTGGATGTAACAAGTCCCACGTAGCAAGGAGGCTGCGATGAGTTTTTTTGAGTCAGGATGCCGACGTTGCAGTGCGCTGGTCCACG
>JANMIF010000125.1:0-1952 GCA_031375695.1 Planctomyces sp.
ACACAGCGCATTGCTCGATCGCTACGCCGAACTCGATGGCCTGATCAACATGCAGGTCGAGACACTGGCCGAGCCGGGAAAGACTCAACTGCTCAAGCCGTCCGAATTCGTGAAGCTGGTCGGCAAGCTGGCTCAGGAACCGTTGCCCTCGTTCCACCGCGAGCCGCTCGATCAACCGATTGACCTGCTAGCGCTGGCCGATCCGAAACCGCAACGGAAACTCATCGATCCTCAGGCCTTCGTCGATGTCCGCACGACCGTCCCCATCGCGATCGACGGCGAGTACGACCTGACCTTCTCGGCCACCGCACCCGCTCAGCCGGAATGGCTCGGACTGGGACTGGCCTGGCGCGGCCGACCGTGCGAGTTCTATGTCGATCCCCGCCACGCAGGTCTGCAACGAGTCGATGGCAAACCGAGCACTCAGAACGAAACGAAAGTCGATGGCCGACTGCTGACACCCGGCGAAAAGATCGAGCTCGTCTGCCAAGTCCGTCACGACGGCTTGACCATCCTGAAGGACGGCGAAGAGTTGCTGAAGTGGCAAGGCGATCCGTCCCGCCTCTCCGCCGCCGAGGGCCAATCGGGCCTCGGTAACGCCATGCCCACGCTCCGCTGTCCTCCCGGTTGGACGATCCATGCCTGGACGCTCACCCCGCGCGGCAAAGGGATGTCCCCCGCCGCCGGCCCCGTCCTCGCCAATGCCAAACCGACCGCCGTCCGACAACTGCTCGACGACGGATACCAACTCATCGACGTTGAACTACACCTCGGGCACCCGTTTCAGGGGGACTATCCCACACAAGCCCTGCTCCCCGCCAACGACCGCATCGCTCAAGTCTATGGTTCGTTGACCAGCCGCGCGCTGCAGGCGGCCAGCCAATTACCAAATCTCGAACACTTGGCGTTCGGCGGCGGCTACTTCAAGCCCGAGTTTGT
Organism: Planctomyces sp.; assembly: GCA_031375695.1. Lineage (GTDB taxonomy): Bacteria > Planctomycetota > Planctomycetia > Planctomycetales > Planctomycetaceae > SXKJ01. The sequence continues at coordinate 940 of JANMIF010000125.1, forward strand.
GCCGCAACTCAACCAGCACACTCAGTTGAAGCAACTCCATCTCGTCAATTTGAATCTTCGTGACGAGGATCTGGCCAACCTGACTCTGCCCGACAAACTTTGGATTTTGGCATTGATCAATAACTCGCTGACACTGACCGATGGCTTGCTGGATCAACTTGCCGGTTGTCGTTCCCTGCGAGGTCTCCACTTCAGCGGGAACCCCGCGTCGGAGGAGTCGCTGATGAAACTCGATCGCCTAGTCCAACTGGAGGCACTGCATCTGAGCAATTCGCAAGTGACAGATCGCGTCCTCGACCGCTTGCAGACGCTCCCGAACCTCAAATGGCTGGTCATCAACGAGACCCCCACCACCGCCGCCCGCGTGGAAGCCTTCCGCAAAGCCAAACCCAACTGCCAAGTCGATTGGTCGGAAAAGAAATGACCGATTGTTTTCTTCGCGAGGCTTTGCGATCTTTGCACCTTCGCATCGAAAATCTGCTTCAACAGATCGTGGAACAACCATGACCAAGACATTTCGCATCGCCGTCATCGCGGGTGACGGTATTGGTCCCGAAGTCATTCGCGAAGCCATTCGAGTCGCCGATGCCGCGGCTCCGAAGTCGGACGCTCGGTGCGAGTGGACTCACTTTCCGTGGGGGACCGACTACTACTTTCAAAACGGGCGGATGGCTCCGGCGGATTACCTCGACACGCTGGCCGGGTTCGATGCGATCTTGCTGGGAGCGGTCGGGCATCCGAGCGTGCAGGATCACGTGACGCTCAACGGCTTGCTGTTGCCGATTCGGCGGCGGTTCGATCAGTGCGTCTGCTTGCGGCCGGCGTACCTGTATCCCGGCGTCGATAGCCCGCTGCGAAACAAGCCGGGGGGGAGCATCGACATGCTCGTCTTCCGCGAGAACACCGAAGGGGAATACGCCAACATCGGCGGCTTCCTGTATCGCGGGATGCCCGAAGAGTCGGCGATTCAAACGAGCGTATTCACTCGCAAAGGTTGTGAGCGCATCATCCGC
>JANMIF010000131.1:0-21466 GCA_031375695.1 Planctomyces sp.
ACGCCACTTTCGGAAACTGCTGACTCGGTTGCAGATCAAACCGTCCTGCCCCAGCCCGTTCTGGCAAGACCGCTTCGACTGTGACGCGAATCTCCTGAGTTGTCTGCTCCTCCTGCCCACCGAGCAAACTGTCGCGTGGGATCGTCGGCGGCAGTTCGACCCACAGCGTCAACAAATCACCGACCGTCGCACCCAATTGCTCGGCCAAACGAGAATTCAGCACCACACCTTTTGCCGTTGGCAATTGAACGCCGGCCGTATCCAGCAGCGACCACAATCGCTGATCGACGCCGTACAACGAAATCCCGCCGGACCGCGTTCGCTCATTCCGGCCGTCGTCGTGTTTCACGCGTCGCTCAACACTCGCAGAAAACACCAACGCCGGAGCCGCCGACTGAAACCGTTTTACGAACGCCGGTTGCTGAGCCAGCGCAGCCACCGAGGCTTCTCGAAAAAAGCGGTGACTGACCAATCCATAATCGACCTGAGCCAACCGCGACAGACTCAGCGACGTCAAACTGTCGCGGACCGAATCGCCGACAATCATTGCTCCGCCGATCACCATCGCGGCAACAATGACACCCAGCCCAACTGCCAAATGCGATCGAGCGTGATATCTCAGACTTCGCCACAGAAATTGTCTGGTCGAAACAATGCTGGACATGTCGTGCCGCTCCGCGAATCCGATTGAATTCTCATTGGCGGCTGAGCGAATCAATGCCGATCAAGCCACACGGCGAGCGAGATTAGGCTCCGAGTCGTCCGCAGCCAAGCCTGTGCGAAGGCCCACATCAATTCGGTCGCTAACCTCCGGTGAGCCTCTTGCCCGCGAATGTCACTCGGCTTGAGTGAGCGGCGGCGCCGCATCCGCTACGTAAAAACGGGCGGACGATCCATTGTTCGGTCCCCCGACCAAATCGCTGCAAGCGTTCGAGCGGGGCACGGTTTGCTCGGCGACTTGCACATTCGATTCGAGCAGGTAGTCCGTGGCCATCGATCAACGAATTGTTCGGCAAGTGCTTGTGGCTCGCCACGGCGAACAACCTGTTCCGCGAGGTACGGCCGAAAGTGTTCAAACAAACCAGTGGTTTGTCGCAATTCATTTTGGCGACAGTAGCCCAGCGCAGCGAAGACTTCATCGCAGCCGAGATGAGCGAAGTGCTGCATGATGTGCCACAGAATCGGCTTGCCACCGATCTCGACCATCGGTTTGGGTTGCGCGACCGTCTCCTCCTGAAACCGCGTCCCGACAGAGCATGGCATCAGAACTCACTGACCACTTCACGGCCGTTGCGAGTGGTTAGTCCGCGTTGCACATTGACGTCGAGCTTGTCGCTCAAGAAACGGACTTGGCCGTCGGTCATCAAGGTGTGAGCGCCCCCGACGTGCAGACTCGAAAACTGGAAGCGGCGTTCGTTGCAGGCCGTCGCTGGCGGATTAATACCTGACTTACATGCCGGAGTTGCCGAGAATGTTTGCCACCAACGGAGAACGGCTCGCGCATAACCTTGACTGCCTCCGCCACCACCTCCGCCACCACCGCCACCACCTCCGCCAGCCACACCACACGCCCAACCTCCCATGTCAAACGCAATCTCGCTGGCGGCGATCGTCTGCGATGTGCCGTCGCGAACATCTCGCAGAGTGGTGCTTGACAGCGGAAACAAGAGACCGTCGTTCTGCCCCGGCTGAGTTCCCGCATTCGCGGCGTAGTGGCTTTGCCCAAACAGTCCGCCGACCGGCTGCTGCTGATCGTGCGATGGGCACAAGTAGGCAGGCAACGTGGTCAACACGACAGCGGCGTTGCTCGCGGAATTGTAGGCCACATTGAAGTTGTACTTTTTCTGAAGCGGGGCCTGATCCAGATACGGCAGTTGCAGCGTCATCCAAGTGTGAAGCTGATTCGTCGCGGACGCTGTGCTATTCACGCCGAGCACGCCCATCGGGAAGACGCGATGGCTCCCATCGTAGTTGTGCAGTGCGAGCCCGATCTGCTTGAGGTTGTTGCGGCACTGCGATCGCCGTGCCGCCTCACGAGCTTGCTGCACGGCGGGCAACAGCAATGCAATTAAGATCGCGATAATCGCGATCACGACGAGCAATTCAATGAGCGTGAAACCTTTGCGAGCCATAACAGCCTCCTGTTGGACGGAGTGCGCGTTGTCCCCGTCTGCAAGACTGCCGCCGCTGGCAAAACATTGAAGCAGGTTGTTTGCCGGTCAAACGGCGGCGGCCGAATCGCGAGCCACGAGCCAATCCGCTCGCCGACGCTCTCGCCATCCAGCCGGAATGACCGGCTCACCGCATACCACCCAAATGGCACGGCCATGCGATTCGTGCGGCAGTGTAGCCGTGATCCATTTCTCCGCAAGGCTTCACCTCAGCTTGAGCGACATCCATTCGGCCCAGTCGCGAGTTTCGGGTGGGGCAGGGATCACGAACAGGCAAGCTCGGTGCTCTCGCAGATTCGCGCGAGCGTGTTTGCCGACATCGACGATGCCGATGTGCAATTCGCGGCCGTCGGATCGAGTCGGACGCCGGTTGTCGGCGGCATCGGCAGTCAGCGCTCGGACTTCGATATCTCGTTCCCAAAGCCGCTCGACCGGTGTTGGCCCGGTCAGTTCGTCGGGCCATTCTTGCCATTGAACCAAGCGTCCATCATTGCCGTCCGCCGTCAAACCGATCGCCGCCAACGCGCCGATCACGCCGCCATTCGTACCACCTAAGCCTTCCAGCCGAACGCCGCAGCGCGCGGCCAACTCGTGGGCTTCGGCTTGAGTCACGACGTCCTGCTGACAGCGTTGGCCCCACGCGGTGATCTCCGGCGAGATATGTGTCGCCAAGCACAACCCCGGATCGCTGCCGGGAATGAAATCTGCCAACATGCCGGCTCGAAGCTCGTCGAACAATACCGTGAGTTCCGCCTTGGTCACATCATCCTCGCGAGCCTCCAGCCACAAACAGGCCGAACCGTTGTGGCTGGTGAACGGAATTCGCGGATCGAACAGCAACTGATGCCGCACGATCGCTCGGCACCGAAACTTCGTCGCGACCTGCCGCGCCAATTCGCGAGCCAGTTTGTTCGTGCCGCGCGACTCCAGCGAGTCGGTATCGTCAATGCCAACCAGAATCATCGCCAGCCCTTTCCGATTCGCGCGATTGCCACCGAAACCAAACGGCCGCGCTGACTAAGCCAGCCACGATGCCGCACAACGGATACGTCCAAGCTGCTTGAGCCAACCACGATGCAAACGACCGTTTTCCGCCGCCACCACTCATCAAGAGCTTCTCGGCAACCTTGATCCCCATCGCGATGAGGTTACTCGACAGCCCGGCCAGGATGATCCCCGCATACAGCCTCCAGCCAGCACGAGCTTTCCACAACGCGACATCCAACAAAGGTCCGGTCAGCGAAAGGCTCGTCAACGCGCCAAAACCAACCTCCGCCGTGCCGGAAAAACGCAGAGCCAACGCCGTCAGCGCGGCGACAATGCCCATCACCCCCCCGGCACCACGTCGCGGAGCCAGCGACAAGCCCAGCGCCATCGGAAAGACCGATCGCAAAATCGCATGTCCCGGAACTTTCAAATTCCAATCCGGCAATGCCGATGCACACGCCGCCGCCATGCCCATCAGCAACCACACCGACCACTCCGCTGCCCGAATCTGTGAACCGTCGCGACTCAACGCCGACAACCGCCCGCCGGCTCGTAATTCTCGATGAAGTCCCAACACCCACGCACTCATGCCGAACCTCCCAAGTAAATCGCACCGCGAAACGATTCGGGAAACTGTATTCATCAAGATCGCCGGCGACGAGTCTGCGGCTTGAGCGCGGCGAATCGAGATGCGAACTCGCCGCGAGCGATCTCCAGCATCCGCGCCCGAAACGCGACGAAGTCTTCGACCAGTTGATTGGCCAGTGGCGTCAGATCGCTTCGCTGCTCGACGACTCCGCCGACGCGAGTTTCAACCAGCGGTTGCTTCAGCGTCGCTTCGGCATCCTTCACGCGGCCCCAAACGTACCGATAACTCTTGTCTAATCGAGCTGCCGCGTTTTTGATTGCTCCGGTCTCACGCACGGCCAGCAAGATCTCGCAGATTCCCCAACCGAAGACATAGTCCTCGCCGACCTCAAGCCAAACTTTGACTCGCGGATGAACGGCGAGAGACTGCTGGACGGAGGCAGTCGAGCCCCGTGTGGTCTTCGGCTGAGTTTTCTTGCGTGATGCCATGCCGGTTGCTCCTGTTGGAAGTGGTGAGCTTTGTCGCCCAAAGGGTGGATTCGCAAGTGTCTCGCTTTGATTTGCAAAACACTGATATGCTGCGGATCAACCCCCGCGTCAGGTTAGGAGTGATTCCCAATGTCAGATGCAACGTTGACCGAACGGACTGCCGAATCCCGTTCGGCCTGCAATGCGAGGACATGGTTAATCGGTGCGTGTGTGATTTCGGTTTTCGGGATGATCGGCAGCGTGTACCTCAGCATCGGGCTGGGACTTAAAGCCTGCCCGCTCTGTTTTTATCAGCGGTCGTTTGTCATGGCCGCGCTGGCCGTGCTGGTACTCGGCAGGTACCTGGAACGATCACGTCCGGGGTTAATTTGTTTACTGACCGTTCCCATCGCATGGGCAGGATTGGGAGTCGCTGCGTTTCACGAGTACCTCGTGCTCGCCAACGTGCTCGAATGTCCGAAAGCGCTGCTCGGCATCGGCACGGCTCCGGCGCAAAGTTTGGCAATGTTTATCGGGCTGACTTTCGCGGTCACATACGGTGCTTGGTGCGGTCGCCAGGAATCGCCACGTCAAGGAGCGTGTACGCTTTTCACCGCCGTGCTATTCGGTTCGGTTCTGGCCGGTGCATGCGCAAAAAGTGCTCCCCCGTTGCCACCTGTACCCGCAGCCGCCTACGACGCGGTCAAGCAACCGCTCGATACTTGCCGCCGTCCGTTCGCGGCTCCAAAGAATTGATCCATGCCCGTGCCGCAGCAAGAAGCCGCCATTCGTTTCGGATGTTTCCTCGGAATACTGCTGGCGATGGCCGTGTGGGAAATGCTCGCACCGCGACGACGGTTAACTCAAAGCAAGTCGCTCCGTTGGTTCAGCAACTTGGGGTTGGCGTTGTTGAACAGCGCGGTGTGGCGATTAATCCTACCAGCCGGCGCGGTCGGGCTGACGATGAGCATGCATGATCGCGGTTGGGGATTGTTCAATGGCGTCGCGTTGCCGACGTGGTTGGAGGTCGCGGCCTCGGTTGTGCTGTTTGATCTAGCGATCTACGGACAGCACTGGGTGTTTCATCGAGTCCCGTGGCTGTGGCGACTGCATCTGGTGCATCACGTCGATCTTGATTTCGACGCCACGACCGGCGTTCGATTTCACACGGTCGAGTCGCTGCTGTCGTTCGCGTGGAAAGCTGCCGTCATCGCGCTGCTCGGAGCACCCGCGTTGGCCGTGATGGTTTTTGAAATCGCGATGAACGCGACGGCTCTGTTCAATCACAGCAATGTTCGAATTCCGCTGTGGCTCGACCGAGTGTTGCGGTTGATACTGGTCACACCCGACATGCACCGCGTGCATCATTCGATCGAGAACCACGAAACAAACAGCAACTACGGCTTCTGTCTGTCGTGTTGGGACTTTCTGTTTCGCACGTACGTTCCCCAGCCAGATGGCGGGCACGAGGCCATGATCATCGGCCGGCCGGAATTCCGCGATGCACAAGTCGAGCGACTGCCATACATGCTGATGCTCCCATTCCACTGTGATGTGACGCCGCCAAGGTAGTCGTTGCGAATCGGCTCAAGGCTCGCAAGACTGCCATCTCACTTTCCTTCCGCTGGAGCCGGGGCTAATGGACACCGCTGAACTGCAAACTCAATTGGATCGCTTTCGCGACGACTTCGACACGCTACGCCGCGAGATCGGTCGAGTAATCGTCGGTCAGGATGAGATCGTGCGCGGGACGCTTCTCTCGTTGCTTGCCGGCGGACATGTGTTGCTCGAAGGAGTGCCGGGGCTGGGAAAAACGCTGCTGGTCCGCACGCTCGCCGATGCCCTGAGTCTGACGTTTTCACGCATTCAATTCACGCCCGACTTGATGCCCGCCGACTTGATCGGCACGAATGTCGTGCTGGAGGATGAGACCGGCCGCAAGCGATTTGAATTTCAGCAAGGCCCGGTCTTCGCCAACATCGTGCTGGCTGACGAAATCAACCGCGCGACCCCGAAGACTCAGTCAGCATTGCTGGAAGCGATGCAAGAGCACACCGTCACCGTCGCCGGTCAGACCTACAAGTTGCCGGATCCGTTCTTCGTGCTAGCCACGCAAAACCCTCTGGAAATGGAAGGGACGTACCCGCTGCCGGAAGCGCAGCTCGACCGCTTCTTTTGCAAACTGCTCGTGAAATTCCCAGCTCTCGCGGAACTCGAAAAGATCCTCGACCGCACGACGAGCGTGAGCTTGCCGCACGCCACGCCGGTGCTCGACGGTGTCCGCATTCGCGCGATGCAGCAACTCGCGCGGCAGATTCCGATCGCCGATGAAATCCGCCGCGATGCCGTCCGCATCATTCTCGGCACGCATCCGAATGATCCGCACGCGACCGAAATGACCAACCGTTTCGTTCGCTATGGCAGTAGCCCACGCGGTGCTCAGAGTCTGATCCTTGCCGCGAAAATTCTGGCGATCATTGACCACCGCTACCATGTCGCCCGCGACGACCTTCGTGCGGTCGCGCTCAGCGTTTTGCGGCATCGCTTGATCCTCAACTTCGAAGGGCAAGCCGACGGCATCTCGACCGATTCCGTCGTCAATGACGTGTTGGCCAAAACGCTGGCGTCGTGACGTTTCGCAATCTCACTCCCATTCGATGGTACTGGGGGGTTTGCTGCTGATGTCGTAGACGACGCGGTTCACACCGCGGACGCTGTTTGTGATGCGGGTAGAGATGCGTTGCAGCACGTCATACGGCAGGTGGAACCAGTCGGCGGTCATGAAGTCATCGGTTTGGACACAACGGACAGCGACAGCATCTTCGTAGGTGCGGTCATCGCCCATCACGCCGACTGATTGAACCGGCAGCAACACGGCGAAAGCTTGTTGAATTTGGCGGTACAGTCCGGCTCGATGCAACTCGTCGATGACGATCGCGTCTGCTTGGCGGAGCGTTTCGAGTTTCGGCTCGGTGATCTCGCCCAGGCAGCGCACGGCGAGGCCCGGACCGGGGAACGGATGCCGCCAAATCAGATGTTCGGGAAGGCCGAGTTCGAGGCCCATTTGCCGGACTTCGTCTTTAAACAAATCCCGCAGCGGTTCGATCAGTTCAAAACCGAGTTCATCCGGGAGGCCACCGACGTTGTGATGCGTCTTGATGGTGGCGGCGGGACCGTCGTGGTTGCCCCCCGATTCGATAACGTCGGGATACAGCGTTCCTTGAGCCAGAAACTTCGCGTTCGGGATCGACTTGGCTTCATGACGGAAGACTTCAATGAAGACGCGGCCAATGATTTTGCGTTTTTGCTGCGGGTCTTTGACGCCGCTGAGTTCGTCGAGGAATCGCCGCTGAGCATCGACGACGTGCAAGTCGGTTTTGAAATGCTGCGAGAATCGGTCGCGAACCTCTTCCGACTCACCAAGCCGCAACAGGCCGTTGTCCACAAAAATGCACGAGGCTTGATCGCCGATCGCCTTCGACAGCAACGCGGCCACGACCGACGAATCGACTCCGCCAGAGAGACCGCAGATTACGCGGTTGCTGCCGACTCGCTGGCGGATCGAAGCGACTTCTTGTTCGATGAAATCGCTGATCTTCCAAGTCCCATGGCAGCCGCAAACTTTCTTCACGAAATTTGAGAGCAGTTGCCCGCCGTGTTCGGTGTGCGTCACTTCGGGGTGAAACTGCAATCCGAAGATTTTTCCGGAGCGATGTTTGATGGCGGCATTCGGACAGGTCTCGGTGGCGGCGATCGGCTCGAACTCGGCAGGGAGATCGCGGACTTGATCGCCGTGGCTCATCCAGGCGTTGAATGTCGCGGGGACTCCGTCGAACAAGCCGCTGGACGAAATGACTCGACACGGCGCGTGACCGAACTCGCGCGTGTGGCCAGGGGCGACTTGGCCACCTTGAGTCTGACACGTCACCTGCATGCCGTAGCAGATGCCGAGGATCGGAATGCCGAGGTTGAAAATTTCCGGGTCGGGCTGCGGCGACCCTTTGCCGTACACGCTGGCCGGCCCACCGGACAGGATCAGTCCTTTCGGTGCGATCTGGCTAATGCGTGAAGCGGGCAAGTCGTGTCGCACCAATTGGCAAAAGACGTTGTTCTCGCGGACGCGGCGAGCGATCAATTGCGCAGTCTGCGAACCAAAATCGAGCACTAGCACTTGCTCGGCGATGTTCGCACCGATGGCTTGTGTGGCTCGTTTTGTCGAAGTTCCGGACATGCCTGTGATTCTCTTCTCAAATTCCCGTGACGGAAAACGCGGGATGTTATTGGGCACGCAATGAAAAGGGTATTGAACCTGCACCTGGACTTCGCCGATCATCTCGCTCGGCCGCTTGTTTCTGTGAGATCAAGAACTGACATTCTGCTTTGATGCGCAAGCGAAATAACCCGACGCGAGAGCGAGGGCGAGGGCTCCCCAATACGTGGGACTTTCGATCATTGCCTTGCGGAACGCCCGCCCTCGCTTGCGCTTCGGGTCAGTGATTTGTAAGACGTCTTGAGGCGATTGTCTTGGACGGGGTACAAGCCCGCCTCGGTTTTCACGGGTGAGGGGCATTGTGACGGAATACCATATCAAACCGATTGGCAAGACCTGCGCGGCGACGGGGAAAGACTTGGTGCCCGGCGGCTCCTGCCATTCCGTGCTGGTGGAAAAGAATGGCGAATTGTTGAGGTTTGATTTCTCGCATGAAGGATGGTCGGAACCGCCACATGGGGCGATTGCTCATTGGCGGTGTGTTGTCCCGGAGGCCGAAAAGGTGGCCAAGAAGGCTCTCGACCCAGATGAGCTGATGCGACAGTTTGAACAACTATGCGAAGAGGCCAGTCCAGCGACTGACAAGTTTCGGTATGTGCTCGCACTGCTGTTGCTGCAACGGAGGCGACTGAAGCTCGACGGGACGAAGGTTATTGACGATCAGGAGTTCTTGGAGTTGACGGGCGCTCGCGGCGAAGGGACGTTTTTGGTCCCGGACCAGTCGCTGGACGATGCGGAAGTCGAACAGATGCAGCAGCAAGTCTTTGGCGGAACTGTCGCAGCATCGACGACTCCGGGTTTGGAAGACGAACAGAATGATTGCCCGCACGAAAGTGAATGACACAATTATCACAACTCAGATTGATGTTTGCGTTTTCTCTGCGCTCGTCGCTCCTCTGCGGTGCAATGGATTCGTGCTTTCACCTCAAAGAAGCGACGAGTGCAGAGAAGACACAACAATCTGAGTCACATTCGGACCAACGACAACGGAACTTTCTGACTCCGTCAATTGCGGAATTGTGAAATGCCAATGGCAAACGGCAAATTGAAAATTACGGACTTGGCTGGGCTGTTGTTGTTCTTACTGGTGGTCTCAAGCGGTTGCGAGTCGATGCGGCATCGGCTTGCATTTCATCGGCCGGTGGCGGCGGAACTGTGCGTGTTAGCGGCCGATGCAACAAAAGACGACATCGTCAATCATCTGAATGATCATATTGGCAAGCTGTATGCTTGGCGTTCGGACGATGTGAAAATCACTGCGAAGCAACACGGCGTTCCGATTTCGATGGCGGCGAAGATGGCAGTCGAAAGTCCGCGTAGGCTGCGGTTGGTGGTCGGTTCACTGGCGGGAAACGAAGTCGATCTTGGATCGAACCCCGAACGCTTCTGGTTTTGGATGCGTCGCAGCGACGTACACGGGATCATGACTGCGTCATATGACGACGTGGAGGCGGGGAAGCCGCTCGGTCCGGTTCCGTTTCAGCCGGAATGGTTGATCGAGTCGTTGGGAGTGATTCCGATCACGAGTGACGATTTTCAAATGTCGGAACGACCGGGAACTCCGCGCTGTGTCGCACTCACGTCCGATCAAGTGACTCCCGCTGGCAAGACGGTTCGGCGAACGATGATCGTCGATGTCGGCCATGGGACAATCGCCGAACACACGTTGCGAGATGCTTCCGGCCAGTTGATCGCGCGGGCACTGCTAAGCCAGTATCAGCGAGAACGCAACGGAGCCCGCTTGCCACATCGCATCGACTTGCATTGGCCCGACAATGGCGTCGAACTGACGTTGCGAATCGGTCAAATCGAAGTCAATCCAGTGAATGTTGCCGAACAAATCTGGGAGATGCCGTCGTATCCTGACAGCCCAGTGATCGACTTGACTCGATTCCGGCCGCGATAAGATTGGCATCCGAAAAGTCTGAATTGAGCCGTTTTCTTCAATTAGACTATGATCCGGTCGTCGTACTGGGGCTGATCTGTCGGCGAGCGTTTGTCGAACGGTGTTAGAACAGTGCGAGCGGTGCCTCTTTTCGAGGATGGAACGGCCATGCGCGTTTGCTCTTTTGGTGGGACACGGACTGTCCTGGCGTTGATGATGTTGTCAGCTTGTCTCGGCGGACGAGCTGTTGGGGCGGACGATTCATTCCGCGATCCGCTCGGTAGTCGCCCGAATGCCTCGCGGCGGGAATCGGCTTCAGCAACCTCCGACCGGTTGAAGGTCACGCTGTCCGCGGACAAGAGCGCGGCGGGGGCCGAGGCCGGTCGCGTGTTCGTGTTGTCGCTCGCGCTGTCAATCCCTGATGGGCTTTACACCTATTCGATGAATCCCGAATTTACGGGAGCCACGCGAGTCAAATGGACGAAGGCTGAAACGGTCGGTGTGGAACCGCTAGATGAAACATTCACCGCCGATCGCGAACCGCATCGCGAGTTTCTCGCAGAGTTCATGCAAGATGTCGAGAAGTTCAAAGACGGCGGAGTCGTTTGGTCGCGGCGATACAAGCTGATCGACGGAGTCAACCTGGAGGATGTGCGAATCGCCGGCAAGCTGAAGTTTCAAGTTTGCAATCGGCTGAACTGCACGCCGAACGAAGAACCGTTTTCCGTGGGCATTGATTCCTCGGCCGCCTCATCTGAGCCGCCTGCCGCCGCCGTGCCGATCGAACCAAGTGATAACGCCGTAAGCTTTCCGTCTCTGCCAGCCGTTGGTCTGCCAGAAAGTTTCAACAACGAACTGGCGTTCAACAGCGCCTCTGTCGAACCGGCTCGCGGGGACGCACCGGCCGGCGAACTAGAGCAACATCCGTTTACATTTGAGCACTCACCGCGGAGCAAACGCGGGCCAGAACCGGTGAAGGTTCAATTCTCCCTGGCTCCCGAAAACGCCCAGCCAGGTGAGATCGTGACGCTGTCGGTCACAATGCGAATTGAACCGGGTTGGCATACCTTCGCGATCGACCAAAACCCGCTCAACACCGGACTGCCGACCACGTTTGAATTGCTGTCCGTGACCGGATTGGAGCCGATCGAAAAAACATTTTCGGCGAGCTTGATGCCGGAGGTCGAAGCGACCGATGACGGCAAAGAACAGCGAATTCATCACAAAGAAATCACTTGGTCGATGCCGTTGGAAGTGAAGCAGCCGAAGTTCGGTGTGTCGGGAAAGATGATTTTTCAATACTGCCGTGGCGCGGCGCAGTGCCGATTGGGAAAAGCCTCGTTCGATTTGGGGCACAAGTTGAAGACGCCGGCTAAAAGCGATTCGCCGTCGCCACCGGAACCGGATGTTGACGGACCCGACGGAGATGGACCGGCGATCGATGGGAAGAAGTTTGAGCCAGTCGATCCTGATCAGGGAGGCAGCCTTGGGCTCTATCTGCTGTATGCGTTTCTTGGTGGGTTGATTTTGAATGTGATGCCGTGTGTTTTGCCGGTGATCGCGATCAAAGTGTTGAGCTTCGTGCAGCAAGCGGGGGAAAGTCGCAGCCGCATTCTGCTGCTCAACGGGGCGTATTCGGCGGGAGTGATCGTCGTGTTTTTGGCGCTCGCCAGTTTGGCGGTGTTCGCGAACTTCGGCTGGGGCAATCTGTTTCAAGAAACGGAATTTCAAATTGCGATGGCGTGCATCGTGTTCGCGATGGGCCTCAGTTTGATGGGTGTCTTTGAGATTCCTGTCCCGGGCATGATCGGCTCAGCGGCCGGTCATCAACATCAAGAAGGTCCGCTCGGCGCGTTCTTGACCGGCATATTCGCCACGCTGTTGGCCACGCCGTGCAGCGGCCCGTTCTTGGGAGTCACGCTCGGCTGGTCGGTGAAGCAACCGGCGGCGATCACCTACTTGGTTTGGTTCGTGATGGGGGTCGGCATGGCGTCGCCGTATGTGCTGCTGGGCTTCTTCCCCGGTTGGGTGAAGTTCTTGCCGAAGCCGGGCAATTGGATGGTCGCCTTCAAGGAAATCTGCGGGTTCATCTTGATGGGGACGGTCATTTTTTTGATGGCCAGCCTGAAAGGGAATTGGTTGTTGCCGCTATTAGTGCTGCTGCTGGCGATCGGGTTTTCATTGTGGATGATCGGTCATCTGTATCACATCAACTCACCAAGTGGCCGCCGCTGGACCGTGCGAATCTCGGCGACGTTGATCTCGCTGGCAGGCTTGTGGTTCGCCGGTCGCATGGCGGACCTTCGGCCTGGCCGGCACGATCTCCCGTGGCGGGCGTTCACCGGACGAGCGGTAAAGGCCGAACTCAAGAAGGGCAAGACCGTGTTCGTCGACTTCACGGCGTCGTGGTGTCTGGCTTGTCAGCAGAACAAGAAACTCGCCTACAACACCGCCGAAACCTTGGAACGAGTGAAAGAATACGACATCGTCCCATTCAAAGCGGACTGGACCGACCAATCGGACATGATCACCGAATGGTTGGATGCGTTCGACAGCAAGAGCATTCCGTTGGCGGTCATCTTCCCCGGCAATGACCCGCTGCATCCGATCGTGCTGCGCGATTTAGTCTCGAAGAGTCAGCTTCTGAAAAAGCTGGACCAAGTCGCCACCGCCAAAGTCGTTGCCAAACCCGCCGTGCAAAACGCCCGGCAACGCCTCGATAAACCTCTCTCACAAACTCAGCCCATCAGTCGGATCAATTGAATCCGTGAGATTGGGATTAACGAGCGAAATGCGAGAACTTGTCGTTTGGGCCTCTCGACAACTACCTTGCCGACTTGCCGCTTCGTCGGGAAAGAGGTGGTGTGATCGAGAATGAGTCAAGCAGCGTCGATTGAAGAATCCGACGGCCGTGCCGGACCGCGACATCACTGGCTGTCGTCAATGACTCGAAGCAGTTTTGCTGTTAGTAACGAAGGCGACTCGGAAGCCTATGTGAATCATGCGGTGGACGGGATCACGCACTTCACGGACACCACTAGCCAAGATGGCCAAGCTTGAAAGGAAGCCGCTTCCACGGTTCACGCGGCCGATGGCATCAGGTGAAGATTTAAGGGCATCAGGTGCAGTATCAAGATCGTTGCACCATTCGCCGACATTGCCGTGCATGTCGAACAGATCCCGGCCATCCGTTATTGAAAATGGTCTGCAGCGCCGCAGCGTGGGCTTCACCTGCTGTGGTCGGGCTTGGTAGGAGAAAACAAGTGTCAGAGAAAAAAGGTGATAGGAACCAAAACAGGAATCGGTTCGTGGCCTTTTACTTCCCGGTGACTTTGTCTGTGAACCGACACGAATCAATTAAGAGTTCGCGTTTTTCTTTCGGAACCACAAACATGAATGTCATGGCCCGTTGACGCTGGCACTCGGTGCGTAGTCGAATAAACTCACTACTTGTCGCCACTAGACGAAAATCACGTCGGTCGCGATGACTGAGCCTACCGTGGTTAGAATCCTGCCGTGACAAGTCCGCTCGCCTTTTGATCGAGGAGCCGTGCTCATGCGACTTTCATTCGTGGTCTGGTTGTGTCTGAGCCTATTGGCAACTCAAGCCGGTTGGGCGGACGATTCGATTCTCTACAACCGCGACATCCGGCCGATCCTGACGGACATGTGCTTTCCGTGCCATGGGCCGGACAGTGCGGCTCGCAAAGGCGATTATCGGCTGGACCGGCGAGACGACGCGATTGGCAAGAAAGTCATCGTGCCGGGGAAACCGGACGAAAGCGAAATGATTCGCCGCATCCTCTCCACCGACTCAGACGAGATGATGCCGCCGCCAGCCACGAAGAAGAAACTGACCGCTAGGCAGAAAGAGTTGCTCAAGAAGTGGATCGGCGGCGGCGCGGACTATCAGCCGCACTGGTCGTTCATCGCGCCGACTCGGCCCGAAGCGCCGAAGGTTAAGAACGAGTCGTGGATCAAGAACTCGATCGACCGCTTCATCCTGGCGAAACTCGAACAACAGGGGCTGACTCCGGCAGCCGAGGCGGATCGGCGGACGTTGGCTCGCCGTGCATCCCTCGACGTCACCGGATTGCCGCCCACGGTGGAACTAGTCGAGGAGTTCGTCGGCGATCAGGCTCCGAACGCTTACGAGACATACGTGGACAAACTCCTGGCGTCGAAGCACTGGGGCGAGCATCGCGGACGATATTGGCTCGACGCGGCGCGGTACGCCGACACGCATGGCATTCACTTCGACAACTACCGCGAGATTTGGGCCTACCGCGAATGGGTGATCAACGCCTTCAATCGCAACCTGCCGTTCGACCAATTCACCATCGAGCAACTGGCCGGCGACCTCTTGCCGAACAAGACGCTCGATCAGCAGATTGCTTCCGGCTTCAACCGCTGCAACATCACGACCAACGAAGGTGGAACGATCGCGGAAGAGTACTACGTCCTCTACACACGCGATCGGACGGAGACTGTTTCGCAAGTTTGGATGGGGCTGACAGCGGGATGCGCGGTCTGCCACGACCACAAATTCGACCCGCTCTCGCAGCGTGAGTTCTATTCGATGGCGGCGTTTTTCAATAACACGACGCAGAACGCGATGGACGGTAACGTCCCGAACACGCCGCCGATACTTGTCGTGCCGATGGAGTCCGACCGACCGCGCTGGGAAGCGTTGCAGCCCGAAACCGCCGCCGCGCAGCAGCAGAAGGAGTCGCGTCGCAAAGAGGCTCGCCCGGAATTTGACGCGTGGCTGGCGAAGGCGACACCCGAAGCTCTCGGAGCCAGCGCGCCGCCCAAGGACTTGCATTTGCACGCCGCTCTGGACGAGGGCCAGGGGAAGGTCGCGAAGTTCGTCGTGGACGGACAGCCGCGCGATGTGACGCTCAATGACAGCGCGACCTGGGCACCGGGGGTCTCGTCACCGGGCCTGCAAGTCCAGGGGGCGGCTTGTGATCTCGCGGACGTCGGTGACTTCGAGAAAGATCAGCAACTCACGCTGGCCGCCTGGGTCAAACTGCAACCGAACGATTCATTCGGTGCAATCGCCTCGCGAATGGACAAGCCGAGCGAACATCGCGGTTGGGATTTCTGGGTGCAGGGCCGGCGCATTGGCATGCACCTCGTCAGCAATTGGCCCGAGGATGGGCTGAAGGTCATTGCACAGGCTCAGGTCAAAGGGAATGAGTGGACTCACGTGGCTGTGACGTATGACGGATCGGGGAAAGCCGCCGGCCTGAAGATCTACTACAACGGACAACTGCAAAAGAACAATGTGGAGAACAACAAGCTCAAAGGCTCGATCAAGACGAATGTGCCGTTCCGTGTTGGTTCGCGCAGCTCGGGTGAGCCTCTGAGTGGAGCTGGCATTCAAGACCTGCGGGTTTACAAACGCGCTTTGCCACCGGGCGAAATAGCGGCGATCGCCAAGGTCGCGAAGTTCAGCGGTATCCTGGCAAAAGCCCCCGATCAGCGGACCGATGCCGAAAAGAACGACGTCTTCCCGTGGTGGCTTGAAGCGCTCGACAAGCCGTTCCAGGAACTCGGCGAGAAAGTTGAATCGCTGGAACGCGAGCAAGCCGACATCAAAGCACGCGGCACGATTGCACACGTGATGAATGAGAAGAATGAAGAGGCGATGGCCTACATCCTCTTCCGCGGCGAATACGACAAACGGAAAGACCCCGTGAAGCCGAACACGCCCGCGGCACTGCCGGCGTTTCCGGCTGAGGCACCGAAGAACCGCATCGGCTTCGCCCAGTGGCTGCTGCGGCCGGAGCATCCGTTGACCGCGCGCGTCAACGTGAATCGCTTATGGCAGGAAGTCTTCGGCACCGGTCTGGTGAAGACCGCTGGCGACTTCGGAATCACCGGCGAACTGCCGTCGCATCCCGAATTACTCGATTGGCTGGCCGTCGAATTCCGCGAAAGCGGTTGGGACGTGAAACGCTTCTTCAAGCTGATCCTGCTGTCGAACACGTATCGGCAAGCGGCGATCACGACGAAAGAAAAACTCGAACGCGACCCACAAAACCGCCTGCTCTCGCGCGGCCCGCGCTTCCGCATGGATGCCGAGATGGTCCGCGACTATGCACTGGCGGCGAGCAGTCTACTGGTCCCGAAGCTCGGCGGTCCGAGCGTCAAGCCGTATCAACCGGACGGTGTCTGGGAAGCGGTCGCAATGATCGGCAGCAACACACGCGATTACAAACGGGACTCCGGCGAGAACCTGTATCGCCGTAGCCTCTACACGTTTATCAAGCGCGCGGCTCCGCCCGCTTCGATGGAAATCTTCAACGCGACCGCTCGCGAAACCTGCACCGTCCGCCGCGACCGCACCAACACTCCGCTGCAAGCACTCGTCACGCTTAACGACGTGCAACATGTCGAGGCGGCGCGCAACCTCGCTCAGATCGTGCTCAAGACCGGCGGTGATTCGTTCGACTCACAAGCGGACCTGTTGGCGAAACGTCTGATCGCTCGTCCGTTCCGCACCGAGGAGCGATCGGTCGTGAATGCTTCACTGACTGATTTGCTTGCTCACTACAAAGCACATCCCGACGATGCGAAGCAACTGATCTCATTCGGCGAGTCGAAGCCTGACGCCGGAGTCGATGCCGCAACGCTCGCAGCCTGGACAATGCTGACGAACGAAGTCATGAACCTCGACGAAGTGCTGACGAAGTAAAAATGACCACGAAAAACATCACGGTTTTGTAGGATGGGCACTCTTGCCCGTCCTGCGACCCCACTGATTCCTGAGTCTCAAAGGAGCATTCGCCATGAATCTCTTCGCGGAATACCAACGCAACGTCACTCGTCGTTATTTCTTCTCGCAGGGATCGCACGCAATCGGCTGGGCGGCACTGGCCTCACTCGTCGGAAAAGCTCCCGGTTTGACCGGCGCGGCAGAGACGACGAAACATGCCTCGCTCGTGCAGACGAATCTGGCGCACCACGCGACGAAGGCCAAGCATGTCATCTACCTGCACATGGTCGGCGGGCCGCCGCAGATGGATTTATTCGATTATAAGCCGGTCATGAACGACTGGTACGACAAAGATCTGCCCGACTCGATTCGGCAAGGGCAGCGACTGACGACGATGACCTCCGGTCAGGCTCGCTTTCCAATCGCGCCGTCGAAGTTCAAGTTCCAACAACATGGTGAGTGCGGCATGTGGCTGTCGGAGCTGTTGCCTTGGAAGGCCAAAATGGTCGACGACATGGTCTTCGTCCGCTCGATGAACACCGAGGCAATCAACCACGAGCCGGCGATCAGCTACATCCAGACCGGCAATCAGGTGACGGGCCGCCCGTGTCTGGGAGCGTGGGCGTCCTACGGACTTGGTTCGTTAAATGATGACTTGCCCGCGTTCGTGGTGATGGTCGCGAAGCCGACGAACACTGAGCAGGTGCAGGCGATCTCGGCGAGACTCTGGCAAGCGGGCTATCTGCCGGGCGAGCATGCGGGAGTTTCGTTCCGCTCCGCTGGTGATCCGATCCTCTACATCAATAACCCGCCTGGCGTGCCCAGCGAAATTCGCCGCAAGACGCTCGACGGCCTGCGGCAACTCAACGAACTGACGTTGCAGCAACTCGGCGATCCAGAGACACGCACGCGCATCGAGAACTACGAACTCGCATTCCGCATGCAGAGCAGTGTTCCAGAACTGACCAACCTCGCGACCGAGTCGGAAGCGACGTTCAAGCTCTACGGCGATGAAGTCCAAAAGCCCGGCACGTTTGCCAACACGATGCTGCTCGCGCGGCGACTGGTCGAGCGAGGCGTGCGCTTCGTACAGGTCTACATCAACAATTGGGACACGCACGCCAACGTCGCCGGCCGCTTGCCCGATCAATGCCGCGACGTCGATCAGCCCTGTTACGCGCTAATCCAAGATCTCAAACAACGCGGCTTGTTCGACGACACGCTGGTGATCTGGGGCGGCGAGTTCGGCCGCACGATCTATTCGCAAGGCGGACTGTCGCGTCAGAACTACGGCCGCGATCATCACCCGCGCTGTTTCACGTGGTGGATGGCCGGCGGCGGGACGAAGGGAGGCACGATCTACGGTGAGACCGACGATTTCTCTTACAACATCGTCAAAGACCCGGTTCACATTCGCGACTTCCACGCGACAGTGCTGCACCTCCTCGGCTTTGACCACGAACGATTCAGCTACAAGTATCAGGGTCTCGATCAGCGCCTGACCGGCGTTGAGCCCTGCCACGTTGTTCAGGAGTTGCTGACATAGCGCGGTCGGTAGCCATAAGGCCGCAAGCCACCGGCGCGGGGTCAGTGGTGGTGTTTGGAGCGTACACGTGGGCGTAGGACGTGCCAATCGGCGAACGCCGTCAGGGTAATCAGTACGATGCCGACGAGGATCAACCAGGTCAGCGGCTGATCGATCGTGAAACCGGCCAGGCGCGGGAATTCTTCGGGAGCGCGAATTCCAGGTCGGAGCGAGGTCAGAGTCGATTCTTCGTGATCAAAGAAGTTGACGGCGAACTCACCAACAGGGCGATCGCCGTCGAGGACGGAATAGACACCGGCTTCGTCGAGTGGCGGCAGTTCAATCACGGTGGCTTGCGCTAAAGGTCGTTTGTCGCCGCGGTGAACAAGCCATAGCGGTCGCGATTCAACAGTGGGGGTCGCGGTCCCTTCTTTGGGGGCGGTGTCGGTCGATGTTGTCGTTGTCGAGATATCGGTATTCGGCGCGACGACCGGCAGCGGTTCGGCCGGTAGTTCGTCGAACAATCGAAAGCGGATGTCTTCGTTCAGCCGGTAATTCCAGCGACGCAGCCCCGGCAGATTGTCACGACGCAATTCGATCAAATTGCTCAGCAAGATCGGCCAATCCGGAGCGTCGATCAGGTTCGAGCGGGCCAAATCGATGTTCAACAGATGCGCGGTGGCTCGAGTCCCATTGAGTCGCGACAGCAAAGGTGAACTGCCGGCCGTAATGATCGGCGTGATGTCGGCCGACACCGCCTGCACGCCACCCCAAACGATGCCAGCCAGCGTGATCCCGTCGAGCAACGGGTTTTGCTTTTCCAAGACGAACGGTCCGGCCAAATCGGCCGCAGCTTTTCGAGCGGTCTCGGCCGGGTCGATTGGCCCGATCCCCAGCCACCACGAATCTCGTTTCGATGGCGGTAACGGATGAGCGGGAGCGATCACTAGATTCGGATCAGAATCCGTTAGCGTCACATCGGGAATGTTCGTCAACACGCGACGGATGGCTCGACCGGCGACCGATTCAACCGGCAGTGTGACCTGCACTTGCAACATGCGAAGTTTCGGTTCAATTAACTCCACGCGGTTATCCAGAGCTAGGCCGTCACCGATGGATTCGAGATCAATCACAATCCGCCCCAAGCCTCCGGGAACATTCACCTCCAGAGGCTTCGATTGACCGGGATCGAGCGTGACTTCGTTTTGAAACAGCGCCTTCGCGGTGTTCGAATGCGCAGCGAGTTCGCTGGCATGCGAAGTACTCTGTGGCTTCGTGTCTCGCTGCTCCGCCGAACCGACGCGGCCGACGACTCGCACTGTTGCCGCGCGTTGACCGTAATTGGTCAGCCGTACAAACACCTTGCCTTGTGCCGATTGTGAATCGAAATCCCAGCGAGCCGCCGAGATCGCCACGTTTTCCAGCGCACGGCCAAACGACACGACTTCCATCGTGGCCGGGACGGTCGTTGTGCCATCGGGAACACGGTCTGTCAAGAACAGTAATCGACCGGTGTCGGCAGCCAGTTGCGAGGCCAAGTCCCAGGTCGGATGAAAGTCGTGTTTGGCGAGAGCCGGTCGCCAGTCACTCAACTTGAGTTTGGCTTCCTCCCAAGGGACGGCTGGCCCGGCGAGCATTTCCGGTCTTCGGCCGGTGCGCAACAATGTCAAAACGCTACCGCGCGGCAATCGTTCGACTCGCCGTTCCAATTCGGAGACGGCGGCTTCACGAAACGAACGCTCTGCCGAACCGGGTGGTTTGGCCGACATCGACGCCGAATTATCGAGCACCACGACCAGATGCTCGACCCGTCCCAAGTGCCCCCAGCGTGGATCGGCCAGCACCAGCGACAACAACAGCGCGACCAGTAATTCACAGATCAGTGATTTGGTAATCGGCAATTGTTCTCGCGTCCGTCCGGCGGCGGCCGTGTGACTTTCCAAACCCCACAAATGTAGACCCGCCACCAACAGCGGCGGGTAACGGCGGTGATACAAATGAATCGCCACGATCACCGGCAACGTCAGTAAGCCGAGCAAACCCCAAGAATTAGCAAGAAACATGGCAGAACAATTCCAATTCAGAACACAACCGCTGTTGACGGCCAATTCTACTCGTACCCCCGCTGCAACTCCTAGACTTCGGTTGATGCTCAGGCCACAACTGACTTCAGTACTGACTACGGTCGTGTTGGCTGGGCTCGCGAAAAAGACAGCGTGATGGAATTTGAAACACGACAATCGCCGTTGGGCTTCATCGGCAGGGTAGATGGCTTCCGGAACCCGGTCTGGACCGCCTGCCCACCGCTCTCACATCCTGGAAACCAAAGGCGAGAGCTACCGACTCCGGGATGCCAATCCATGAAGACTTCGGTGTGATTGGCCGACGAAGCAACGCTCCAGAATCCTTAACTGTGGCCAATTTTCCTGACCCACAGAGTTCGAAAAACCTACCCAGCGTACCGCATTCGACCGCCCAACGCCGCCATTTTCAACTGATGTCAACAGTGCCGTCACGGCGGGCTAGTTTTTGAAGATGCGTAGTCCGTTCATTAAGAGGTTGGGGTTGAGGGTGTGTACTCGGCAGAGGGAGCCGACGGATTCGCAGCGCCGGTCTTCGCGGACAAAGCCGCCACAGAGATCTCGTTGGGCAGCTCCAACTGTGCCACGAACTCCAACAGCACCGCTTCGAGCACGTCAGCATCAATCTCGGCCAGCACGTTGGCATAGGTCTGCCACACCGGTGGCTTCCGGAGAAATCCCAGCAAATGCCACATCTCGACGTCATGCAATTCGAGCCACTGCACGACCGGACGAATCCCTCGAAACCCACACAACCTGGCGCCAAC
>JANMIF010000137.1:0-2205 GCA_031375695.1 Planctomyces sp.
GGTCTGCGATCGACAATTGATCGGGGTCATAGTGGATGCAGATCTGGCCAGGCTTCTTGCCGTTCCTATTCGGAAGGTGTGCGGCCTCAACTCCGTCATTCGCTCTCAGCAGGTCACCCAGTCTTTGCACGCACGCATCACGAGCATCCGGCACTGCGGGCAACAACAGCGCGATTTCAATCCGCGTCTTCTCAGTCATGTTGTTCGCTCAATTTGTTCGCTGCGGTTGTTGCATCTGCAAGATAGGAACGATTCAGAATTTGTTGACAGGACGGCACGCCTACACGACTGCTCCGAACAGTGCCCCGACCCCGGCCGTCAGCGCCATTGCAAGTCCTCCCCAAAACATGACTCGCAAAGCGGCTGTCGTCACGGGAGCGCCTCCGGCGTGTGCTCCAAAGCCGCCCAGTAGCGCAAGAAGGAGTATTGAAGTTCCAACCACGGCAGGGATCAGCATCGGTTTTGGCACGACGAGAACGGTCAAGAGAGGTATCACTGCGCCGACAGCGAAAGTCGCCGCGGAAGCAAGAGCAGCCTGAACTGGCCTTGCCGTCGAAATGTCAGAAATGCCGAGCTCGTCGCGCGCGTGGGCGGTCAACGCATCGTGCGTCATCAACTGCTCCGCGACCTGTCTTGCGAGCGAGGGATCAAGACCCCGACTGACGTAGATTGCTGCGAGTTCGTTTCGCTCGGATTCCCCATCGGCAGCAAGCTCCTTCCGCTCGCGATTGAGGTCGGCCTTTTCCGTATCTGCCTGGGAGCTGACCGACACATACTCGCCGGCGGCCATCGACATCGCTCCCGCAACAAGTCCCGCGACTCCCGCGACTAGAACATCGCCGCTCCCCGCGTTTGCCGCTGCAACACCGACCAACAGGCTGGCAGTGGACACGATGCCGTCGTTCGCGCCCATCACCGCGGCGCGTAGCCAACCGATGCGTTCCGTACGGTGTTGCTCACGGTGCTCAACGTACATGCTCTTACTCCGCCTGAAAGTTGTGAAATCGACTCACGCATACTCTGTCTGAATTCCGCGTCTCGAAGTACTCATGAGTTCCATCAGATCCACTTCATCCGCAGCAGCCACATCTTGACCAATTGTGTTAAGAAGCCGTAGCAGAGAAGCGTGATCCCTAGCAGCAGCCAATACAGTGGTGGAAGCGCGGTGAAGCCCAGATAACTTCCCAGTGGCGTGAACGGGATGGCGATGCCGATTGCCATAATGACGACGGACATCACCATCAGCAGCCCTGACGGACGGCTCTGTAGGAATGGGATCTTGTTGGTGCGGATGATGTGGATGATGAGCGTCTGCGTGAGCAGGCTCTCCACGAACCAGCCCGTCTGAAAAAGGCTCGCGCTGTGGGCCGCGGCTTCGGGCGTGGAGACGTTCCAGCAGTTGAACACATACAGCATCATGAAAAAGGTGGTGTAGTCGA
The DNA here is from genome assembly GCA_031375695.1 of Planctomyces sp. Taxonomy (GTDB): domain Bacteria; phylum Planctomycetota; class Planctomycetia; order Planctomycetales; family Planctomycetaceae; genus SXKJ01. Next base: position 1,440 of record JANMIF010000137.1, read on the forward strand.
AAATCGACGAGCACGGGCCGACGAACAGGATGAAGCGCGTGAGCTGCTTGATCTCCCACGGGCGAGGCTTCTCGACTTGTTCGGGGTCCACATCGTCGGTGGGAATCGCCGTCTGGCTGATGTCGTAAAGCAGGTTGTTGGCCAGGATCTGAATGGGAGCCATCGGCAGATACGGAACGAAGATGCTCGCTCCAAGCACGCTGAACATATTGCCGAAGTTGCTGCTGGCTCCCATGCGGACGTACTTGACGATGTTGGCAAAGACCTTGCGCCCCTCGATCACGCCCTCTTCCAAAACCATCAAGGATTTTTCGAGGAGGATCATGTCTGCGGACTCTTTGGCGATGTCCACCGCCGTATCAACGCTGATGCCGACGTCCGCAGTCCGGAGGGCCGGGGCGTCGTTGATGCCGTCGCCCATAAAGCCGACGGTGTGTTGACGGGATTGCAGGGCCGTGATGATACGCCGCTTGTGAGCGGGAGAGACGCGGGCGAAGAGCGTGGTCCGCTCCACCGCATCCGCAAGTTGATCGTCGGTCAGTTTCTCGACATCGCTGCCGAGTAGCACGAACTCCGTGGACAACCCGACTTCCTTGCAGACCTTGCGAGCGACCAGATCGTTATCGCCGGTGACGACCTTGACGCTGATGCCATGTCTTTCCAGAGCCTTGATGGCCGCCTTGGCGGTCTCCTTGGGCGGATCGAGGAAGGCGACATAGCCGTTGAGGATCAGGTCGCACTCGTCGGACTTGGAATAGGGCGTGGC
>JANMIF010000140.1:0-2171 GCA_031375695.1 Planctomyces sp.
TTCAGAATCTGTGGCTGGTGGCGTGTCGGTTCGGATTGAACAGGCTCGTGGTGGCGACGTGGGGGCGTTGGCTCGGCTGCTGGAGTCGTATCGCAATTTTTTGTCGTTGTTAGCTCGGACGTGGACCGATCGGGCATTGCAGGGGAAAGTGGATGCGTCGGACTTGGTGCAGGAGACGTTGCTCAAGGCGCATGGCAACTTCGATCAGTTTCGCGGAGGGACGGAACCGGAGATCGTGGCGTGGTTGCGGCAGATTCTGGTTCGCAATCTGACGGACATGACTCGGCGGTATCGGCGAGATGCTCGGCAGGTTTCGCGAGAACGATCTTTGGACGCGATGCTGGATCGGTCGTCGCAGGCGATGAGCCGCATGCTGGCCGGGAATCTCACATCGCCGAGCCAATCGGTCTCGCGACGAGAAATGCGGGTTGTCTTGGCGGACGCGATGGCCGCTCTGCCGGATGACTATCGCGAGGTCTTGTTTCTGCGAAACCTCCAAGAGCTGGATTGGGAAGAAGTGGCTCGGCGGATGAACCGCACGCCGGGTGCGGTGCGAATGCTCTGGACCCGCGCCTTGCGAGAGCTGCGACCTTTGATTGAATCGAGATTGTGAAAATCGAATGATTGGTGATTGATCCTCAGATTGATATTCGCGCATGTAACCCGAAGCGTGAGCGAGGGCGGGCGCTCCAAAAGACTCTGAATTCGGTAGGGTTTGAAGCGCTCGCCCTCGCTGACGCTTCGGGTTACATCAAACAAGGACGCGAAGATCAATCTGAGGATTAATCAAACGGGTGAACTTCAACAATGACAGAACCGATTCCCGTGGCCGATGACGATCGGTTAGCGGACATCTTGGATCAGTACTTCGTCTCGCTCGAGGCGGGGAATGCGCCCAGCAAGTCGGAATTGCTGCGGCGTCATCCGGAGCTGCGCGATGAGTTGCTGGAGTGTCTGACGAGTTTGGATTTCCTGCATGGTGCTGACCTGCAACCGCTCACGGAATCGCGTCTGTCGGGCAACGCCGCGCCGGAGAAGTTTTCGGACACGGATGTGGGCGATGACGGAACGCGAGCTGGTGTGCTCGGCGACTTTCGTCTCGGCAAAGAAGTTGGTCGGGGTGGCATGGGAGTCGTCTATGAGGCCGAGCAGATTTCGTTGAATCGGCGGGTCGCGCTCAAGGTGTTGCCGTTTGCGGCGGTGCTGGATGGCAAGCAACTGCGGCGGTTCAAGAATGAAGCGCAGCTTGCGGCGCAGTTGCATCACACGAACATTGTGCCGGTGTTCGCGGTGGGCAGTGATCGCGGAGTGCATTACTACGCGATGCAGTTCATTGACGGGCAAACGCTGGCTGAGGTGATTCACGATCTGCGTCGAGCAGCGGGACTCGAACAACCAGAGAAGGCCAGTTCGCAGGCGTTTGATCGGCAGCAAGACCGAGCGTTGTCGCAGCAGTTTGCACATGCGGTGGCACGTCTCGATGCGACGCAGGCCGAGACGCTGCCGCTTCCCGCCGCGTCACCGAGTTTGATGGCCGCCGCAGAACTCAGCGGGAGTCAGCCGCAGCCGCTCGCGTCTGAAGTCACGTCCTCGGCGGTGCTGGCCAGCATGACGACGGAGCATTCGGCCCGCAGTTCGGAGTACTTTCGGATGGTCGCGCGGCTGGGCATGCAAGTGGCCGAGGCACTCGAACACGCTCACGACATGGGGATCATTCATCGCGATGTGAAGCCGTCGAACTTGCTGCTCGATTTGAAGGGGAAGATTTGGATCACGGACTTCGGACTGGCTCAGGTGCAGACGGATCTCGGCCTGACGATGACGGGCGATCTGGTTGGCACGATTCGCTACATGAGTCCCGAACAGGCGATGGCCAAGCGCGTGCCGCTGGATTATCGGACTGACATTTATTCGCTGGGCGTGACGCTTTACGAGCTGCTCGGATTGCAGCCGGCGTTTCCGGGGACGGATCGGCATGAAGTGTTGCGGCGTGTGGCCTTCGATGATCCGCCGTCGCTGCGCAAGATCAACCACGCGATTCCGGTCGAACTGGAGACGATCGTCTTGAAGGCGATCATGAAGAATCCGGATGGCCGGTACGCATCGGCGCGCGAGTTGGCCGATGACCTGCAACGGTTCTTGCAAGACCAGCCGATCCGTGCTCGACGGCC
>JANMIF010000141.1:0-40907 GCA_031375695.1 Planctomyces sp.
CCCCGCTCGGCCAGCTTCGCCGCGTAGTCGTGATACGCCTTCTCGTCGTTCTCGATGACCACCTTCGGCACGCCCTGGCGGCCATGCTGACAGACGACAACCGGCCGCTTCTCCCCCGGCTTCAAATCCTTCGGCAACAGCAACACGCCCCACGCGAAGACATCCGGAAAGACATCCAGCACGACGTCGTACCCAACCCATTTCTCTTTGTCATAAATCTTCCGCGACCGCGCATTGAACGGCAGCAACCGATCATCAAACTTGCCGAGCACCTCATCGCGAAAATACTCGCGGTACTTGGCGGTTGATTCGGAGAACTTCGCGGCAGCGGGAGTGCCGTTCTTCCCGTAGCCGGACTCGTGAGAGTTCGGTGGTTGCGGCTTGGACGTCTTCTCCGCTCCCGTCTGAAGTCTCACGGCTTCGGCGACGGATGCCTTCGCCTGCTGCGCGAGCGCCGTCACTGGGAAGAATTTCTCTCGCGTATGATCGGACTCGCGGACCAGTCGTTGGATATAGCGTTCCAATTCGAGGACTTGACGACGCTGTCGTTCCACCAGTGGAGCACCGTCACGGCGATTCGACGGCACTTCGGAGGATTGAATTTCAAAAGTTCCGCCCAGTCGTTTGAGCAGAGTCTTCAACGCGGCCTCGGTGGCTTCGGGTTGTTCCAGCAATAGTTCTTGATCTGGTCCGGAAAAGTAGTCACGTGCCTGAAATCCCTCCGGGAGCAATTTACTGATGCGGTCAAACTCGCGGCGAACTTCGGCATCGGGTGGTGAAATCAGCTTTCCCACGGCGGCACCGCCTCGGCGTCCGGGCTCAACCGCGGGAGGGCTTTCGACCGGCGGAAACAACGGAGTTCGCTGGACGATGAGCGCTCGCGGCGCGATCAGCGTCGCGAGTTCGGCATCGCCGAACTCGCGAGTCAGCGACCAGACGTGTCGGTAGATCGGCTCGTCCCACGGTCGCGCGTGCGGGCCGAAATAGCCCATCGTCAAACAAGCGTCGATTCGCGGATCAACGGCCGCCGAGAACGTGGCGATCAAACCTCCTTCTCCGTAGCCGACGACTCCAACCTTCTTCTTCGGATCATCCAGGCGACTTTTCAGCCATTCGACGGCGGCTAAGACCTTTTGAACTTCCAGGCCGATGATGTGGCGGCCCATGTGAAACGCCTGCCGATGAATCCATTCGCGATGTGGCTGATTCGTGAAGGCCACGTTCGCGTTTCCGGAGAAAGTTGCTTGCCGATTGATGAGCGTCGGAACGATCACCAAAAAGCCTTGCTCCGCGAGCCACTTGGCACATTGGCTGGTCGGACGAAAGTCCCTGACGAGGCCGACGAGTTCTTCCGGTATTTGGTCAGCATCCGGAAGAACGACCACCGCGCCGATGGGGGCGACACTCGGCTTGAGCAGGATCCCCTCGCCGGTGACTCCGTCGAGAACCGTCCAGCGGACGTCGACGCCATAGTAAGAGATTGGGCTGGCGCGATTCACGCGATTGATGCGAGCCTCAAAACCGAGCCACCCTCGTCGGTCGAGAAAACCAACCTCTTCCATTTCCACCGGCACTCGCTGATCGACGAGTCCGATCAATTTCTTCAGCCGCTCGCGATTCGGCGCGATCGACTTCTCGTAGGCTTCCGGCGACGACGTGTCTCGCTTCCAGAACTGTTGCCGTTTCGCGACGGCGTGTTCGATCTTCCGTTCGACGAAGCGATGCAGGCCGTCCATCATCCGGTCGGCGAGATCGTCGTCCCACGTCAACGGCTGCGTGTTCGGCAGAGTGGCGGGAGACTCGGCAACAACAGAGCTGCATAACAGCAGCCAGACCAGAACTCCGTGTCTCATGGCTTCTCCTCTGCAATGCAGTAAAGGTGTCGCTCCCCGCGCAGGAACAGCTCGCGACCGACGATTGCAGCGGAGGCGGCGAAGACGTCGTCGAGATGATTGAGCGCCAGCACGCGCGGTTTGTCTTCGTGGCTGAGCACGATCGTGTTGCCGTCGAGATCGGTGACGTACACACGACGACCGGCTCCGACCGGCGAGGCGTAGATGTTGCCGAGGCCGCCGAGTCGAATCGGTCCGGGGCGCTCTTCGCCGGTTTGAGCATTCACGCGTGAGATGATCCCTTGGTAGTGCGTCAAAAAATACAGCGAGTCGCCGTAAAGTAGTGGCGACGGCACGTAGGGAGTCCCTCGGCTACGGCTCCAAGCGACGCGGTCAGAGCCGGTGATGTCACCCTTCGCGCGATCGAGTCGGATGGCCAGTAACACTCGTTTCTCGTAGCTGCTGCCGGCGAACAACATGCCGTCGGCAGCGACCGGAGTGGCCACGATGTTCGATGACAGGCCACCACATTCCCAGATCACTCGGCCGGTTGCCAACTCATAGCCGCGCACGCGATTCGTCCCGGTCACGATGAGCAGCGGTTTGTCGTTATGCTCGATGATGATCGGCGAGGACCACGAGGTCTCTTCGTCGCGATCCACTTTCCAAAGCTGCCGGCCGGTGCGCTTGTCGAACGCCGCAACGAAGCACGGTCCGTCGTGATCCCAATTGACGACCAGCGTGTCGCCATAGAGCGCTGGCGACGTGCTCTCGCCGTGACCGTGTTTGGTCTGCATCTCACCGAATTGTTCCTGCCACTTCACCTCGCCATTCCTGTCGAGACAGTACAGACCGTGTGAACCGAAGAAGGCAAAGACGTGTTCGCCATCGGTGACCGGCGAGTTCGATGCGAGGCTGCCGGTGTAATGTCCCCCTTCGTGTGGCAGCTTTTTGTGGACCGTTTTCTGCCAGAGAATTTGTCCGTCACGACGATTGACGGCCAACACAACGAACTCATGCCGTTGAGTTACCGGCACGCCATCATGAGTCCCCGGAGCCGTGCTGTGTTTTGGCGGTAACGACTCACCGTACGGCACCGCCGTTGTGAGGAAGACGTGATCGCCCCAAACAATCGGAGTCGAATGCCCTTTACCGGGTAAGGCGACTTTCCAGCGAACGTTCTTCGTTTCACTCCACTCGATCGGCGGGTCAGCATTCGGTGCGACGCCCGTCCCCAACTCCCCACGCCATTGCGGCCAGTTTTGTTCTGCCTCTTCGGAGCTAACAACTTCGCTTGTCACCGACAACACGATGAGCCAACAGACCGCAAGGACGTGAAAAAAATTGGGTTTCATCATGGCCTCTCTCTACCGCGTCGATTCTGACGAATCGTCATGTCGAGCGGGAGTCGCCAAGGCTTGAGCACATCACCGCTTATTTGTCCCGGTTTTTCAAACCGGGCGCTGTTTATTTGTGACCGGTTTGAAAAACCGGTCGACGGAGTTGTTTGTGGGCCCGCATTGAGACGCAGCGGTTGGAAATCGACCAACAAACTGATCGCCAATGCCTTGTGAAATCAAGACGACAATCTGATAGGCCTGAATTGCCCTGAGGATGTCTTGCTTCAAAGAATTACAGCATTCAACATTCGACGTGTTGACTGATAAACCGGGAAGATGTGTCCCGTCGTTTCTATCGCGCCAAGAAAGGTGACCAGCGAAAAAAAGAAAACCCCCGCCGGAAGGTTCCGACGAGGGCTTGGAGAGATTTCGGAGAGAGAATAGAGAGAGAGGCATTTGACTGCCGCAGCGATTTCCAGAACTGAGGGAACCCGCGTTCTGGCAAATGCAGCGACGAGAAACTTAGAAAGCTTGGGGCTGAGAGGGTCGCGAGCGGCTGGGACCGCTCGCTCTTAAGTGCTGGTCGCAAGGGTTACCGGCGAGTATTAGTTCCCTTCGGCGGTCGCTTGCGTGCCTTGAACATCGTACTGGCTGTCGCAGAGATCGCCGTCGTCCCAGAAATGCGAACCGTTGGTGTTGGACTTCGAAGTTCGCAGGCCGTTCATGCAGTAACCTTGGTTGAGGCTGCCGATGGCGGAAGCGACGTCTTCCAACTCTTCAACCACGGCTTGACGAACTTCGACCAATCCGACCATCAGTCCCAAAACCGCGATCGTTGAAATCAGGATCAATTCGGCGGAGACCACAAAGCCGTGTTCATCGTTCATCAGGTTTTTCAGGTTGTTCAGCATGATTCCGCTCCCAGAAGTTTGAAGTTTTGAGGTTTGTTGTCGCGTCGCGTCGGGCGTTGCGTTGACGAACCGGTGTAAAGCGAGCTGAATGCCAATCGTTCAAACTGCTCAGGAAAGTTGGCGCGGCGGTTGTGCCAGAATCGCGTAAGTCGTTTACAGCTCGCGAGAAGAATTTTCTTTCGACGACTTACACGGGATTGACAGATCGTCAACATCCGACTGAGCCACGTTGCCGAAACGCCTCAAGACATGTTGCCAGTCAACACGAATGATGCCGTCCCGCCACAAGGCGAAAGGTGGATGGCAGAAACAAGGGGGGCAGAAAAATACGGCTCGTCCGTTTCCTTGTTTTTCTGCCCTCATATTTCTGCCATGACCGAATCACCGCCGTTTCAACGGATAAGTTGGCCTCTCTTCGGCTCCCGGACGCCTCTGCAACGGCAGCGGTTTCGCTCGAGAGATCGCCTGAGTTTGCAAGATATCAGGGCGCGGTGAGTGTCGAGCCGACGGAAACTTGGCATCGTTTGCGTTCTCGGGCGGTTGCGGAGCAATCTCCAAATCAGGAGACATCGGCGGGGCAGGGGGGACCGCTGGTGATAGCTTCAATGATGCGGCATCGCCCGGACAGTTTTCGAGTTGTTGCATCCAACCGCTTGGAACTGCCGGCGGCAGCGGACATTCGCTGGGTTGTGCTCGCTCCGCCGCATCCAGCGGTTCGGGAACCCAACGTCCCTGTTCGTCGATCCGCATCACACCCAGATCGCGGATCAATTGCATGTGGACCGCATAATAGGCCAACCAAACGCTCATGACATTGTTCTGCACGCTGCGCAAATCGGAGAGCGCGTCGAGCAAGTCGCGAGCGGCCGTCGGACCGAACTGTTGAGGCGGTCCACCGGGAGCCGCAGCCGGAATGGGCTTGTTGAGATTTTCTCGCGCGAGATCGACACGGCGAATGGCAATCGCCATCGCACGTCTCTGAATTTCCAAGTTCAATCGCAACTGATCCAATTGTCGTAGATTTCGACGTGCGGTCTGATGCACACCGTCTTCAAACTGGATCAACGAACGGCGTGCTTGCTGATAGTTGATCAGTTGTTGCCGATAGATGTTTCGTTCTTGAAGCCGGGTGAACGGGGCATCGAACCGCAGTCCTGCTCGCATGTTGCCAGTCGTCTGCCGAAAGTCCAGAGGGTTGGATCCCGTTGTTCCGACGTCGCCGCTAAACACCAGATCAAGTCCTGATTCCAGCGCGTTTGCGTTGAACTCAATCAGCCGCCAAGTATCGACGAGCGCCGCCCGATTGTTCATCCAGTCGACACGATTGGCTCGCGCGATTGCTAGCGCGTCGAGCGACTCCAGCTCCAACGGTTCGATGACGATGATCTCCAACCGCGACCGAGCCTGCACCAGCGACAATTCTTTGACGAGGTTGTCCAGTTGCACCAGCAGCGCGACGAGGTCGGTTGCGACCTTGTCGGTTGACTCCGGCATCAACGCCGCGCGAATCTCGCTGAGTTGCTGGGCGGTCTCACGATGCCGTTGAATCAAACGCTCATGTGTTTCCTTGAGCTTTGCCCACTCCACGCGAGTCTCCGCCTGATCTGCAGGGCTGACTTGGTTGAACCGTACGCGGCTGTCAATCGTGTCCAGCTTTTCTAGATCCATCAGAACGATCTGGAATTGCTCTTCGAGTTGCTGCCGCCAAGCCGTCATCCGATCGGCGATCGCCTCGACTTCCGGCACCGTCGGCTGTTCGTTCAGTTCACCCAGGTCGGACAAAATTTGAGCTAACGAATCCTGGACGGCTCCCACGCCTGGATCGATGAACTGAAACGGGCGAATCAGCGAATCGTTCAAGTCGATCGACAGGCTCGGTGGCAATCCGAGGACGCTGGTCTTCAGGGCGTCGAGCTGATTCGCCAAATCGTTTTGATTTTGCAACAGCGTCGCCTTCTCGGTTTCGATGCTCTGCCGAAACTGATCGACCTGCCCTGTGTCGATCAAACCGGCCGCGAGATTCGCTTCCAACAAATCCCGCGTTCGATTCTGAGCCTTTAACAACTCTTGCGAGTTGCGAATTTGTTGCAATCGTTGCAGCAGACCGATGAATCCATTCAGAGTTCCCGCGCCGCCTCCCACGAAGCCGGTCGTCCCGCTGCTCCCATTGCCGGCGGCATTGCTGTTAGTGCTTCGTCCCAAGCCGGATAAGTCACCTTGGCCGGCGAAACCCGACGTCCCTTGTCCTGAGAATCCTTCCAGACCAGCTCCCTGAAAACCGCCGCGACGTTGCGGACCACTGACGCCTGCGTTGTCGCCAATCGCAACCAGCGTGAAGAATCCCTGCCGATAGCGATACATCGAACGAACATTCCCCAGCAGGACTCGCTCGGCCAATGTGAGCCGCTCCAAACCGATCACCTTGCCGCCGTTTTTCAACAAGGGTTGCAAGAACGCAAAGCTCGCCAGCGACGCGGTGGCGTTTTGATCCGGTCCGGCAAACTGCCACATGAAATTGTTGGCAAAGCCGACGATCAATTCCCCAGCCGTGGACAATCGCCGACGGGCTTCCGTCCCCGTCGTGGTGATCAATGTGTCGCCGACGTTGCCAAACGGTCCTGACAACGGACTTCCGCCATACGTTGAAGCGCCGCGTGTCGCATTGTTACCGACACCGCGGCCAGACGGATCAGGACCGCGATGCTGATAACTCGTGTCGTTGCCGGCAAAGAACTGCGTCTGCAATCGGAATCGTTCCGTGCTCACGTCCAACGCCGACAGATACAACGTTTCCATTTGTTGCTGATACTGCGGCGAATGAATCAGCGCTAGCCGCAACGTGTCTTCCAGATTCAGCCGATACGCGCCCGACGGACTTTTTTCAACGTACTGTTCCAGCGCCTCACGCCAGCCCACATTCTCCAACTCGGATCGGTCTCCGTTCTGATGCCACTTCTTCCAGCCTTTGTGACCGTAAACGCAGTGCATCAGCTCATGCGATTCGGGGTCATCCGCCGGCATCGGAGGTTTGACTGGATCGAATGAGTCGTGATACCGGCTGGCCGGATGCATCTCGATATTGAAGCCCGGCAACGCCCAGCGAGGGTCGCAAGATTTTTCTTCAACGAGCGCCCGAGCCTCGTCATCCGCCTGCTGCCGGTAAAACTCGCGATGACAGCCAGTCGTCAGCAACGCGCAGGCCGCGAGCCAGCACTGTGCCTTTCGACGGCTCGTCCTTCGTCCCCCGCGCATCTCGGCCCCCAAGAGTTTGGCCTCGAAGGGAGTTCGCGGACTCGATCGAATCGCCTCGACCAAGCCAAAATACAATCGCCGCGCGCCCCCAAGCGACACCGCCAAACAGTCTTTGGTTTCGACTAGATGACTTTGCCGACTTTAACGATTGTCGAAATCCGGCAAGCTCTGCCGTCAGAAAAGCACAGGGAATCTCAATCCCACCACCAGCGTTTTGCATCCATTTCGGCGGCGGGAGTATTCTTAGTTCGGCGGGAGCTGACTTCGGCGGCGGCCTGGGAGCTGGTGTCGGTGGCACTGAGGATTTTCTGACTGTCGATGATCACGCCGCCGTTGAGAAGTCCAATTACCAAACCTTTGTTCGTGTTCTTGGTGTTCATCACCGTTTTGGTCTGCTTGGGGACCGGGCCACGAATCACCGGGGCACGAGTCTCATCAAGGAACAGGTTTGGCTGCCAATTGGCCTTCTTCGGCATCTCTTCGCGACGCATCAAGGCGGTCAGGACGGCGAGGTCGAACAAGTTTTGCAATTCGCCAAACACCGGCATCTTCAGGGCAATTTCCGAAAACTTTTCGGTGAATGATTTGCCAAATGCCTGAGTGCTCTGCTTCGTGAAGGCGGCGTCCGATCGGCGGCCCTTCGCGTCGGTTTGCTCATCCTGAGACATTAACTGACAGCGCGGCCCGGAGAACTCAAAGGCCAGTCCGTCGCCACTGGTCCGAAACGCGTCGTACAGCGCCGCGAACCACCAGCGCTCCATGCTGTTGGTCCCCGGTTGAACCAGCGCCAAGTGACTCTTCAATCCCGGCACATGCGGGTCTTCCAGAGCCATCGCGATCAACTTCATGTGATAATCTGCCTCGACCAGTGTGTGCGCGAAATGCGTGTCGTCCGGCACTCCCCAAACTCTGACATCGTGATTGCCGAGAATCTTTTGCATCTTCACGAACCGCTGCTGTGCCACATTCGCCGACACCGGGCCCGAGTTCAATTTCAGAAACTGCTGCAACTCAGCCAGCCGCTCGGCCACGGGATCGATCGAACAACCCCATTGCGAGGTTTTTTCCGAGGTGCGCATCGCGACCACGAAGTCATCGAGCCGCAGCGCTGGCCGACCGCTCTTCAAACCGATCACCCGCCCGGTTGGATCAGGCGCAAACGGCTCGGCTGGTCCAGCGATCACGAGATCATTCGTTTCCGGAAAGACAAATACGCAGTCGATCCGCTGCAGCCCAGCCAGATACTGCAATTCTTCGGGCAGCGGTTCTTTCTTGTCGAAGCATTCCGCACACGCACGCTCCAGTCGAGGTAGCGAGACTTTGCGGAGCACGCTCGGACGATTCAGATCGCCCGACAAAAACTCTTTGGCCAACTCGGCCATCCGTTTCTTGGCCACATCCGGCGAAGTGATTTTCGCTTTTGGCGACGACAGCACCCCGTCGCCGTCAATCACGATTCCACCAGCCGCATTGAAGTTGCCACCACCGCCTTGACCACCTTGTCCACCGCCGCCACCACCGAATCCACCACCCCCGCCAAATCCGCCGCCACCCATCTGAGCAGATGCGGTTTGATTCGCAATTCCAACGAGCACCAACAGCACGACCGACCGTAGAAAACCATTCCGGTTGCTCAGCATGATTGCCTCCGATCAAACCGTGATTTCACAAATGGCCCATTGGCCGAAGTTCTCTTCGACCTCGACTTGTATTGTCTCAATCGTGGCTCCTGATTGTTGCTGTACCACATCGCGCAGGCGGTTTCCGATCCACGCGGCGATTTCTTCGGCGGTCGTGTTCTCGACCGGCAATAGCACGCAATCTTCGCGAGGAAACAACCAACGTCGGCCTTCAAAAGTTGCGGTCACTTCGCGGTCGTCAGCATGCACTTGGATCTGACGGTGTTTAGTCGGCAACAGAACTCGGTGATCGAGTTCATTCACGATTCGCTGCAATGCATCGCGGAGCGCGATGAAGTCGAACACGTACCGATTTTCGTCTAGCGGCCCGGACAGTTCGACCGCTGTGCGCCAATTGTGGCCGTGCAACCGCTCGCAAACATTACCGTTGAATGTGATGAAATGCGCCGCGCTAAAGACCAAGTGATCCTTCGTCACACGCACACGAAAACGAGGTTCAACAGTAACAGATCCCGACATAATCGCCTCCCACGAGACGATTGTTTCCACCGGACCCTGTCGGGGGCAAGCGAGTCTGGTCACTAACCAAGGCTAAATAGTTGGCTCGAGAATGTGGCGGGAGCGCTCAAGCAAGCCCGAAGCGTAAGCGAGTGATTGCCGTGATAAAAATTGGGAGCAATCACTGCAACAGCTGTTGAATTTCGTCCGACAGATCGGGCGCGGCATCGGTGTCGGTGTCGGATTTCAACAGCCCATTCGCATCAGCCTGAAACCGCAGTGTGGCCGAGATCAGGCGGTGATCCGAGCCATCGAATTGGCCGATTTGGCAGGCGGTCACTTGCCAAGCAGAATTGGTCAAAATGTGATCAATTCGCTGCCAAGGCGTGTTGCTCGGCCAGAATGAAATTGAGCGGCACGGGGCTGTGTGTCCGAAACCCCAGGCAACCGCATCGAAGGTATTCGTGAATTCGCCAAAACTGGTTCTCAGGATGCTGCTCGACGTAGGCATATTGAAGTCGCCGCAGACGATGACCGGCCGGTGACGGCTGTATCGCGTCACAAACACGCGTGCATCGTTCGCTTCAATCTGTCGTTCCACCAAGGTGGAATTGACTCGATCTTGGCTGGCACCGGTCAAGATCCCTTTCGATTTCAACCGGATCAACGACTTTCGAGCCGTCATTAAGTGCAGATCGGCCACAACGAACGAGCCCATCGGAGCGGCCACTTCGGCTGCGATGCCGATCTCGCGATGATATACCTCGCTCTGGCATTGACCGACTAGCGACACTGGCCAGCGCGAGCCGATCCAATACGACTGGGTTTTTACAGCGTGCCAATCGGCAAAGTGTTCATATAACAACTTGGGAGGCTGAAAGGCTTCTTGAAAAACGACCACATCAGGCCGCGTGTGGGCGATCTCGCGTAGCAACAAGCTGAAGTCCGGTTCAAAACCTTGCACGTTGCAACTGACGACTCGCACGGTTTGTGGCGAGGTGCTCTCGACATCGGTGATCGGGCTACCAAACAGGGCGGCAGTCGGAACGTTGAATCCACCGATCGTCACCAGCGAGAACAGCAATGCGGACGCGTTGAACCAAAAGGTTCGTGACCACGTCCACGCCGAAGTCACGCACAGCACCAAGCCCGGCAGCAACCACGGGAGCCGAGGGAGAAACGTCAGTGCCGAGCCGAGCCAATGCCGTTCGGAAACTTCCGCGATCAGAAACCACAGCACGCCGACGAGGCCGACGTGAGCCAACATCGCCCACCACATCCAATCCCGCCGCCGTCGCCGAGATTTGGACCGATGCACCGACGACCGCGAGTCGGTGACTTTCACGGAGCGAGCCGGTTGTGATGTGGAAAGCCAAGCCATGGTGATCTCAATAGCCCGAAGCGTGAGCGAGGGCGAGCGTTTCGAACGACGACGAAATCCTGGTTTTATGAAGCGTGCGTCCTTGCCCTCGCTTCGGGTTAGTGTGCCGGCTCGCCGGTGCGTTGTTTTATGACGAACGATTCCCACGATTCGCCTCGTTCGGCGGCGTGGGCGAGCTGGGCCATTTCCCAGGCCGTGACGTAATGGTAGCGCAGCAGCGGATGTTGGGCCGCGACCTCTTGCAGTTGTGCGTGAAAACGGACGAGTGGCTCACCCAACCAGGCGTCGATGTTGCCTTTTTTGCAGCCGTGTGTGTGCAGTTTGACAAATAGCCAATCGGGCCGACCGAGCACTTGCACTCCCGACTTCAGCCACAGTTGCATCCGTTGCCATGTCGGAACGAAGCCGCCGTGAATGTCCGAATTCTCGATGCGTGGGATCAGGCCAAACTTGCGGCGCGACCAGTCCAATTCCAGTGCCCCTTGAATCATCAACAGATGCTCTCGCGGAGCGGGCTGTCCGACGCGCGCACGGATTCCGGTGTCATGCGACTTTCGCTGGCCGGGCCGATCGGCTGCGTAATAGATGCTGTTGATCGTCCGCGGCTGCGTGTTGACTGGTGCTGACGGCGAAGTGAAGTCGGCATAACAGCCAGTCTCACGGAGCACGGTCAGTTCTTGATCGACGCCGCACCAGCGACCATCCGGGCGGGAGTTGCACAACGCCCAGTTGCCATGAATGAAGCCATACACAATCTCGCCCGTGATCGGATCGCGGCGCAATAGGCCGTGCCGATGAAACAACGTCTCACGAAAGCGTTCCAACTTATCGCGCAGGCCAGCCGCGGTGTCGTGGTCATGATGCAGATGCACATCGACATCGCCCCAGCCCGCCGCACATAGCTCGGCCAGCCGGTCGAGATACTCCGGATCGTATTCATCCTGCGGAAAGAAAAATGTGTGTTGCGGCGGTCGGCCGTTGCCGTCACGGAATTGGTCAAACAACCTTGGATATTCGTGACACCAGCGATCCACACGAGCAATCGCAGTGGCATGATTGGCACCGGCGTTGCGTGGTTCGTAGTGGTCGCAGATCGCGATGAAGACGTGCAACGGTTCAGTTGGTTCGGCGTCGTCCGTTGACGACAACACCCTGCGGACTCGGCATGCTACGTCGAGTCGCGCGGCCTGTTCGTCGGCATTCGGAAACCAGTAACTCGGCAGCCACAGATGGATGTTTCGCAACCGTATGGCCACGAAGAGAACCAGAGTTAAGACGACGATCGGCGTCAGTAGCCCCAGCAACAACCACCAGATTGAAGACTCGTTAGGCATGACGGCCTCGCTCAACGGGTGTTGCCGCCGGCCGCGTTGTGCGATTCAACCACTCCGACACGGTTACGAAACGCGGCGTACAGTCCGACTGTTCGCTCAGTCGGCGAATCACGGTCGGCGCGTGCGGGTGAATGTCGTGTAGCAACACAATGTCGCCGGCAGCGGGCCGATATCCGTCAATCCAGCGATGCAGTTCGGCGTCATCGCGGATCTTGAAGTCTTTCGGATCGACGTTCCACAGGACGATCGTTTGCTGTTCTCGCCACAAGCCAATCGCTGTGCCGACCGACAGGTTTCCGCGAGGCGGCCGAGTGAGTCTGCAATCGTGGCCGGTCGTGTCTTGGAGAAACTGTCGAGTTCGACGAATTTCCGCGAGAAACACCGCAGTCGTCGTGCGGTGCGCATCCGTGTGACTCCAGGTGTGATTTCCCAGCTCATGTCCTTCGGCTGCGATTCGGCGAATCAAATCGGGATACGTCGCCGCCAATTCGCCGACCACAAAAAACGTCGCTTTCAAACCTGTCTCGCCCAGCGCATCGAGAGCGGCGGGAGTCAGGTCCGGATGCGGTCCATCGTCGAGTGTCAATGCAAGCTCGATCGGCCCGGTCTTCGCTGATCGCTGCGGACCATGAGCCAATAGACATGACGGCGGCAACACGCTTGCCAGCACCGACTTCAGGGCTTGCCGCACGATGCTCATGCCGCACCGTCCGTTCCTGGCTCGATATGCGAATCATCCGCTCCGGACTTGATCTTAAACTTCGGACGTTTACCGCGAATCCACTGCCGCAACAACGTTCTTATGCCGACTTTTCTCGCCAACGCGTGCGTCGATCGTGCGATCATGTGGCAGGTCCGCAACAGCGTCAGATAAATCGTCCCACGCCAACTCGAAGGCACCAGCCACACCGTGCCCGTAGTGGATTTCGTGGTCGCGTAGATCCGCTTGTAGTCGGCATCACCGCCACCGAAATCGAACACACGCGGCCTGTCGTGTTGCATCAAGTCCTCCAAAACGTGATTGAACAACACTTGACCGGGAGAACGCTCCGCAAACGCCTGATCGTAGCCCATCTCTTCGAGACTAAAGCGATCGCGGAACTGAATCCCAATCAAAAACGCCACCGGCTTTTCTTCCACAAACAACAGATACGCTCGTAGCGCTTGTTGACTGGCCAAGAAGGTGAACATGGCCAACTCGGACTCGCCATTTCGAATCCGCCGACCGAATTGTTTCGCTTGCCATGTCCGCAGAGAGATCGCATTCGCCGTGTCCAAAAACTCCGCGATCTGATTCGGCTCGGTGGTCTTTGTGATTCGGACATGCCCGAGCCGCTTGGCGGTGCGGCGAAAGTTATAGCGAGCCTTTCCCGTGAACTTCGCCCAATAGTCTTCCGGCGTCGGCGGGAATTCAATCGTCCAGTGATCTTGCCAATCCACCACACAAAACAGTTTCGTTCCCAGATGCGCGATCGACCGCGCCGCTTCGGTGAGTGTGTCCGACTGTTCGAGGTCTTCGATCAGCAAGAACATCGCATTCTGTTGCTGACAAAAATCCTCGCACGCTCCCAGCAGCCGGTGTAACAGGTCGAAGTCGCCTTTTCCCAAAAACCGATTTCCAGCGAGGCGATATCCTGAAAGTTGCTTACGAAGTCCGAAGCCCCCGGCTTGACGCCAGGTCATCGACTTGGGAACCAATACGCCGAGCGCGACCAATTCATTTCCGCGAGTCGCCTCGCACAAAACGATTGGGTTATGTTCGACGGCCTGCGGCGAAAATTCCGTAAAGATGTAATCGGGATGCTGCGAAAGTCGTGCGGCGGGATCGTGCTCAAACAACTCCAGCCAGCGCCAATATCGAGTCGACAAATGCCGGCGCACGGAGTCGTCGAGCGGATGAAAGGTGATCCGCGCTGACAAGTTCGTCGCAATGTGTGTCAATTCGCTGGTCATGGTCAAACTTCAACTTCATCTAATTGATCTGCTGATTTCTTGATCGCTTCGGTGGGCGGACGGTCATCCCAAGCTGCGGCGACATCCGCCAGAATCTTTTCGGCAGAACGACTGGGCAATGATTCCCCCGAAGGCAGCACTGGTTCGGTCGCAGTCCCCCATAACGTGCCGTTGAACAGGCCTTTCAGCTTTACGCCCGCCTTCCACAATCCACCCACCAGTCGATTTGTCGCCACCGCGAACGTGTCGACTCGATCCTGATAGGTCGCGCCCCATTGTGATTTGTAATGAATCTCGTTTGTGCCAAAGTCGTACCGCGTCACGCCGCGCGAATAGCCTTCCTCAAACATCTGCCGATACAAGATCGAACCGGTTCGATATTCGGTGAAGGCTTCGTCAAATTGATTGGCGATGACATATCGAGTCGTGCCGCAAGTCACCGCGAACACAAAGCTCGCCGGCTGTCCATCGATAGACATCACCCAAGCATCCAGAAATCCTTGCGGCTTCAACCAGTCGTGAATCAGCTCGGCCCAGAAGCGTTGATCCTGAGTGTTCTGGAATCGCGGATGACCCGTCGGATCGTTCACCAACCACGAACGCTCCTCAACCTGGGCCAACGCTTGCAGCAACTCCGCCGCATCAGTGTCCGATGGCTGCCGTGAATGCCGCACCTCAACTCGATGATTCAGCTCTAATTTGCGAGAGAAATTCCCGATCCGCTTCAACATCTTGCTCCCGATGACTTCGTTCTGATACTGCTCCCAGGTCGGCGGAACATCGGCAATCGCCAGGCTATCCGAATGGCGGCGGCTGATCGGCATCTCCAATTCATTCAACGCCGACAACAATCCCAGATGTGCTTCGTGCTTCATCGGCCACGGCCCCAACTGCATCACGCCCCAGCCCAACTCAACCAAATACCAGCCGAACGAACGGCCAACTTCGTACTCTTTCGACGAGTCCGCCAACACCAGCCGCCACGGCTGAAAATACCCGCCGATCGCGTTGACTCGCACCAGTCCCACCTTCGGATGACCGACCGGCAATACGCCGTACAACTTCCCGTCCGCGTCGTCGTACACCGCCGCGACACGCATCTCGCCCGTCCACGGACCCCACGCGCCGATCGTTCGGTTCCATACCGCAAACCACTCCGGCCCAAACAGCCGCAGCTCCGGCCGTACACGAGTCAGCAGGTCGCGCCAGTCGCTCAACAGCTTTTCGTTCCCATCTAACCGATGCAGTTCACAATGAAACATGATTCACTCCGTGGCAAAAAAATCTCAAATCTCGGCCCACTCAGATCGCAGCCGAGTTATTGGCTTCGACCAGTGGCGCACTGGCTTCGATCCGTTTCCGGTGTCGCGCTTGCAGTAACATCCGCTGGAGCAACCAAACCGTTCCGATTACCACCGCGCCGCCGGCCGAAATCGCGATGAGCTTCGGCCAACCTGGTCCTGGCGAGACTTGTGCCGTCACGATCGCCGAATAGACCCACAAGGCGACTAGCGGCAACAACTGCGGAGCGATTGCTTCACGCCACAGTCGGCGAACCGGCAATTGCAGTTGATGCAGCGCATACGGCAGTAGAAGTCCCAACTCCACCAGCACCATCGGAACGGCTGTCGCAATCGCTGCGCCGACCAATCCAAATGGGACGATCAACAACAACGACAACATCAACTTGCCGAACGCCTCCAGTATGTATGTGAGCGCCGGTCGCCGCGCGTCCCCCATCCCATACAGCACGCCCGACACGACCTTCATCGGCGTCCCGACCAATTGGGCCGATAGCATCACCATCATCAGCAGTTGGGCGTCGTGATACGTCTTGCCGAGCCAAGTCTGCATCAGCATTGGGCCAAAAAACGACGCCCCGATGAAATACCCCGCGATCAGCAACAGCGCCAGTCCCATTCCCTTCGTGACCAACTCGCGGAGCATGTGTATCTGCCCAGTCGCATGATAAGCACCCGCTTGCGGCAGACAGATTTGTCCGATCAGTTGCAGCGGCTTAACAATCAACTGGCACAACCGTGAGGCCACGTTGTACGGCACGATCGCCGCCGGTCCGAGCACGCAGCCAATCACGATGCTGTCAGTATTCTCGATGACTTTCGCCGCCACCATGTCCAGCATCGAGAACGTGCCGAAATGAGCGCATTCATGAAACGTTTCGCGACTCAGATAGCGTCGGCCAAACCGCAATTCCGGAGCCTGCCGGGACGCCGCCCAGACAAGGCCGCCATTCTCAACCAACGTCGTTCCCAACGTGATCAACGCCATCATCAGCAAGCCCGATTCTCGATTCGTCAGAAAGAACAGTGTCAAACCGAATCGCGCCAAGCTGCTCGACACCAGCATCGCTCGTTCCAAGTCCCAACGTTGCAAGCCCAGCAGCACCCCGCCAAACACACTGCCGAGAATCCCGATTGCCGTGTTGATGCCGAGCAACAAAATGACCAATCGCATCTCGGTGGCCGGGATCAGCGATTGTGGCCACAGCGTCGGGGCCAGCCACGCGACAACTGCCGCGATCGTGACCGCCAACGTGCTCGTCGCCAAATAGATCACGCCGATGAGATTCACGACACGATTCAACCGTTCGCTGTCTCCCTGAGCATGATAGGCCGAAACATAACGACTAAGGGTTTGTCCGAATCCCAGGTTCAGCAGCCCGGAATAGCCGGCGATCGCGTTGATGAATACCCACATTCCGTAGTGATCGTCGCCGAGTATTCGCAACGTGAACGGCATCAAAACCAGACACACTGCCAGCCCGATGACGTGATCGCCCCAGGTCGCCAGCAAGTTGATCGTGATTCGCTTCCGCCAATTCATGTCGTTGACTTTCCCTGTGAGCAGCCCGGCGATCGCCGCCGATGTCGCGCCCTTCAATTACCAAACCGGTGGCAAGCGTCATCCGCTCACTTACCGCGCAAAAATTTCCACAAAGACGTTGAACCCCAAGAACAACACAGCACTACATCCCAAGAGTCGCTCCAGATGCGGTTTGTCCCACAGAGCCAACACGCGCTGCTCGACCAAGTTGAGTCCCGCGAGATTCGCGAAAGCCACCTGCGTACCGAGCATCACATACGTCGAGACCGTGTAGGCTCGCGACAACGAAAACAGCCCCATCGTCCAGCCTGCCAACATCGCCGCCGCATATGGATACATCCGCAAAACATCGGGATGAGCGATGTTCCAAAGTCGCGATCGCAGCCGGTAATAGCCCAAAGCGGGAAAGAAGAAACAGCCCAAAAACAGCGTCCCGCCGAACAATCCCAATTCCACAAACGTATGCACGAAAGAATTATGAGCTACTAGCCCAGCGATATCTTGATACGAGTCCATGCCGGTTCCAAACAGCAGGTTCGGCGACCGGATCGCGAACAGTCCTTCACGCCAGAGGATCAATCGATCATGTCCGGTCCCGGAGCCCCCAAAACCACTTCCGCCACGCAGCAAAATCGCCACCGGCAACAGACACATTCCCAGGACGCCGGCTGGAAGGATTCCCTTCTTGCCGTAGCGGCACAACACATACACCATCAACCCCATGGCCGCGCTCATCAGGCCGCCGCGTGACTTGGTGTAAACCAATCCGGCCGCCAGCACGGCTAGCGGCAACAGCCACACAAATCGCAGCGACCCATGCTTATCGTCATTCAAGAAGTACAAGCTGATCATTCCGCAGAACACGATCAGCGCCGAGAAATCGTTCGGGTCCGAAAAAATGCCAATGCCGCGCATCCGCATCGTCCGCAGTTGTTCGTTCGTGTCGGAAAGCTCACCGGTATCAGACAACTGCGTGACGAAATCGAAGTCATGGAATTCGGTGAAATCCAACACGCTCAAGCCTGCTGCGATCGTGCCACCCAAGGCCAAGACCGCCAGCAGGACTCGCATCCGCCGAATCGTCGTCGTCAGCGACACCGTCAGCCCGAACAACAACAGGGTCTTGGAAAACTCCGTC
Organism: Planctomyces sp.; assembly: GCA_031375695.1. Taxonomy (GTDB): domain Bacteria; phylum Planctomycetota; class Planctomycetia; order Planctomycetales; family Planctomycetaceae; genus SXKJ01. The sequence continues at coordinate 18,124 of JANMIF010000141.1, forward strand.
GCGTTTAACAACGCTCCCGACAAATACGCATGAGACAGGTGTGACATGACGATCGCGACTGTCACCCCAATCGCGCAAATCATGGCTGGTTCTTGCCGCAGGTTGCGCCAGATAAGGTGCTGCATCAAGCTGGGAAATCCGAACAACAGTGTCGCCGCGATGAAGCCTTCATAAATTGGTAAATTATTGAGCGATTCATGCATTTCCGCAGGGCGCAAGATCAGCACAAGACATGTGCCCAACAGCAGGGCAAACGCAACTTGCGACGTCGCTTGTCGTGAATCGTTCATAGGAGACATCGGCCGCTAGGGCCTGAACTACGGGCTTCGGGAATCGTTGTGAAGGACTTGGGCGGTGTTTTTCGACAATCCGGCTTGTGGTTTTCGGGAAACATAGGTCGCGAGTTCGCCCGGCGACCGAGATTTCGCACGTTGGCTCCCGTTCCACTATCAGCGATCCAGTGCAGTCGCTGTAATCGTCACGAGTGGACTTGAATGACAAAGTGCTGGGAGTGCCAAAATCATGGCTCTGTGCGATACGGGCTACCTGTGTGAAGTCTGCGGCGGAGACGTCGAAAACCTCACCGATAGCGACCTCTATCTCCGCTATGTGATCGGCGAAATCGAGGCCGTTCACTTGTTTAAGTCTCCCGAACGGCATCTCCGCTGCAATCCGGTATTGGCCCAGTTCATTATCGATCCGGCATTTGAGCCGGTCGTCGTAGAAGGTCCGTTCGACAAACGGCAGCTCGACCCCGAAGACGTTTTGCAACGAGAAGACCTAACCACTCGCGGATGGCACCGGTTACACGAAGTCGGCCAACTCGGCCTGCCGATCAGCGACTATCCTTTAGCCAATCGATCGCGATAAGTTTCCTGGCGGCAACTGACGATTTCTGCGACAGTTCGCTTGTGAGGCAACCGGTGACCGGTTGACCCGGACTTGATTCGCTGGCCAGTGGTGTCGGATGACGTTTGAGACTGGCTGGTCTGGACGGAGGAATTTCAGTGGCTTGGATTTCGCAGATGTCTGATTCGTACTTGCTGGTGGCGATGCCTTCGGTTTTGGCCGCGTCGAAGTTGATGGCCACGATCTTGAGTTGGATCTGGGTGGCACTCGGACTGGGGCTGGTGATTTTCTTTCACGAGTTAGGTCACTTCGCTGTAGCGAAATGGTGCGGAGTGTTCGTGGAACGATTCAGCATTGGTTTTGGCCCAATCTTGTGGAGCCTGAAACGGGGTGACACCGAATACGCGCTCTCGGCGGTTCCGTTCGGCGGCTACGTCAAAATGCTGGGGCAGGATGACATGGACCCCAGCCAACTCAGCAGCGAAGAGATCAAGCAAGACCCGCGGTCGTATTCGGCCAAGCCCGTCTGGCAGCGAATGGCGATCATCTCGGCTGGGGTGATCATGAACATCATCACCGGGACGCTGTTTTTTGCGATCGCGTTTCATGACGGAGTCGAGACTGCGCCGGCTCGGATTGGCTCGGTCGTGGTTGGAAAAGCGGCGTGGGCGGCGGGGCTGAAGAACGGTGACCTAGTGACTGAGGTCAACGGTAAAGAGGCTCACGGCTTCATGGACATCATGTACGGCGTCGCGTTGTCCAGCAGCGACGTGGAACTGAAAGGGGTCGGCGCGGATGGGAAGCAACCTTTTCAGCACTCTCTGACTCCGGACAAAACCGATACGCGGCGGATGATCGGAGTGGCTCCGTCTCCCGATCTGCAATTGCTGGCGATGACTGAGGATGGTTCCAGTGGGTTTCCAGGGACGGTGGCAGCGACAGTGGGCTTGCAATCGAGCGATGAGATCATTTCGGTGGGCGGTGAGTCCGTTCGGAATTATGCGGAGTTGCAGCGGCTGCTGATCTCGCGTCGCGCGGACGAACTGGAATTCGTCGTGAAGCGTCGACCGAAAACTGAACCGGGCCAGGAGCCGGCGACCGCTCAAGAAGTGAAAGTCACCGTCCCGCCGGCACGATTTCGCACGTTGGGTCTGTCGATGGATATCGAGCGGATCACGGCGATTCAAAAGGACTCGCCGGCCGATGACGCGAAACTCCGGCCGCGAGACAAAATCATCCGCGTGGACGGACAAGATGTCGGTGCCACGCTGAATCCGGTCGAACTGCCCGACTATTTTCAAAGCCGAGCCGGGCAAGCCGTGGAAGTGGAAATCAAACGCGAAGTGGACGGTGGCACGCCGAAAGAATTCAAAGTGTCGATCACGCCCCGCGATCGTTCGGGATGGGTGGATCGTTTTGAAGAACGCGGTTCGCCGCTGTCGGTGCCGTCGATCGGTGTTGCGTATCAAATTTCGTCGGTCGTGCTGAAGGTCGAACCGGGCAGCCCGGCCGACGGTCAGATCAAGCCCAATGACCGCATCACGAAGATTGAAATCTACCTGCCGCAGAATCGGATTCCAATCGGGACCACGATCCTGGAACGGCTGGCAAATTGGTGGTCCCCGCCGAAATTGGATGTCGATTACTTTGGTAGCAGGCCGGTGGAGTTGGTCGGCAGCGAAAAGCAGCCGCACATTTGGGCGACAGCGTATTCGGTCATGCAAATGGCTCGCACTCGGCAGGTGAAACTGACCGTCATTTCCGGAGACGAAACCAAAACGCTCGAATTGCAACCAATAGAAGACGTGAAATCGGGTTTGTACTTTCCCGATCGCGGGCTGATTCACGGTGGCGAGTTCATCATCCAGAAGGCGACTTCGGTGGGCGATGCGCTCCGCATGTCAGCACGCTATGCGAAGACGCGGGGCACGGAAGTTTACTTGACTCTACGCAGTCTGGTTCGCGGCGACCTGTCGATTAAAGAACTGCACGGCCCGATCGGCATAGCCAAAGTCGCGCATCATTTCGCTTCCGCTGGACTTACACCGCTGCTGTTGTTTCTGGGTTTTCTGAGCATCAATTTGGCAGTGCTGAACTTCCTGCCAATCCCGGTTTTGGACGGCGGCCACATGGTCTTCCTGTGCTGGGAACTCGTGACTCGCAAGCCCCCCAGCGAGCGAGTCTTGATCGCCGCGCAGCGTTTCGGCCTGATCTTTGTCGTGGGCTTGATGCTGCTGGTCATCTACTTAGACGTGTTCGTCCACACCGGTGCCGGAAAGTAACCCGGAAGCGTGAGCGAGGGCGCGTCGGGTTCGTGTAGTATCAGAACGGGTTCGTGTAGTATCAGAACTCGATCCGTAGTCCATCGAATGCCAGCTCGACTCTGTCCGGGAGCCGTGCGTTCGTTGCGTCGTGATCCAGTTTGTGTGAGATGTGCGTGAAATATGCGCGCTGCGGTTGAACTCGTTCGACCACTTCCAGTGCCTGTGAAATGCCGAAGTGCGTCGGATGCGGCTTATCCTGCAAGGCGTCGATGATCAGCACGTCTAACCCTTCGAGCAGCGGCCAACTTTCGTCCGGGATGCGACTGACATCCGTGCAAAAGGCGACGTCATTGATCCGAAATCCAAGCACTGGCAAATTGCCATGCCACAGTCGAATCGGTCGCACGAGCTGCCCCAACAATTCAAACGGCTCGGTGCCGATCCGCTGAAATTCCAACTTCGGGATCGCGCCGGGGTGCAGGTCTTGCGGCGGGACGTCGAAGGCGTAGCTGAACGCCGCGCGGATCTGCCGTTCCACCGGCTCTTCGCACAACAACGGAATCGGCCGCGTCAATTTCCAACTGCAAGACCGTAAGTCATCCAGGCCAAATACGTGATCGGCGTGGCCGTGCGTGAACACTGCGGCCTCGATCAAGCGAACCTTTTCGCGAACCAATTGCAGTCGCAATTCCGGCGGCGTGTCGATCAAGAACGTGCCACGCGGGATCTGTACCGCCACACCGGTTCGCGTCCGCTGATTCTTCGGATTGGCTGACGTACAGACCGCGCAGTCGCAGCCGATCATCGGCACACCGACGCTTGTGCCCGTTCCCAACAAAATCATTTCACCGCGAGACATCGCCACAACTTCTCAGTCAACTTGCCGCCGCCAATTCCGATTCACAACGTCCGGTTCATCGCAGGGTGAGCGAGAAGTTATTCGCCCAGCCGCCGCACGGGAACAGCGAGGGGTCGGGCCGATTCGCCGTGTGTTTGTTTTTAATATTTTGGCCTGCACCATTTTGTCTTAGCCATCTGTCAAGAAGGATGCAGGTCAAGATGATGGATGTGTACGCTGACAGCCACTTTGCGAGACACGAGTGCGTCCAGTTTACGCTGATGTCGAATTGAGCGAGAATCGCGCCCATGCCGAGTTCAAAACAAAAACTGAGCGAGTTTCGACTTTCGCGGCGAGCCTGTTGTTGGTCGCTCGTATCCGGCGGTCTGACCGCGATCGGTGCCGCGGATGCAAAGGGCGGTGAAAAACCTCTACTCCATGATCACGCTACTCCGGTCACGCGACAAGCGATTCAGAACGGACTCAACTGGTTGGCTCAGCGTCAGCGAGCGGACGGCGGATTTGGATCGTCTCAAGGATTCGGCCGCAACGTCGCTGTCACCGCGATCAGCGGCATCACGCTGTTGTCTTCAGGTAGCACACCGGGGCGTGGGCCATTCGGAAAACAGGTGAACTTGGCCGTTGATTTTGTCGTGGCGAATGCGAAGCCAAACGGGTTGATTCACGTCAAAGAACAAGAGTCTTACGGTCCGATGTACGGGCACGGCTTCGCCACGTTGTTTCTCGCCGAGGTCTATGGCATGTCGCGTCGCGCCGACTTGCGAGAAAAGTTGGAACGAGCGGTCCGCTTGATCGTGCAGACTCAGAATCCAGAAGGTGGCTGGCGCTACCAGCCGGAACCCAAAGAAGCGGACATCTCGGCGACGGTCTGTCAGATCATGGCCCTGCGAGCCGCTCGCAACGCGGGGCTGCACGTCCCGAAAGAGACGGTCGATCGTTGCATCGAGTATGTGAAGAAATGTCAGAATTCGGACGGCGGCTTTCGATATCAATTGGTTCGTCGCGGCGAAAGTGGCTTTCCACGCTCGGCGGCGGGGATCGTCGCGTTGCACAGCGCTGGGCTATACGGCGGGCCGGAGGTCGAACGCGGGCTACGATATCTGAATCAGTTTCAACCGCGCCGCCCGTCCGCTCGCTACGAAGGTCACTACTTTTACGGTCATTATTACGCCGTGCAGGCGATGTGGCGCGCCGGCGGCGAACTGTGGGATGCCTGGTATCTCGCCATTCGAGACGAATTGATTGCCACGCAATTGCCCGACGGAGCCTGGCCCGACGCCACGGTCTGCGCCGAATACGGCACCGCAATGGCCCTGATCATTTTGCAAATGCCGAGCAACGTCCTGCCGATCTTTCAGCGTTAGCGATAATGATGCGACATTCCATGAGTCTGCTCGTGATTTCCGTTTTGAGTTTCGCGGCGACGCCTGCCGTGCGAGCGGAATTTCCGCGTGTCACGATATTTGATGCGGATGGACAGACAACGTCTGGCTCGATGCAAGATTGGTCGTCGGATTCAATCCGGCTGGCGACTGCCGACAAACGCTCGTGGAATTGGCGAGACGTGGTGACGGTTCGCTTCGACGATCGTCCCGCTCCGGCTACACCGCGCGGTGCGGCAATTTGGCTGGCGAATGGTGACCGCTTGATCGCGCACGGAATCGGCATAGCTGATGAACAACTGAAGTTCCGCTGGCCGAAAGTCGCCGGAGAACTTGACCGCTCAGTGCCGATCGAGGCTGTTCGTGGTTTGTCGCTAGCCCTGCCGCACGCACGCGAGCCGCGTGATCAATTTGCCGCATGGCTACTCGACCGCAAAGATCCGCGCGATGAACTGCGACTCGCCAACGGAGATCGCGTCGCGGGCGAACTGACTGATTGGACTGACGGGATGCTGGCGCTATCAACCGCTGCTGCAGAACTCAAACTTCAAGAGGCCGAAGTCCGCGAAATCGCTTTCAACGCTGAACTCATCACACTGCGTGAATCGACAACGCTCCGATGGCTTGTCGAGTTATCCGACGGATCGCGAATCACGCTGTTGGCCGAACGGAGCCAATTTCAGGACGGAGTGTTGAATGCGACCCATGTGACCGGTGCGACATGGCGAATTCCGTTAGAGGCGATTTGCGAACTGCGTGTCCTCGGCGGCCGAGCAGTCTTTCTTTCTGATTTAACTTCTGTAGCGAGCGAACAGTCGCCGTTTCTGGCCGGTTCACGCGACTGGCCGATGCGCCGTGATCGCGCGGTTTCGGGCAGCCCGCTCCGATTGGCGAGTCGCGAATATGCAAAAGGGCTGGGAATGCACAGCCGTGCCGCCGTGACCTATTCGTTGACCAAACAAGATCGCCAATTCACTGCCCGCGTTGGTCTCGACGATTCGACAACCGGCCCAGGCACAGCGCTGTGCGCCGTCGAATTGGACGGCCGCCGAGTCTTCGTCGTCGAACGCTTGTCACGGACAATCGGCCCGCAGCAACTACCACTGATCGACGTCTCTCAAGGCAAACGATTGACGCTCATCGTGGATTACAGTGAGCTCGGTGACTCGCAAGACCACGCCAACTGGTGCGACGCCGTGTTGCTCCGAACGCCGTGATCCTAAGAGGCGAGGTTAATCTGCGCGTCCGCGTTTATTGAGAGCCGGAGTCAGATTGTCGACGAATCTCTTCTTGGATCAGATTCTCGATTCGATTGTTCACGAGGAGCCAATCAAACTTTTCAGGTTCTATTGAGTCAGTGAGTCCGCCAATTGAAACGTGACGAAATCACGTGGAAACAATGGAAATCACCGCGTCCGTGTCTCAGGGATTCTGCTCAATTCATTCTCACGCCTCGACCTACTGTCGGTTTCATCTAGTCCGGCGGCGACCTAACGGTATCTATCGAAGCGGAAACGGACGAACTATTAATCCAGTACGAATGTGGACATTTGTCGCGCCGAAGGTGTTGTGGCCGAGACGCTCATGACCGCCGCCTGCTCGGCGAACACCAGGGGCTGACCGCGCAGTGGCATCCCGACAGCCGCCGCTTCCTAGGTTAGGACCACGCCTACGGTACGGTCGGGTTGGACGTGGAGACGATCCGCCAGTTGGGCCTGCTTTTTCCGAAGCCGACCGACGGCTCGCAACGTAACGATACCCCGCCTAATTCTTCCATCACTTCAACTGAAAGAACGATCCGGACAAGGCTACGGTGTTGCAAACTGAGGCAGTGAGATAGGAGTATTTCGTAAAGCCGTCGGTTTATCTCGAAACGAGCGTCATCGGCTTATTGACGATGCGGTTGAGGGGTGCGTTGCGCATTGCACCCAATCAGCAAGTCACACGCGACTGGTGGGATAATCAACGGCAGCAATACGACCTTTTCAGCTCACGCGGTGCGGTGAACGAATGTTTGAAGGGTGATGCTCGAACCAAATGGTCGTGACAACTCTCTCTGACCAATCGCTGGCAATCAAGCACTTCCGTCCATAGCTGGGAAGGTTCGGTTAACCTCATCGTGACCCTCCTTGGCAGAAATTAAGTGGCCATATGCCCAAACGACTAATTGCCGCCGTGCTTGTTGCATTGTTCGTGATCGCGTTGTTGGTCTGGAGCCAGCAGCGGCATGTCCCGTTGAAGGTATCGGGGTTCATTGAGGCGGATGAGATTCGCATCGGTTCGCGCGTCGGCGGACGAGTGGCTCGAATCCATGCCAGTGAAGGGCAGTCGGTAAAAAATGGGCAACCGCTTGTCGAGTTGGAGCCGTTTCAGTTGCGCGAGCTACTGGCCCAAGCTCAAGGAGAATTTGGTCGCGCGCAGGCGGAGTTGGATCGGGTGACGAATGGATTTCGGCCGGAAGAGATTGCTCAGGCCAAGGCCAAGCACGATCAACTGACGGCCGTTGTGCGGAAGCTCGTCAAAGGGCCAAGAGACGAAGACATCACTTCATCGGAGAAGCTGCTGGAACTGACGGAGGCCGAACTCAAATTAGCCAAGTTGAAGCATCAGCGGGCCGAGTCGCTGTTCGCCAAGCAAGCCGCCACCAGCGACGACTTGGACAAAGCCAACACGGAATTGCGAGTCGCGCGAGCCAAAATGGATGCGCAACAGGAAGAACTGAACAAGCTCAAGAAAGGGACTCGCGAAGAAGACCTCGACGAGGCGAAGGCGCAGCTCGACGAAGCCAATCAAGTCTGGTTGCTGCGGCAGCACGGTTTCCGCGACGAGGAAAAAGCTCAGGCTCGCGCGGCGGTAGAATCGGCAACGGCGGCGGTTCAAATCATCGAACGGCAAGTGGAAGAGTTGGTCATCAAGGCTCCGGTGGACGGCACGGTCGAGGCGGTCGAGTTGCGGCCGGGCGACTTGGTGGCCGCGAACTCGCCGGCGATTTCGTTGATGGATTCGACTCGTTTGTGGGTGCGAGCATACGTCCCGGAAAACCGTCTCGTGGTGAAGGTCGGCGATACCGTTTCCGTGACGGTCGATAGTTATCCGAACGAACGATTCGCCGGACGAGTCGCATTCGTTTCAAGGCAGGCAGAGTTCACACCGGGTAACGTGCAGACTCCCGACGATCGATCGAAGCAAGTTTTTCGGATCAAGGTCACACTCGAAGCGGGCTTGGAGCGGCTGCGGCCGGGAATGTCGGCGGATGTCTGGCTGGGAAGATGATGAATCTCGAAATACCCAATGCCAGGCGTTCCAAGTTCGACCGAAGGTGCCCCCATTGAGTTCCGAGGTTTGCGACGCAACCGCAGCTTACTGGCTTGGCAATGCCGGGGGCTTGTCCCGACGAACGGGAAAGAAAAACGGCGAGTTCTGCCGGTCATCGCAACGTTCGATCAGACGTATTTCCGAATCTTCATGAGTTGTCTGAATCGGAAAAGACAACGCAGTCGATACAGATTCACATCTTCGTAGCAGCAAACTGCCAGCTTGTTGCAAGAGCTCACACATTGTTGTCGCTTGTGGTTGGGAATCCACAAGCTGGCAGCTTGTGGCTACGAACACACTTCGATTCAAGGACGAATCTCATGCGAACGACGTCTTGGCTCACTGGTATTTGCGAACGGTTGTTTCAGGCACGTGCGCGAGCGTCCTTGCGGAACGTCCGGTATCCGGTTCAGGCAGAGATGCTGGAGGTGCGGCAGTTGCCAGCGGCCAGCATCACGTCGGAGACTTTGGGGTGGGTCACAATCAACGGAACCGAGCAAGACGATGTGGTCACAGTGGAATCAGTCGATGCGGGCAACATTCGGATTCGGGTGGTGAGTGGAGCCGAGACCGTCGAGCAAATCTTCTCACATACAGAGCTGCAATACCTCGTTTCATTCAACGGCTTCGGCGGAAATGATAGTCTGACGAACTCGACCGATCGATCGACTTACATGGACGGCGGCAACGGAAATGACACGTTGCTGGGCGGATCGGGTCGTGACGTGCTGTCTGGTGCCAGCGGCGATGATTTCTTCGCGGGAGGCTCTGGGGCGGATGTCGGTTCAGGTGGTGATGGCAATGACTCTCTTTCGGGAGGCGGAGGGAACGACACGCTGCTGGGAGGTAACGGGAACGACACGATCAATGGCGACGCGGGTAGCGATACGATCAGCGGTGACGCGGGCAGTGACTCGCTCAACGGCGGCACAGGGATCGATCTGCTCAGCGAAGTCTTCACGAGCGCGACCAATTATGTCCTGGCTCAGAATTCGGCAACGAGTACGGACTCGGTCAAGAACTTTGACGCCGCAGCGATCACTGGGTCTGGATCGAGCGACCGCATTGACCTGTCGGGGTTCACGTTTCCCGCGACGATTTCGGGCGGGAACGGCAGCGACACGTTGATCGGTGGCAGTTCCAATGATGCGATCGCCGGCGGCGACGGGACCGATAGCTTGGTCGGCGGTGCTGGAAACGACACGCTCGCGGGCAATAACCATGCAGACACATTCACCGGTGGCCTGGGTGATGACGTCATCAATGGCGGATCGGGCGATGACTTTCTGATTGAAACCGGCAATGTGTCGATGACATTCACGGACACGTCCTTGACCGGCGGCTTGGGCAATGACCGCGTCACGTTGATGGAATATGCGCAGCTCACGGGTGGCGCTGGGAACAACACACTCAATGCTTCAGGCTTCACTCGCGGTTTCGTGACGTTGGTCGGCGGTGCTGGCGATGACACGATTTTCAACAGTCCCTCTGGCGGTTTGATGACCGGAGGCTTGGGCAACGACACGCTCACTGGCGGTGCCGGGAGTTCCAGCGTGAGTAGTAATTCGACTGGGTACTACAACACAGTTCAGGAGTTGGGCGACGACATTTCCGTGATCGGTGGAGTCCTGACTGAACGCGTTCTTGGAGTGGGCACATTTACCGATCAGCACATCGCGCTTGGTTCCCTAGGCCATATCGAACTCATCGGCGGTCCGGGCAACAGCCGGTTGAGCGTTCAAGGACGCTACGCCTATTTGAGAGGCGGTGATGGCGACGACACGCTTTCAGCCTCGAGCGGCCAATTGCGGGGCGGCAACGGAACCGACGTGGCTGTCATTACGGTCAGCGGCAATGTGGGAGTCACCCAAGGAACAGGCTCATTTAGTCTGGCGAATCGAACAGTCTACAACGATGTCGAAGTGATCGACGTCTCCGGCGACAACGCCGCCAACCAGATTGACATGACCAGCTACACGGGTCAGACCATCCTTCGTGGTTTGGGAGGTAATGACACGCTGCTGGGATGTCTCGGAAACGACACGCTCATTGGCGGCGAAGGGGACGATTCACTGGACGGCGGGTATTTTGGAACGGGTCTTGATCGTGCCGTGGCTCAGGCTGATGTGAATCTGACGGCGACTGGCAGCGGCATCACTGGCCAAATCACTGGCGAGGGAACCGACACGCTGACCAAAGTCGAACAAGTCGAACTCACAGGCGGCGCGAGCAACAATGTGCTCGATGCCAGCGGATTCAATGGCTCGGCGTTTCTGCACGGCGGCGACGGCGACGACACATTGCTGGGAACGGCCAACAACGACACGCTCGATGGCGGCCTGGGGACCGATTCGCTCGTCGGCGGAGCGGGCAGCGACCGGCTCTGGCGACAGGGCGAACTGAACTTCAATGTGGTCTTGAACAATAACTCGCTGACCGCGACTGGGCCGTGGTACGGCACGGACGTGGACCTCTTGAACTCCGTCGAAAAGGCGCAACTCGTGCGAATCCCGGATGCGACCCATAATCGATCCGGTGTGTTGAATGCGTCGGCCTTCACGCTCGGCGGAGTGACGCTTGTCGGCAGCACCGGCAACGACACGCTGTACGGCAGCACGAAAGGGGATTCCCTGGACGGCGGTGCGGGCACGGATTGGCTGATCGCCAAGGCCAACGTGAACATGACCCTCAGCGATTCCTTGATGACCGGCCTGGGGAATGACCTGTTGGCTCGCATCGAAATGGCTCAGTTGACTGGCGGTGCGGGGAACAACAACTTCGATGCCAATGGCTTCACGGGGCAGATCACCATGTCGGGTGGTGCCGGCAACGACACTCTCCAGGGCGGCTCAGGCAATGATGTCTTCGCCGGTGGCGATGGCGACGACCTTCTCATTGGCCGTGCTGGCAATGACAGCAATTCGGCCGACCCGGGCAATGACCACTTCGTTGGAAGCGAAGGAGACGATGTTTACACGGATGGCCCAGGGGATGACTGGTTCACTGGCGACGCGGGAAACGATACGTTCGCTGACTACGCGAATGTCAGCAGCTTTGAAAACGAACGGTTCGACGGCGACGACGGACGTGACATGCTGGTTTACCTGGACAACGTGACTGCCACCGTCACGGTCACTGATTCGCAAGTCACGATTCTGTTGCCGACTCTGATCAGCGGTTCGATTCCACTGGGTGGCTCGGTCGAAGTTGTCAAGTTCTCCGGACTCAGTGGCCTGTTGGACGCTTCGTCATGCACGACGGTTTCGATCTTTGCGAATGGACTCGCGTCGAACGACACGCTCATCGGTGGAGCAGGGGACGATACACTTAACGGCCAAGCTGGCGATGATTCGCTGATCGGCGGCGGCGGCAACGATTCGCTAAACGGCGGCGATGGAAACGATTCGCTCAACGGCGGTGACGGAAACAACAAACTCATCGGCGGCAACGGTGACGACTCGCTGATCGCGGGCGACGGAAACGATTCACTCAACGGCGGCCTGGGCATCGACACCGTCGAGAGCGGTCTGGGAATCGACACGCTACTAGGACACGAAGTCGGTAGTTGAGCCGTGCCACAAGCTGCCAACTTGTGGCATTTGCAGCGGCAAGCGGTGTTGACGATCACCTTCGAGTTTGGAGTTTGAATGTGAGCGAGTCGGTTGTCATCGACGTGCAACACTTGTCGCGGCGGTTCGGCTCACTGATGGCAGTCAATGATGTCAGCTTTCAGGTGCGGCGCGGGGCGATCTTTGGGTTGCTCGGACCAAACGGCAGCGGCAAGTCGACGATTATCCGTATGTTGTGCGGAGTGTTGCCGCCGTCGAATGGGCAGGCTCATGTCTTGGGGTTCGATGCCAGTCGTGAGACGGAGGCGATTAAGCAACGCATCGGTTACATGTCGCAGCGGTTCAGCCTGTATGCCGACTTGAGCGTGCGCGAGAACCTGGATTTCTACGGCCGGATTTACGGGCTGAGTCCGCAGCGATTGATCGAACGATCACACGCAGTGCAAGACTTGACCGGCATCGGCAACCGGCTGGATCAATTGGCGGGGACGTTATCTGGCGGCTGGAAGCAGCGGCTGGCGTTGGCATGTGCGCTGATTCACGAACCGGATGTCGTGTTCCTTGATGAACCGACGGCCGGCATCGACCCGGTGGCTCGGCGGTCGTTGTGGGACTTACTGTTTCATCTGTCGGCTCAGGGGGTGACGCTGTTCGTTACGACGCACTACATGGACGAGGCGGAGCGTTGCACGTCGGTTGGCTACATCTATTCGTCGCGGCTGATCGTGTGCGGCGAACCCGCTGAACTCAAGCAACTTCCCGATGTCACCCCGCCGGGGACAAGACGATTGGAGTTGGAAGTCGCTTCTCCGACCGCACGGCTTGCGGAGTTGCGGAAATTGAATGGGATCGTTGACGCGACGCTGTTCGGTCAGGCGATCCATCTGTTGGCTCGGAATGAATTGGCGGAATCGGAGTTGTTGGAGCGACTGGACCTGGATGCCGACTCGGCAACATTGCGGCCGATCGCTCCGAGTTTGGAAGACGTCTTCGTCACGTTGACTCGCGCGGCGGAAGAGCGTGAAGCGAGCGGGCCGCCCTTACTAACCCAAAGCGCAAGCGAGCGAGAACGCTCCAAAGATCTTTCGATTCCCAGTTCGATTCCAAATCATGTGGAGCCTTCGCCCTCGCTCTCGGCTCGGGTTAGTGAAACGCTACGCGTTTCCGCACCGACCGGTCCGTTTTGGGGATTGCTGGCGATGCTGCTTAAGGAATTCTCGCACATACGCCGCGAGCCTTCGACGATTTTCTTCATGTTGGTGGTGCCGGTGTTGCAGACCATCATTTTCGGCTACGCGATTCAACTGAAAGTCGAGCATATCCCGACTGTCGTGTACGACCTGGACGGTCGGCGACCGGCTCGCGAGTTGCTCGAAGCGTTTCGGAACACGCGGACGTTCACGGTCATCGGCCGCGTGTTCGATGACGACTCGTTTGAGCGAGCGATGACGTCCGGTCGCGCCAAAGTTGGAGTGCGCGTGCCGCCGGATTACTCCGATGATCTGTTGAGTGGTCGGCAGGCTCAGGTGCAGGTGCTGATCGACGGCAGTGATTCGACCGTCGCTACGACGGCGCTCAACTCGGCGAATTTGCTGGGAGTGGCTCAGTCGCGCCGAATCACCGGCCGCTTTGCCGAGTCGTTGCCGTCCGTTCCGTCGCGCGACCCCGCCGGGCATGTGGCCATGCCGATCGATATCCGGCCGCGGCTGCTCTACAACCCGGACCTCGAAAGTTCGCACTTCTTCGTGCCGGGACTGGTCGGGATCATCATGCAGTTGGTGACGTTGTTCCTCACGTCGTTCGCGATCGTGCGCGAGCGAGAGCAGGGTACGTTGGAACAACTCTTCGTCACGCCCGTTGGTCGCGTGGCGTTGCTGCTGGGAAAAATGGTTCCGTATGCCGCCGTTGGCAGCCTGGAAATGTTGATTGTTCTAACCGTGATGGTGTTCGTGTTCGGCGTCCCAATTCACGGCAGCCTGCTTTTGTTGTTCTGCCTGGCCTGCCTGTTCCTCGTCTGTGCCCTGAGCTTGGGCTTGCTGGTTTCGACGTTGGCAAAGACGCAACTTCAGGCGATGCAGTTCGCATTCTTGTTCATGCTGCCGTCCGTATTGCTGAGCGGATTCGTGTTCCCGCGAGAAGAAATGCCGCTGCCGCTGTACTGGTTGTCGTTCGGTATCCCGGTGACGTATTTCGTGGAAATTCTGCGTGGCATCGTGCTGCGTGGGGCGGATTTGGTCGACCTGCTTCCACAAGTGATCGGTCTCGCCGGCTGTAGTATGATCGTGCTTACGATCAGCGTGGTTCGATTTCGCAAACAACTGGCATAAGCCACTGAGTTAAAGTTCGCAGTTGACTCGTTCGACGAATTCGGCATGTTCCGACGAGGCTAGTCTTTTTTATCGACCGAATGGTGTCATCGAGCGAACGGGTGTCCGTTGAAAGTTGTCGCCGATCAGTCGATACCAACGAACTTCACTCTCTGCCACAGGCAGTACTTCATCTGCTACCTAACCGCACTCGGTCGGATAGCAGATCGCAAGTGATCAAGGCGTCACTGGGAATTTGACAAAGCCGCGTTATTTGTCCGTCAGGTTGATCGTGCGGCAACGTTTGCCCTGTGTGATTAACCTCGCCGCGAAGGATGGCAACCTCTTTGGGGGCTTCGATCCCCAGGCGTACTGACCCCGCTCGAGACGAAAGTACTCGAACGCGGATCTGGCCGTTGATCACCAATTCCTGACCTGACTTCCTTGTCAAAACCAGCATGGCATTGACTCCTTAGACATCAAGAGCGATCGAACGATCCGAGTCATCGTGCATCCGCAAGTTTTTCCGGTTCAACGGAAACGGAAGCAGGCTTCTTGGCGATTTCGTTATGCGTCTTCGGTGAGGACACCAACGAACTGCGGCAGATCAACGCGAGTACCAAAATGGCGGTGAGGATGAACTGGTCGCGAAGGAAATTGGGGGATCTGGCGGGATGGGCTTCGTTCATGGCTCGAACTCCTGGCTGGGGGTGAAAAGAAGGCCGACAAGGCAGACGTTTACAGTGCGGATTCTGTGACCGCGGCGATGATGACTCGGCTGCGGCACGACAGTGGGTGCGGCGACGTCGATTGGTGTTGGTCCAGTCCGGTGACGTGCAGATGGCGGCCGGAGTCGGACCAGTCGCGTCGCAGGTCTTCCAATTTCGACAGGACGGTGTGATCGACGATCGCGGCTTTGGAGAGGTCCAACACGACTCGTTCGCTGTGGTCAAATTGGCTCAGGCATTTCTTCAAGCGGAGCCAAGTCGTGAAGACGGCTGAGTCGTATGAACTCACGACCGATTGACCGTCTTGTTGCGTGACTTGCAGCAATGGTCGCCACAACGCTTTCCACGAAATGCCGCGAAGTAGATGCTCCCCGATTTCCAAACAGGCTCCGACCAAGATGCCGACCAGCAGATCGGTCGCGAGGACCGCCACCACCGTGCCGACAAAGACGACGAGTTGATCCAACCCCAGCTTGTACATGTGCAGAAACTCCTTCGGAGATGCGAGACGAAAGCCGGTGTAGACCAGCATCGCAGCCAACGCGGCCAGCGGAATGCGATGCAGCAGTCCGGGAGCCAGCGCCAAAAATAGCAGCAGGAACAATCCATGGAACAGATTGGCGAAGCGGTCCTTCGCGCCGTTGTCGATGTTGGCTCGGCTGCGAACGATCTCGCTGATCATCGGCAAGCCACCTAAGCATCCAGCCGCGACATTCGCCACGCCGACCGCCATCAGATCGCGATCGAAGTTGGTGTGGCGTTTCGCCGGGTCCAGCAAATCAATGGCCTTGGCACTGAGGATCGATTCCAGCGAACCGATCAGGCAGAACATCATCACCCAGACGAGTCCATTCGCGGTCAGCAACTCGGAGAAATCAGGAAACGTGATGGCCGAGAGAAAGCTCTTCGGTACCGAGACCAAGAACTTCTCGGACAAGTCGTAGCTCGATCCGATCCACGAGTACTGGTGCGCGCTCTCCAGTCCGAGATAGCCGGCCATGCCGATGCTCAAGCAGACCACTAGCAACGGCGCGGGGACACGCTTCAGTTTCGCATTCTTCACGAACGGCCACGCCACCAGCACCGCGAGGCATGAGACTCCGATCACCGCGATGGCCGGGTTCATGTTGAGCAACGAGTGCGGAATCTCCGCCAGCAATTCCAGCGGCTCTTTCAAGGTCGGAGTCGTACCCAGCAGGATGTGTGACTGCTTGGAGATGATGATGATCCCGATCGCGGCCAACATGCCGTGGACGACGGTCGTGGGAAACATCTCGCTGACGACACCCGTTCGCAGCAGAGCGAACGCCACTTGAAGAAGACCCGCAGCCACAGTGACCGCCAACGTGCATCTGTAGGCGTGCATCTGCGCTGCGGGATCGTCGGGTACCCAACCGAAGGACAAGGCACATCCGGCGACGATCACAATCAGCCCTGCGGCCGGACCTTTGATCGTCAGTTGCGAGTTGCTGATCCACGGAGTCAGCAAACCTCCGATGATTGCCGTGATGACTCCCGCCACCGGCGGGAAACAACTGGCGTTGGCGATCGCCAAGCACAGCGGCAACGCGATCAGGAACACCAAGAAGCCAGCCAGCAAATTCGCCTTCCAGGTGGAACCATTGGTCGTCTCAGTGGAAGCAGAAGTCTGGTCGTCCAGTGATGTGGACATGCGAGTCTCCCATCGGTTGTGAACTTCACGGATTGCGGTCTCCGGTCAGGAAACGGCAACGAAGTCAAAGCGATGGAGGCTCATAGCATGGCGTGTGCCGTGGAAGGCGGCGGCGATGGCGTGCGACTGAGAGCCATGCCGAAAAGGCCGTAAAACGCCGTGATCTCGACGGAGTATTACGACGAAGTCATCCAACGGAACCGCGAGCCGTACGGTTCGAGACGAGCGAATCGCGATGAGTACCGGCTAACGGCTAGCCACTGACCGGCTAATGACTGGCCGGTTGATTGAGGCGAGCCGGAGGACGTCAGCCCCCGGACGATCGCACCGCTCTAACAATCGCAGAAGTCCGGGGGCTGACGCCCTACGGCTCGCCAAGTGAGCTGATTAAGATGCGATCCATCGCCAGGAGATTTTCGATTCATGCATCAATCCACTTTGTCAAAGGTCATGTTTCCGCTGTTTGGCGTGAGCTTGCTGTTGCTGACGGTGGGAGTCTTCGCCGCTTGGAAAGTGCATCAGCAGCAAGTCGGAGTCGCGGATCTGGTCGCCAAAGATGTCCGGGCGATGGCGTTGATTCATGACCTCTACATTCAGATGCGTGAAGCGCGGTATCTCCTGAATCAGTACCTGCGATTTTCCGATGAGTCGCATTTGGCGGGGATTCAACGATTGAAAGACAAGACGGAGTCGTTGCTCAAGCAATCTCAGGAGTTGGCACACGATCCGGAACAACTGACACGATTGGCCAAGGTCGAGGAGGGTTATCGAGAATTCGAACGTCAGCTTCAGATCGCGTTGGCGCTTCCGAAAGACGCGCGGTTCGTTGAGCTGCAACAGTTGGCGGACGAACGGATCAATCAACTTGTGCTGGACCCGGCCAATGCCTGCGTCGAGCTGGACGAACGGGTGGTCGAGCGAGCGAACGAAAGCAACAGCGCCAATGCGCGTACGGTCAGAAATGGTCTGCTGCTGTTGGGCGTTTGTGGCAGCTTGGCCGGAGTTTTGGGGGGGTTAGCGCTCGCTCGCGGGCTGCGACGATCTCTACTGGAGTTGCACGTTTCCGTTTCCGGGACCGTCGATAAGCTGGAAACCGTTGTCGGCCCGTTTGAGACGTCGGACTTCATTTCGCCAGTCACGCTGCATGAGGGCTTGCAGGAACTTCGCCGCCGCGTCGAGCATGTCGTGGCGCAGTTGCACGAACGCGAACGAGAACTGCTGCACAACGAACAACTCGCGGCGATGGGACGACTCGCGGCTTCGCTCGCTCACGAGATGCGCAATCCGTTGACCCCGATCAAGATGCTCGTCCAGATGGCTCAGGGACGAAGCGACGGCGGCGGGCTCAACGCGCACGAGTTGGAAATCATCAGCAGCGAGATCAGCCGCTTGGAGCGTTCGATTCAGTCGTTCATGGATTTCGCGCGGCCTCCGGTCCTGGAACGACGGCGCACTGATCTGCTCGAATCGATTTCGGGAGCGGTCGAGCTCGTCAGGGGCCGCTGCCGCTCGCAAGAGATTGAACTCACGACCGATTTCCCGGCCAAGTCGTGTGAGTTTGATCATGACCCGACCCAGATCAAACAGGTCATCTTGAACTTGCTGCTCAATGCGCTCGACGCTCTGCAACCTCAGGGTCACTTGCGAGTGTCTGTTCGCGAACGATTCACGGCTCCCAGCAGTCCCGGCGAGCCGAGAGTTCTGGCAGGCATTTTGATTGTCGTCGTCGATAACGGGCCGGGGATCCCCGCCGAGTCGCTCGAAAAAATCTTCGAGCCGTTTGCGACCACCAAGGAAAGCGGCACAGGCTTGGGCTTAGCCATTTGCCGTCGCATCGTGGAAGCTCACGATGGTTCCATCACGGTCACAAATGCCACAGAGGCCGGTGCGGAATTCTCGATCTGGCTGCCGAATCGCGCAGCGCTGAATGAGGAAGGCCCTCACACGACTGATCGCTCAAAAGTCGCGTAGGTCCAACGGACCTCAACAGATACACTGCGGCCTGGGAAATACGGCGTTGATTCTTGGCTTTCATTTAGGAGCACAGCGATGAAAACCGTCACGTTGGATGAACTTGATGAGACGATGAAGTCACTCATTCGCAACGCGGCAAGTGAGCAAACGGTCGTCGTCGATCAAGGAGTTGTGATTGCCGAAATCCGTGCCCCGATCGCTCGCATGGAAGGGCGTCGAATCCCCTTGAATCATTGGGACTCAATCCCTCGCGTCACGGTGAATATCGATTCGACAGACATCATCTCGGAGGATCGAGACCGGTGATCTATCTCGATACTTGCTACATCGTGAAGTGCTATTTGGTCGAGAACGGCACGGCGGAGGTCCGTGAACTATTGGCAGATTCCGACGGCGTGGCGTCATGTGCTCATGCGAGAATTGAGTTTGTGGCGGCGGTTCACCGGCAATTCCGTGAGTCACAGATCACGAGTTCCGAATTGAACGCCATCATTGATGTGTTCGAGCGAGATTGTTCCAACGGCATCTGGAAATGGCTGGAACTCGACAAGGCCGTCGCAAATCGAGCGACTCATTCGATTCGCATCGCTCCCAACAATGTCTTCATCCGTGCCGGTGATGCCCTGCATCTGGCCTGTGCGGCCGCCAATGGGTTCATTGAAGTCTTCAGCAATGACCGGCATCTTCTCAAAGCGGCGGAGTATTTCGGCATTCGTGGCACCAACGTGATATCGGCACTCTGACATGCCCAATAAAATTCTGGTTGTCGATGACGAACCCAACATTCTGTATGTGATCGAGCGCTGCTTCGCGTCGTCGAAGATGAAAGTCGTCACGGCGTCGAATGCCCGCGCGGGGCTGCAAGCCTTTCAAGCCGAACGGCCAGACGTCGCGTTGCTCGACATTCGCTTGCCGGACAAAAGCGGCCTCGACCTGTTTCAAGAACTGCGTGCGATCGACGCTCGTGTGCCGGTCATTCTGATGACCGCCTATGCCAAATCCGAAACTGCAATCGAAGCGATGAGCCGCGGAGCGTTCGACTATCTGTTGAAGCCACTCGATCTGGACACGCTCAAGAAACTCGTCGAGAAGGCGATCGAAACCAGTCGGCTGCAACGAGTGGCCGCGATGATCGACGATGGTCAAGCCGTGCCGGACGAATCCGAGCAAATAATCGGCCGCAGCCCTGCGATGCAGGAGGTCTACAAACAGATTGGCCGCGTCGCTCCGCACAATTATCCGGTCCTCGTTACCGGCGAAAGCGGGACCGGAAAGGAACTGATCGCACGAGCGATCTATCAGCACAGCACGCGGCGTGATTGTCCGTTCCTCGCGATTAACTGCGCGGCGTTGCCTGAGACATTGCTCGAAAGCGAACTGTTCGGCCACGAAAAAGGAGCCTTCACCGGCGCGGAACAACGCCGCATCGGCAAGTTCGAGCAAGTCAACGGCGGCACTATCTTCCTGGATGAGATCGGCGACATGAGCCTGGCCACTCAGGCCAAAGCGTTGCGGCTGCTCCAAGAGCAGCAGTTCGAGCGACTCGGCGGCAACTCGCCCGTGACGACCGATGTGCGCGTCATCGCCGCCACCAACAAGAACCTCGACGAAGCGGTGAAGCTCGGAACCTTTCGCCTGGACCTATATTACCGGCTGAATGGCTTCAACATCGAACTGCCTCCGCTGCGGGATCGTGCGGACGACCTGCCGCGTCTCGTCGAGTACTTCCTGAAGCAACTCTGCGCCGAACAAAACCGGCCAGCCTGCACGATCAGCGACGCGGCTTACGATGCCTTGATGCGTCACTCATGGCCGGGAAACATTCGCGAACTTCGCAGTGCGTTGAGTTTCTCGCTGTTGCATGCTCCCGGCAACGTGATCGAGGTGGATGACCTTCCGGCGGCGTGCCGGAGCGGAACCGCAACCGCTCGCGGACCGGAGTCCGACTTCGGTGCGTTGGCTCGACAGTATTTGGCCGAGGGTCGCACAGACATTTATCGGTTGCTCTTGGCCGAGTTCGAGGCTCAGGTCTTGCGAGCCACCTGGAACGAACTGGCCGGCAATCAAGCCAAGATGTCGGAGCAACTGGGCCTGGCCCGCATGACCCTGCGCGGCAAGCTGCGCGAGGTCGGCTTGATTCCCACCGACTCGTGAGTCCAATTTCCTGTAGCCGAAGTCGTGAGACTTCGGATGCACCGAACTCTCACGAGTTCGGCTACGAGTCTCAACGAGCGCTGCTGCGAGCGGCGAGCGAATCCCAATCGAGAACCAATTGCCCACCGAGCTTCTGGTGCTGTTGCTTCCAATTCGTGATCAAGTCCAAGCAAGCGTGGTCGATGAACGAGACCTCTTCCACATGGATGTGAATCGTCGCGCTCGCTGGGAGCGATTCCAACGCTTTCGCCATCTGCGGAACTCGGAAAAAGGTGGCGGCTCCACGCAGATGCAGATTGATCATTCGCCCGTCGGCCGAATCGTCTCGCTGAATGTCCAGATGCGAGAGTGTGTGCAACAACCAGCCGGTCGCGAGCATCAGGCCGCAGACCACGCCGGTCAGCAGATCCGTCAACACGATGAGCACGACGGTCGCCACATAGATCACGACTTTGAAGCGCCCGTATTTCACCAACTGCCGAGTGACACCAAAGTTCATCAACTTTACGCCGGTGTAAACCAGAATCGCGGCCAGTGCCGAGGTCGGCACTTGCCGCAGAACTCCCGTCAGCAGTGTCACCGCGAGTAACAGCCAGACGCCGTGAAAGACCGCTGACCACTTGGTTTTTGCTCCAGCCTCGACATTGGCGGAACTGCGGACGATGACTCCGGTCATCGGCAGTGCTCCGAGAAATCCGCTGAGCATGTTGCCCAGGCCTTGAACCGCGAGCTCGCGGTCGTAGTTCGTGCGCGGGCCGGTGTGCATTCGATCGACGGCTGAGGCGCACAGCAAAGTTTCGGCACTGGCGATGATCGCCATCGCCGCTCCCGCCGCGAGGATCGTTCGCCAATCGTTCCAAGTTTCCAGTCCTTCGAGCGTCGGGAACTGCACGGCATCCAGCAGTCGCTCAGGCAAATCGACTCGTTTGACTTCCAGATGTGCGAGCATCGCCACCAATGTTCCCACGATCGCGGCCACAAGAGGCGCGGGGACCATTTTCAATTTTTTCGGAACAACGGACTTCCAAAACACCAGGATGAGTAACGACACGACCGCGACAATCGCCGGGCCGCTCACGCCAGTCGAGGTGATGGCTCCATTCCACGCCGCTTGCGGAATCCCTACCAAGTTCTTGACGCCACCACCGAGCGGTTTACCGTCCAGCATGATGTGAAACTGGCTGCCGAAAATCAGGACTCCGATCCCAGAGAGCATCCCTTGAATCACCGGCGGCGAGACCGCTCGGAACCACTGTCCGAGTTTGAAGACTCCCGCGACAAGCTGAATCACACCGGCGATCAAGACGATCAAACCAACCCGCTCGTAGCCGTGAGTTCGTGCTAACTCGTAGACTACGACGCTCAGGCCGGCCGCCGGCCCGCTGACTTGCAGAGGACTCCCGCCCAACAGACCGACCAAAATACCACCGATGATTCCCGTGATGATTCCGACGCTGGCTGCCTTTTCCGGCGGGACACCGGAGGCCAAGGCGACGCCCATGCACAACGGCAACGCCACCAGAAAGACAACCACCGACGCCAACACGTCGGCAGCCAAATGTCCCTGGCGGCCTGCATTGCCGGGACTCACTGGCAGGGAGGAGGGTGCGGAGTTGAGTTGAGCCATGATCTGCTTTCTTGTTTCAACCGTGCTGGCGAGTCGGGCGGCGTTAGCCCCCGGACGTTTGTGTTTGAGTCGCAGTGGTCCGGGG
>JANMIF010000255.1:0-23178 GCA_031375695.1 Planctomyces sp.
CCGCCACGCAGCAACTGCGTGATCGGCTTCGTGTGGCAGTCGGCGGTGAAGATGTTGAACAGCGGGTCGAAGCACATGCCGAACGGATTGACCTGGCCGTGCGTGAAATGCTCGATGCGGCTGCCGTCCATGCGGAAGCGAAACGTGTTCCCCGATTGCATTTCGACGACATGCCCGTCCTTGCCGGCGACCTTGCTGATGTTGTTGAAGCCGTGGCAGGCGTAAATCCAACCGTCGAAGCCGCGACGAAAAGCGTTGCACATGCCGTGAGTGTCTCGCTCGTACCCGAACGGACCGTAGAGCTTGATCCGCTCGTCGCAGACGTCGTCGTTGTCGGTGTCTCGCAAGTCCCAGATGAACGGGATGCTGTAGACGATCGCCCCTTGAATCGTCTTGCCGGTCGTTTCGTCCTTCCGGCTGGGATACGGATAGATGCCGATCGGGATGTTGAGTCCGTCGGCAAACGTGATGATCTTGTCCGCTTTGCCGTCGCCATCGGTGTCTTGCAGAATCTTGACGGAGTCCCGCGCCGGCTTATCGAGCGGCGCGGCCCACGGATATTCCAGCGAGTCAGTAATCCACATCCGTCCGCGCTCATCGAAAGCCATGTTCATCGGCTTGAAGATGTCCGGCTCAGCGGCGACGAGCTGCACCTCGAAGCCATCCGGCACTAGCAACGCCTTTTGCTCTTCGGCAGGTGAGAGCGGATCAGTAGGCCGCACACCAGCCGCGAATGGGTCTTGAGCGATGACGGCCGACAAGACGTTGAAGGAAATGATCGCGACGGCAAGCCAAGTTTTTAGTCCGGGCATGTCAAACTCATCTTTGGTGGAGGTGAACGAATTGAAGTAAGGCACACGACAGTATCCAGGTTGATCCGCCAGAGATGAAGCCAACGTAGCCATCACCGCTCCGCGTGATGAGCCGAAGGGTCAAACGGCGTCGATCGCACGCTCGGCTCGTCACGCGGAGCGATGACGGCTACGTTGATATGTTCCTACTTCCCGGACGCTGCCGCCAGTTGGCTGACCAGCTTGTGGAGTTCGGCCAGTGCCTGATCCTGAGCGGCCAAGTGATCGAGGATCGCGCGAATCTCGATTTCGGCTTTCTGATTGATCTCATAGTCGAGATGTGCCTCGATTCGGTCACGTTCGGCCTGGCGGTTTTGGCTCATCATGATGATCGGAGCGGTATAGGCCGCCTGCAACGACAGCAACAGATTCATCAGGATGAAGGGATACGGATCCCAGTGCTGGATGATCGAGACAATGTTCAAAGCGACCCAGATCAACAGCAAGCCGGACTGCCAAATGATGAACTTCCACGAACCCGCTGTCTTCGCGACGAAGTCGGAGGCTCGTTGGCCTAGTGTTTGGCGTTCCTCAATAAGTTCGTTGACATTGCGAACCGGCGGATGATCGTGCTGGAACGGACCAGGGAATTGAAACATCGTCATCGTGTGGACTCCAAAATGTCAGAAGTTCATCAGTTTGAAGATGTCAGCCGCGCGCCAACAGTGAAGGGGCGTGCGCAAGGAGCGTGGAAATCAATTTCCGATCGTTGACAGCGTCGTCCGTTCAGTCGCGTAACTGCAGTTCGAACGTGTTCTTCGGCTGGTTGCGGACCTCAACCTCTAAATCGGTGGATTTGATCGAGGCGTATTTCGCGGGGATTTTCGCAGTCGGAGTTTTCTTGGCCGAGGCGGAGTCAATCACCTTCTGCATCCCGGCTCGATAATCCGGGCTTTCCAAATCGATAATGGCTTTCGGCGGTTCAGCAGCAGGCTCTTCGGACTCAGGTACCCCGCTGGCGGGAAGGCTGATTGTCACTTGGTGTTTGCCGGCGATGGCTCCGTCATTCTCAGCGTAGGTCGAGATCCGAAACTCCCCCTGGGCATTGGTGACGCCGCTTCCCGGCACGGCTGCACCTTCCATGTAGAAGGCGACCGTGGCACCGGCGACCGGCTCACTTTTGAAAACGACACGGCCCTCAGTGGGAAAAACCGGAAGTTGAACCGGAGTCGACGGACCGCAGCCACAGACGAAGCTCAGTGTTAAAGTCACGACAGTCAGCGAGTTCAGCAATTGGCGGAGCCAGGAAGTCTGATGTTTCATAAATGATCCACGACGAATTCCAAGGAGAGGACGAATGAACGGCGGAGGCGTATCGGATTGAATCGCTTAAAATTCGCTGACGACTTCACCATCGCGGCGATCGCCGAGACGCTGATAGTTTCGATAGTCGATGGATTGGTTAATGAACCGCACGGCTCCATCACATAAAGCAAAATGAACGCCTCCCGCGTGCGTTGACTTAAATCCCCCTTCGGTTCGCCAGTCGTTCCAGGAGTTGCAATTGAGCGGCGTGCCACCATTCCCAACCCCTTCCCCGACGCAGGTGGGGTAATTCAAGGGAATGGCCGTGGACTGGACTCCCAGATGGCTGTTCCACCAGCCAAGCGTGGCGATGTGAGCACTGCAGTTGGCTCGCACTTCGCCAAACAGAAACGTGTTTGCCGTTCCGTCCCGCACCTCCGCGAGCCGCGCGGCATACACCGATCGGCCGGAAACGACGCCCGAAATGTTTTTGGGATTCGCGAAGTTGCAATGCGCATCACTGCCAGTCCCGAACATGTTTCCGGGAAACAAAGCGCAGCCACCCGATGACGCCGTCGCCTGAGCTCCTGTGGATGTGACGTAATTCGTGTACGCTCGACCGTTTCCCGAATAGACGCCGGAATAAGGTGAGTCGCTGGGACAGTTGAAGGCCGGAATGACCAATGATCGCAACGACGTATCACCATCAATCTGTGCAACAACGTCACCCGTGAATTTCAACTTCTTGTAGAAGTCGCCCCGTTCGAGAAACGGCAGGATGCGCACCAACGAAGTTCCCTTGCGGTGTAATCCCACGTCATACGCGAACGCTCCGCCATAGCCGAGGCCCGAGTTGATCGGGAAAATTCTGTGCGTGTCATGGTAGTTGACCGTGGCCAACGCCAATTGCTTTAAGCTGTTCTTGCACTGTGACCGCCGAGCTGCTTCGCGCGCCTGTTGCACGGCTGGCAGCAGCAGGGCAATCAAGATCGCGATAATGGCGATCACCACCAGCAGTTCGATCAACGTAAATCCATGTCGCTTTAAGGAATTCATGTCGTGTCCTTTTATCGAAAGATATTAATGATAAAGCCACGAACAATTTGTATAGACCCAGCCATCTCCGATTCAAGGAATTCTCGGGGATTTGTACCGCTGGCTGTTTTGCCGCGAGCTGGCGAAATGCGTCATTCGTCGTCGTCGCTTCTCTATTTGAGGGAACCGAGATACTCCAGCAGGTCGGCGACTTGTTGCGCGGTCATGTCGCGGAGGAGCAGATCGGGCATCAAGGACTGTCGTTGGGGAACGAATTGCTCAATTTGCTTCAACGGAATGCGGATCAATTTGTCTTGAGCGTCTTTGAGGACCGCTTCACTGTCGTCTTTGCTCAACAGAAGGCCTGTCGCGATGCGACCATCGGTAGTCTCAACGAGGTATGTAACATACTTGGGTTCGATCAACTTGGATGGTTCGAGGATGCTCTCCAGGAGTTGGGTTCGCGTCAATTTCTTGCCGATCATCGTGAGTTCAGGACCGACTTCTTTACCTTCTTTTTGGATGCGGTGACAGTTCTTGCACGAGACGCCAGCGGTCTCGAAGAAGAATCGCTTGCCCCGGTCTTTATCGCCCGAGAGCGAGAGAATCTGCTGCGGTTGGACGACACTGCCGAGTCGTTTGATGCGTTGGTCGGGAGGAACAAAACGCTCGAACAGATCGCGGATGCTCACGTCGCTGTGCCGAGTTGCCTTGTCGACGACCAATGACGTCACCGTCGCCGGAACTTTTCCCTGATCGATCGTCCGCAGCAGTTGCATGGCACCGCTGGTCGATGACAGCAGTCCGTCGATGGCACTCTGGACCAGCAGCGAATCCGTCGCGGGCAGCAGAGCCAGTTTCGCCGTTTCTTCGGCTCGGAGTTTCGCTGCGGCTTCGTGAATGGCGGCTTCTTTTGTGGCGTCGTGGGGGAGCCGTTCCACCCAGTCGTGGATCAGCTTGATTCCATCGCGATCAATTTCTGCCGAGCCGATATGCGGCATGCGACCACCGCCGAGTTTTGACATTCGATACAGCAGGACCGAACGAAATGGATCGCCGGGAGCGATGACCTGCGCGGCGTGGATGCCGAACGTCCCTTGCGATGGACGTGCTCCGGGCATGTTCGTCTTTTCCAACGGAATGTCGAAGTGCATCACCGAAAGGACTGCACCTCCAGCATGTTGGCGGTGACAATGAGAGCAATTCGTATGCAAATAGGCGCGGGCTCGACCGTCTTGATCGGCGGAAGGATCGTGCGGATTGGCGAGCTGCGGTTGCTTCTCGGTCGGCGACGGCGTTTCAACGATCTTGATGTTGGCCAACGTGTCCAGCTGCGACGCCGACATCCCGTCATAGTTGTGCTCTTTGTTCAATTGAGCCGGGATGAAACCGAGCGCCGAACCTGACCACTTGTTGTGACAGCGCTGACATTCGGCTCGGCTGGAGAAGCGCCACGACTGTTGCCGTTTTCCGCCCGGAGCAGTTGGGTCCGCGATGTCGAACGTCGTCTCCGCACCGGCGGCGGCGAGCAGTACGGCATCGGTTTGATCGTCATTCCATTGATACGAATAGGTCTGCCAGTCGATGCCGTCGAAGTGCAGGATTTGCGTTTCGATTCGGCGTCGGCTGCCCGGTTTACCGTGCTGCATGTCGAGTGACAGCGTTTTCGCGAACACGGTGTCCTTCGGAAACGTCGCCGAGGCACCGACCGCTTTGGGCGAGAAAAAGTTGGGGATCGAAAGCTCGTTGGGAATGGCAACCATTCGCTCCGCGACGGCGTGATCCGCCCACGGTTCTGCGTTGATCGAGTAGGGAATAACTCCAGGAGCCGGCGTTTCCACGGTGACCGAGGCGAACAGGCCGGTCTCGCTTAGCTTGCGCGGAAACGTCTTGCTCAGATCGGGTTGTGGGTTCGGGATCAGCCGGTGAATCGTCCCGGCGGTGTGATCCAGCAGATAGAACTCACCCTCGTTGTCATCGCCGAATCCGACAATCCGATGCGTCGTGTCGGCCAGTTCGCGGTGATCGACAATTTTTCCTTCGTCGTAACGGAAGCTCCAGATCTTGCCAGTGTCGTAGTCACCGTAGAGGTGATGTCCGTGAAGCTCCTTCAATCGCGAACCGTAATAGGTCAACCCGTCAGTGATCGACGAGGACTCGGAGTGCGGCACATCGATCGTCGGCGGCAAGACGGGAGTCGGCCCGCGAGGCCATTCGGGATTCGTCGACTGCCGGCCTTCCACGATGCTCCAACCGTAGTTGCCGCCACGCTCGACCCGATCGAGCATCTCCCACAATTCCCAGCCGACATCGCCGACCCACAGATCGCCGGTCTTTTGATCAATGCTGATCCGCCACGGATTGCGAAAGCCGTAAGCCCAAATCTCGCCGCGAGCACCCTTCAGATCGACAAACGGATTGTCGGCCGGGATGCGATAGTTCTTGCCTTCGTCGGCGTGATCAACGTCGAGCCGCAGAATGCTCGACAGCAAGTTGCTGACGTCCTGCCCAGCGCGTCGCGAGTCCGGCGGGTTCGGCCCGGAGCCGTCTCCCGTGGAAACATACAGAAGGCCGTCGAGGCCAAACTTCAAACAGCAGCCGTTGTGGCCGCCGGAGAGCCAAGTGATGATCGTCGTTTCGGTCGCCACGTCGATCGTCGGCGGATCGGTCTCCGAAACAGTGAACCGCGCGATGTGCGATCCGGTTTCGGGGTCGCCCCCTTTGATGTAGCAGACATAGCAAAATCGGTTTTTCGCGAAGTCGGGATGAAACGTGATCGCATAAACGGCTTGTACACCCTTAATCTCTTTGGCTAGGTCCACCACCAAATCGGCCGACGCCACATCGGGCTTGTTCGTGAACGAATAGATCTTCCCCCCCTGCTCGGCGAGGAACAGCCGGTGGCTCCCCGGCGCCTTGGTCAGATCGAGACAATTGGTGAACGTGAGCGCCGGAAAGGCACGCTCGGTCACATAAGGTAGCGGCACCTCCGGCGAACCCGTGATTCGCGATGAGGTCCACGCTACTCGCTTCTCAATGCCAGTCTTCGGCGGACTAGCTTGCGCGCTGCGCTGCGCTGTGGCGAGAAACGAAACTAATACGAACATGGCGACGAATCGCGTGATTTTGGTTGTGGCCATGGGGATCGTGCATGCCTTTCGAAGAATCATCTTTCGTGAAGTCGTCGGCAGTTGACATCCTGACCGATGTAACCCGACGCGTAAGCGAAGCGGGCGCTCCAGAATGCGCGGAATGGTGAGTCCTGTGAAGCTTTCGCCTTTGTTTACGCTTCTTAAGCTTCGGACTACTTATGTCGACCAATCGCGCGATGGACGGGATCGCAGGCGGTTGGCTTCTTCGTCGCCGAGGAATTCTTCCGTCACCGGGTCGAGCTTCAGTTTTCGATTCAGAATCCAGGCAATGGCGGCCGCATGGCAAGTGATGTGGGAGCGTCGCATGACATCGGGATTCGCCGCCGTCGCTTTTCGTGAGCGGATGCAGTCGAAAAAATTGCGAGAGTGAGCACCGACATCAAGGCCGCGAACCCGTTTCGTCGGATCGGGCAGTTCCTTCTGCAGCGTCGCTGAGGAGGCGACGATTTCCCCTTCGTCTCCCGTTTCGACCGAGCCTTCATCACCGATGAACCGAACCGGGCAGGTGCCCAGCCGCGTGATGTAGTGCGGATCGCGATTGCCGAACGGTTCGGGCAGGAAATCGATGATGATTTTCACGCCATTGGCGTAGCGACAAACGATGTTCTTCTCCGTCGGTTCGTATTCGATCGGCATCGTGTTGTCAGCTTGATTGGCCCACTGGCAGAGATCGACCGTGTGAGCTCCCCAGTCGAGCAGCCTAGCACCGGAATCAAAATCCCACTGCCCGCGCCACTTGCCATTCACATATTGCTGATTGAACGGACGCCACGCGGCGGGGCCAAGCCACAGATTCCAGTCCACAACGTCGCGCGCCGGCTGCGGTTCGCCGGGCAGCCAAGTGTTGTCGAGCGTGGGGATATACACCGAGGCGTGCATCGTGTGGAGCTTGCCGAGTTTTCCACTGTGAGCGAATTCGACTGCCTTTTGAAAGTTCGGAATGCTGCGCCGCTGCGTGCCGGCCTGAAAGATGCGTTTCTCGGCGTGCATGGTTTTGGCGAGTTCTTGACAGGCGGCAATCGTGATGCCGCACGGTTTCTCGCTGTATACGTCTTTGCCCGCCTTGGCCGCGAGCATCGACGCGGCGGCGTGCCAGCGATCCCCCGTCGCCACAAGCACGGCGTCGATGTCTTTGCGGTCGAGCAATTCTCGAAAATCGCGAAGCACCACGCAGTCGCCGTTGCCGTAATGCTTGTCAACCAGCAACTTGCCAGCCTCGCGCCGCTTGGCTTGCACCTCAGCGATGGCCACACAACGGATGTCGTCGTGCTTCAGCATCGCGGTCAGGTCATACGTGCAACGCGGACCGATGCCGATCACTCCCAGCGTGATCTTCTCACTGGGAGCCACTTTGCCCTCGCGCCCCAGCACACTCGCCGGTACGAACGTCGCCAACGATGCGGCCGCCGTCGCCGTCGCAGTACACATGAGGAAGTCACGACGCGTGGCGTTAGTTGGCACTTTCATATTTTGGTCCTCTCGTAAAGAAATGGTTGGAACTGTTCTACCCGGCGAGCTTCACGGTTTTGATTCCGTCGTGCATTAAGTTTGTCGAGGATTAGCTTATTAGTAGCGGAGAAAGAGTAACATCCAAGTGAGCACCGCGACGGCGCTGAACGTGGTCAGCGCGTCGATGCTGGATTGACCGTCGGTCATAGGTTCTGTGGCGTCGTGGGCGGATTGCAGGGTTTGGTCGCGGAGTTTTTTGTCGGCTCGGGCACCGGCTCGGTCAAACTTGGCGAGGAAGTTGCTGACGTCAAGCGCCGGCTTGGCCCACAACAGAAAATACAAGTCATCCCAATAAAACCGATTGCGGCTCAATCGCAAGAACGGGCCGAACCACTGAGCCAGTCGTTCGGGCCAGGGCGAGTGACGGGCATACAGCCACCAAGCCAAGATCATTCCCGCAACCGACAGCGGTAGCAGCGAACCGACTGCAAAAAGCGGCAGCAAGTCGGTGGCTGTCTGGATAAACGCGGTTCGCAACGGAAGGCCCAGCACATTCTGCCAGACGTTTGGATGAATTCCGAGCAGCAAGCCGCCACCAACAGCGATCCCCAAGAGCACGATTGCCTGCCAACAAAATCCGTTCGATTTTGACGGTTGAGGCGCAGAGGGTGACAGCGAAGCATTCACCAACTCGTCCGACGTCAATCGTCGCTGCCAAAAGATTGCTCGAAACAGCGCGACGTTCAGCAACACTTCGGCGACGCAGATCAGTCCCACGGCCAACGGCAGCAGGTGAGCGATCGTGCCTCCCAGGGCAACGTTGTATTCGCGGTCATCGGTCAGTTTGATTTCGCCGACAGCCGACGACAGTTGCCAGATGGCATCGGTCACCGCGTGCCGGCCCCACAAGCCGCTGGCCAACAGAATTGCCGCCAGCCAACTCACTCGCGACATGCCTGCCGAGCGGCCGCGCTCGCCCGTCACGATCAACACGGCTAGAAGCAAGCTTTGCACGACCAGCAGAAACATCGCGCTGGCGACCGCCGTCGGGTGATCCAAGCTCAGCGCCACCAGCACCAAACCGGCGTGAGCCACGGTCACTTGTCCGAGTACTCGCGGCCACGAGTTCTGGGCTACCGCGCTGGCTGATGACAGCAGTAGCGTGAAACTTCCTACCACCAACGCCAGCAGTCGCGTGTTTTCCGCACGAACTAAAATCGGCTCGAACCGCAACAGCAGACAAAAACCCGTCGGCAGAAATACGGCACACAACCACCACGCCAACACCGGAGACGCCACCGATCCCATCGGCGGACGATGCCAGCGATTGGCTGGGTCCGACTGCAATCGATCCGCCACTTGATGCCCGTCTGGCACGTTCCACAGCCCGACCATGGTGTTCGACAACCCGACGACCGACCGATTCTCTGTCGCCGCGAAGCCCCGTTCCGTTTCCAACCACATCGACAACGGGATCTGAGCACACCGCCCGATCGCGGCGATCAACACGTACAACCCGATGCTGTCAGGAATCCCAACCGGCAAGGCATTCACCGAGTCTGCAGAAAAACTCAGCAGAGCCAGCGACCCCTTCCCGTACATCCACGCCAAAGCGACGGCGGTCAGCAATGCCGCATCCGACACACGCTGCATTAGCCACACCGGCCGATCGGTCCGATTCACGCTGTTGGTCGCCGTGCAAGCGAACTCGGATGCCGCCCAAGCCGAAAGAAACCAGCCCCAAGTCACCTGCCCCAGATTGCTCGCCGTGACTAAATCCGTCACGCCCATCCACGACAACATCAACCAACCGAGACGCTTTTCCGTTGGCCAGCCTTCCAGCACCAACCACAAGACCAGTCCCGACAAAATCACCAAGATCAACGCCAAGCCATCGCACCGCGCGCCAAACGTGATCGTTGTGCCGGGAAGATCGACCCAACGCATCATCACCACTTCGGTAACTCGCCCGTTTTGCACGAAGTCCACCAGCAACGTGACGGCACTGACTAGCACTGCCAGCAGCGCTGCATGCGCCGCACCGCGAGCCAATCGTCGGTCACGCGACCAATCGCCCAGCGCGAACAGCAGCGCTGCCAGCGGACCGGCCGAGACCATCCACACCGCAATCACTTGCCAATCCAGCACGCCAAGCCCCCCTCGATCAAGAGTGCCACTGGCAACCACACTGCCAGCGACATCACGGGCGATGTCGGATGCAGCTCACCAGCCGCAGCAATGCCGATCAATAATCCGAGCACGACCAAACCCTGCGAAAACCACCAGCCCTGACGATCACGGCTGGCGACACACCCCGCCAAGCCGACGATGACCATGATCACCGCTAACTCCACCAACGGTCGCAAAATCGAAAGCTCGCTGTGCATCGCCTAGCTCGTCGCCGCGTTTCACCAGAACGCGGGCGAATGACCTAAAATCCGCGCTCTGGCGAAACGCGGCGACCGAATAGAGACCGAACATCCGACGTCTCACAGGATCGGCCCGATGATCCACGGTGCGAATTCTTCGTCGCCGATTCCTTGAGCTTCACTCTTCGTTTTCTCGCCGCTGGCCACGGCGATGATCTTCTCGAAGATTTCGTGACCGACTTCTTCGACCGATTGACCTTCGAGAATTCTCCCCGCATTGATGTCCATGTCGTCGCTCATCCGCTCAAACATCGGTGTGTTCGACGCGACCTTGATACTCGGTGCCGGCTTGCAACCGAAGCAACTGCCGCGACCGGTCGTGAAGACCACGACATTCGCGCCGCCCGCCACGAGGCCCGTCACCGACACGGGGTCGAAGCCGGGAGTGTCCATGAAGACAAAACCTTTGGCAGTGACCGGCTCGGCGTATTCGTAAACGGCGTTGAGTGCCGTATGTCCCGCTTTCGCGATCGCGCCGAGCGACTTTTCGTAGATTGTCGTCAGCCCACCTTTCTTGTTTCCGACCGACGGGTTGTTGTCGATCGTGACCTGAAACTTGGCGGCATATTCCTCCCACCAGCGGACTCGTTCGAGCAGTTTTTCGCCAACCGCTTTCGTTCTCGCACGGCGAGCCAACAGATGTTCGGCTCCGTAAATTTCCGGTGTCTCGGCCAAGATTGAAGTCGCTCCGTGTGCGACGAGTAAATCGCTGGCGATGCCGAGTGCGGGGTTGCAGGTCACGCCGCTGTTGCCGTCGCTGCCGCCGCAGTTCGTGCCGAGAATGATCTCGCTGACTGCGATCGGTTCACGGCGGACTTTGTTGACCTCGGGAAGCATGCCTTTCAAAACGTCGGTCGCGTACTTCACTGTCTTCGCGATGCCACCTTGCTCCTGCATGTTCAACACCAGCGGACGAGCCGGTTCCGGTTCGCCCGGCAGTTTGAGTTGCACCAGTCCGAACTTGTCTTGCAGGTACGCCCCCTGAGACGTCTCGCATCCAAGGCCGACAATCAAATAAGCGCCGATATTCGGATGCTTGCAGAATCCCGCCAGTGTCCGCGCGAGCTGCCGATGTTCGACGCCGTCGTAGTCGAAAGCGCAGCCTCCTTTGTGAACCAGCGGCACGACGCCGTCGATATTCGGAAAGTCGCGGAGAAGCTCTTTGTTGAACCGCTCGGCGATCATCTTCGACGTCGCCGCCGAACAGTTCACGGTGCTGACGATGCCGATGTAATTGCGAGTCGCCGCCCGCCCGTCGGCACGACGAAAGCCTTCAAACGTCCGTCCAAGAATCGGCTCAGGATCGGCGGGGACTTCGCTGGAAATCGCGTAGTCCAACTTCAGCTCACCCGGTTCGATGTTGTGCCGATGAACCCAATCTCCCGGCTGAATCGGCTTGATTGCAAATCCGATGATCTGGCCGTACCGCCGCACAGGCTGACCGACGGCAATCGATTTCAGCGCCAACTTGTGCCCCAGTTCAACCGGCTCGCGAACCGTGACCTCGTGCCGTCCGAGTCGCACAACTTGCCCCGGACCGACCAGTCGTCTGGCAATGGCCACGTCGTCGTCCGGATGCAATAACAACACCGGGCAATTGTCTTCCGTCATGACTTCAACTCCACAGGCTCAACCAGATTGGGAATTCAGAGCAACCGGCCGAATTGTGGTGAGAGCGACAACTGTCCGCCAGCGATCAACTCAACATGCGGGCCGGACCGCTCAGGGATCAGTCACGCTCGACCAGCATGGCGACAGCGTTCCCGCCTCCAAGACAGAGGGCGGCGACGCCGAATCGAGCTTGTCGCCGAATCATTGCGTGAATCAAAGTCGCCAGCACGCGAGCTCCGCTGGCCCCCAGAGGATGGCCCAGCGCGATCGCACCGCCGTTGACATTTGTTTTTTCCGACGAGAGGCCGAGTCGCCGGAGGCAGGCCAGCATCTGAACCGCAAACGCTTCGTTGATCTCGAACAAGTCGATGTCGCTCAGTGAAACGCGGGCACGGTCCAAAACCTTTTGAATGGCGATCACCGGGGCAATGAAGAGGTCGCCCGGCTCCGTGCCCGCTGTCGCACTCGCCACGATGCGGACGAGTGGCGGCAATCCGTGCGCGGTCGCGAACTCTTGCGAGGCGACGACAACAGCCGCCGCGCCGTCGCTGATCATGGACGAATTCCCCGGCGTGACCGTGCCATCGTCCGTAAACGCAGGACGGAGATTCGAGAGGTGTCGTAAATCGCAGTCGGTTCGCGGGCCGTCATCGCTCGTGATGACTTGCGTCCCTGCACGAGATTGGATGGTGACAGGCACGAGTTCCATGTCGAACAATCCTTGAGCGTGAGCCTGAATCGCGCGGCGATGGCTTTCGCAGGCGTAGGTGTCTTGGTCCGCGCGAGTGATGCCGTCCGAAGTGGCCAGCGCTTCGGCAATGACTCCCATCGAACGACCGCTGAAGGGACAATTCAAACCGTCGGTGAGCATCGCATCGGAAAGCGTTCGGTCTCCAAGCACCGGTCCCTCACGCGATAACAGATATGGGGCGTGGCTCATGGATTCGATCCCACCGGCCACGATCGCGTGAGCCTCACCCGCGCGAATCGCTTGGGCCGCGAGCATCACGGCTTTGAGTCCTGATCCGCAAACTTTGTTGATCGTCACGGCCGCGACGCTCGGCGGCAGGCCCGCTCTCAAAGCCGCTTGGCGTGCCGGAGCCTGACCAACTCCTGCCGAGAGGACGTTGCCGAGAATGACTTCCTCGACTTGATTGGCCAGAACGCCTGACCGCTCGACGGCTGTTCGAATCGCGACCGCACCAAGTTCCGGTGCGGACAACGACGACAGTCGGCCACGAAACTTTCCGATCGGCGTGCGACAGGCGGCGAGGATCACGGGTTGGTTCATTGGTCGGTGACTCCCATTGGACGAAGCGATTGGTCAAGCGCTTGGATTGGAAGTCACCGTGCGTCGGCGCAGACGCTCCAAGAAATGCGGCTTCAGAATAGCTTCGCTCTTCACTTGCGACTTTTCCTTCGCCAGGAGAATGATTGCCCCCGACAGGATGCACAAGCAGGGAGTGAAGCCCACAACGTAGCGGGCGAGAGGAAACATAGCCGTCAGGACCATTTGGAAGTACGCCACCGTTAACAGGCACGGTACAAGTGCCGTGCTGCGTCCCGTGCGCCAGGCCGCAAACAATCCCGTCGTTGCGAGCAACATCCAAGCCGCATTGGCGCCACCTACAAACCACTGCAGCCTTCCACTTTGAGTGGCATACCAAAGTCGAAACGATTTGCGGAACAGATAGTTCGCCAGTTCAAAAGGGTTATCCCTCCAGGCCACGCGGTAGTTGGCCATCCCCAGGGCGTATTGATATTTGTCTCCCGCACTAGGTTTGTCAGGGGACTCGCCGGGTGGAATTTCACCGAGAGTGACCAATTCGTCGTGGCGGAGCGTTAGTTGCCGATGATGTTCTGGCGGCGGTGGCCAGAAGCGTTCAGATGACCCCGCGTAAAAATTGGTGCCTCCGTTTGCCACGACCGGAATGAATTCATGAAAAACCACCCAGTTACGATAGGTCCACGGCAGAACCACGCTGGCCGATGTCGCCCCCAGAATCACCGCGCCAATCAAGCCGTGGCGAAGTCGGTTTGTCCAGGCTTCATTCACCCCGCCGTTGGCCGGGACTGCGAGTTCGGTAGAAGTTGCAGCGCGAGAACACCAGACTTGCCGCAGCAGTAACCAGAAGCCCCAAATCGGTACGAGCAACACCGGGGTCGCCCGCGAAAGAACCGCCATGCCGATCGCGCATCCTGCGATCGCCATCCATTGTGCGTATCGCATTTCAGCATTCCGATTCGTCTCGATGCCGTGAATGAATGCGGCGAGCGCCGCAGTGAGCAAAAACGCAAACAGGATCTCCGGTCCGACGAGTACGCAGGAATAAATCGCGAGAGGATTGATCGCATAGAGCGCGACTGCGATCAGGCTGGCTGCAGGACTGATCACACGCCGCGTGATTCCAGCAACCAGGGCCGCAGTGAGAGTGTCCACGAGAGCCTGCATCCAAAGAATTGCCGGCACACCCCCCTCAGGCCACAGGAGTTGCGTGGCTGCGATAAAGAGCGGATACGCCGGCCCGCGGACGTAGTCAGCCTCGCCCGCCGCGTTCACGAATCCCGTTCCCCGCCCGGAGATTCGCAGCCATCGGCAGATAGTCATCCAACGCGTCTGGACCGGGTTCACGATGACCGATCCCGACGATCGCCGCAGCGCGCAGTACGAAAGTAGCGATCAAAATGACAGTCAGCAATTTCGACGACATACAATCCTTATGCAATGCCAGCCGATGCAGGTTACTGGCAGGAAAACTCGTGAGTCGCTTTGATCTTAGCGGTTTGTTAGTCAATGAATCCAACGCAGCAGCCCTTGGTCGACAAGGCCGCGAGTTCTGACGCCCAGCCGACCGATTGCTATGCGTGAAGCGTTTCGTCTTTCACGGGACAAGCCCGGAAGGTAATCCACATCTGGGAGGATTGTGCGATGATAACGTCCGTGCCTTGGGTTGATGGACTCACGATTGGGCAGGTGTTGAAGCAGACCGCTCAGCGAGTTGGCTCGCAGGATGCGTTGGTCTTTCCGCAGGCTCCGTACCGAGCCACATGGACTGAGTTCGATCAGACGGTTGAGCGTGTCGCTCGCGGATTGATGGCGTTGGGATTTGAACGGGGCGATCACTTCGGCGTGTGGTCTACGAACTGGCCGGAGTGGGTGATTCTGCAATTCGCGACCGCTCGCATCGGCGTCGTTCTGGTGACGATCAATCCAGCCTATCGGCCAGCCGAATTGGAGTTCGCCCTGGCGCAGTCGAATGTCCGAGGCCTGGCGTTGATCGAAGAGTTTCGCACTTCGCGTTACTTCGAGATGCTGGAACAAGTCTGTCCGGAAGTGAAGTCTACCGTACCATGCAAACTGCACAGCGATCGCTTTCCACGACTGAAGTGCGTCATTCGGTTGCGCGGATCGGAGCATCCCGGCATGTTGGCGTGGACGGAACTCGAACGACTTGGCGAAAAAGTTCCGCTCGGCGATTTGGAAGAACGCGAACGTCAACTTACGCCGGATGATCCGATCAACTTGCAATACACATCGGGGACAACCGGACGACCGAAGGGAGCGTTGCTGACGCATCGTAACTTGCTGCTGAATGCGTTCTATTCCGGAGACTGTCAGCGGTTTGACGAGCGAGACCGCATCTGCATTCCGGTGCCGTTGTATCACTGCTTCGGCTGCGTACTGGGTTCGCTGAGCGGCGTGGTCCACGGAGCCACGATGGTCTTTCCACGCGAAGGATTCACGCCTGAATCGACGCTGGATGCCATCGAAGCCGAGCATTGCACAGCGGTCTACGGTGTTCCAACGATGTTCATCGCCGAGCTGGAACATCCCACATTCCCGCAGCGAGACATGTCCTCGCTGCGTACCGGCATCATGGCGGGGAGTCCTTGCCCGCTCGAACTGATGAAACGCGTCGAGAAGGAAATGGGGGCGAGAGAAATCACGATCGCTTACGGCCAGACGGAAGCGTCTCCGCTGATCAGCATGACGCGCACCGACGACCCGATCGAGAAGCGAGTCGGTACGGTGGGCCGAGCACTTCCGGGGGTCGAAGTGAAGATCGTCGATCCCGAATCCGGCGTGTCGTTGCCGGACAATGTTTCCGGCGATCTGTGTACTCGCGGGCACAACGTGATGATCGGTTACTACAACATGCCCGATCGAACGGCCGAAGCGATCGACACTGAAGGTTGGCTGCACACCGGCGATTTCGCGTTACGTCAGCCGGACGGTTACTTCCGCATCACCGGCCGGTTGAAAGATCTGATCATTCGCGGTGGCGAGAACATCGCACCGCGCGAGATCGAAGAATTGCTGTATCAATTGCCTGCCGTCGAAGACGTGCAAGTCGTCGGTGTTCCCGATCACAAGTTCGGCGAAGAAATCCTGACGTGGATCAAGACGCGTCAAGGCCACTCGCTGAATGAGCAGGAGATTCGAGACTACTGCCGTGCTCACTTGGCGCACTTCAAGACACCGCGTTATGTAAAGTTCGTCGAAAACTTTCCGACAACCGTCACCGGCAAGATTCAGAAGTTCAAAATCCGTGAATTGGCCATCCAAGAACTTGGCTTGGAAGAGGCCGCTCGAATCGAAACGGCCTGAACCTGGAACGACTGAATGCGAGGCAGACATGAAGACTCAGCAACAACCATTTGTGATTTTCGGTGGCAGTTCCGGCTTGGGAGCCGCGTGCGTGCGGCGGCTGTTCGAGTCCGGGGCGGTCGGTGTCATTGCCGATCTGCGTGCTCCGAACGAGTCGATGTCTGCGGAGATGGCCGCACATTTTTTGTTCCAGGCCACGGACGTGACGGACGAGGCCTCGGTTCGGCAGGCGCTGAAGTTGGCTCAAGACCGGTTTGGTCCAGTGCGCGGTGTCGTGATCTGTGCGGGGATCATTCACGGTGAGCGGATCGTCGGAGCAGATGGGCCGTTTGATCTGGCGGCTTTTCGGCGAGTCATCGACGTGAACCTGATCGGCACGTTCAACGTGTTGCGACTGGCGGCCGACGTGATGCAACACAATCCGCCGATGGACGAAGGCGAACGGGGCGTGATTATCACCACTTCGTCCGTCGCGGCCTTTGAAGGTCAAATCGGGCAGGCGGCGTATGCGGCTTCGAAAGGGGGCGTGGCGTCGCTGACACTCCCCGCCGCGAGAGAACTTGGCCGCTTCGGGATTCGAGTCGTCAGCATCGCTCCGGGAGTCTTCGAGACTCCCATGATGCAGCAAGTACCGGAGAAGCTGCGTGAATCGCTCGAATCGCAAGTCCCCTTTCCACCGCGATTTGGTCATCCGGACGAGTACGCCGCGCTGGTGCAGCACATCGTTGAGAATCCCATGCTCAACGGCACCGTGATCCGACTCGACGGCGGCCTGCGCATGGGACCGCGCTGAGTCGAGTGCGGGGTAGTTCTGACGTTGGACCGATCTTTCACCCTTTTCTTGCTCTTCTGAAGGGTTCGACGAGCAAAATCAGAAATCGGACAATTTGGTTGTCACCTTCGGCAACGGAATCTGGATTCTCTCTTTAGAGCTCTATTCAAGCGGAGTCGTGGGGCAGGTTTTCAACCTGCCCGTGAATTCGTGATCAATTTCCCACACTGGACTTTGCTCGAATAGCATTTCGGGATGTGGACGGGCAGGTTGAAAACCTGCCCCACCCGGCACTTGTTTTAAGTCTCGATGGAATTTTCTTGCTTGATGATTTCACGAACAGTTGATGGAATGCGTTGGCCTAACAGGATCTGAGATGACTTTCGAATGTGAGGCTGCTTCATAACGGTATCGCGACCATCGGTGGTCGATCTCTTCGACTTCCGCGCCTTTGGGGTCACGGTACGCACTTTCGCCGCTCGATCGGGTTTTGAAGCCGCCATGTAGATAGTCCTTGTGAGGAGGGACCAATGATGAGAAACGGGGCCCAGACGATAGCTTGCGAGCGGAAGTCGTCTCGATCGGGGCATGGTTTCACGCTCATTGAATTGCTGGTTGTCATTGCGATCATCGCGATCTTGATTGCTCTGTTGTTGCCGGCGGTGCAGCAAGCGCGGGAGGCGGCTCGACGGTCACAGTGCAAGAACAATCTCAAGCAGGTCGGTTTGGCATTGCAGAACTACCACGACATTTACCGCTGCTTTCCGCTGGGAGGACGAAACGCGCCGGGTGATCCGCCTGGACCGTTGCCGAACTCGAGTTACCCCGGCCTGTCGTTCTGGGTCGGTCTGTTGCCGCATCTGGACCAGTTGTCGTTGTTTCGCTCGTTGGATAAGCGGGCACCCGGTTGCGGCGACCTCATCATCGGCGTGAATGGTCCCAAGGTCACGGGTGTGCAAATCCCGGTCATGCGGTGCCCGTCCAGTTCACTGTCAAGTACGTGGCCAGTGAGCACGTTTAACACACTGATGCCGTCCTATGTCGGGATCTCCGGCGCGACACCGGGAGGCGTGTTTTCCGAGACACGATTGGCGACGCTCGCGGCCTGCTCTGGGTATACGGGACAGTTGTCGTGGGGTGGCGTGCTGGTGCCAAACCAAGTGGTTACGTTCAGCGGACTCCGAGACGGTAGCAGCCAAATCGTCGCGGTGGGCGAGGCGTCCGAATCGATTTTCAAATCGACAGGTGTCGAGGACCGTATGGACGGCGGATTTAGCAGCGGTTGGACCAATTCCACTTCTTGTGCGGGGACAGAAGGGACCTACAAGAATGCGGCGAATGTCGTGACGCGTTGCATGAACCTGACGACGGTGATGCATGCGGTGGGCACGCGAAAAAACCCGGTTCCAGACGGCTGCATATCCACGTCTCCGAACCGCCCGTTGATCTCCGCGCACTCTGGAGGAGCACATGTGGTCATGTGTGACGGAGCGGTGCGATTGCTGAATAACAGCCTGGATTTGATCGCGTTGAAGCGGCTGTGTACCCGCGATGACGGCCAGCCCGTCGGTGAGTTTTGACCGGTTGTAATGTCTGATTGAGTCAGCGGTCAGCGAGACCGCATCAGTGTTCCTCCCCTGTCGAGAAAGGTTAGATGTTATGAAGTCTGTTAGTAAACTGTGTTGTTTGGTGTTATTGGTGTGCGGTGTCACCGTTGAAGCTCGTGGCCAACCCCATCCGGTCGCGTGTCTGCAATATCCCGTCTGTGAAGCCGGGGGTGGCGACTATTGGTTTTTTGCGTGGCGTTATGAAGACGGCGACACCCCATGCGTGGACGGACCGTATGATGATTGGGCAATCGCCGCTGACGGTACGCCTTACCCACAAGTTTGCCCTAATTGTCAGAGTGCGCGCTTGGATGCAAAGGAACAGAAATCACCACCGTGCAGACCACTTAAGGAAGCATTGCCGATCAATTACAAGTTCGCAGACGGAATCCCCCAAACGGCAAAGACTCCAATCGTTAATGGAGTACAGAATGAGTGGAAGCCCCTGGTCACGATGACCGTGCTACATA
Organism: Planctomyces sp.; assembly: GCA_031375695.1. Taxonomy (GTDB): domain Bacteria; phylum Planctomycetota; class Planctomycetia; order Planctomycetales; family Planctomycetaceae; genus SXKJ01. Next base: position 19,231 of record JANMIF010000255.1, read on the forward strand.
CTCAATGGGTGCGTGTTCAAACGCTTGACCGGGCGATTCCAGTTAAGTTGTACACGGTCGAAGTGGACCTCGGAAAATCAGGGATTCCTGAAGATCGTCTTCCCAAAAAGACCACCCGCACGCTGCAAGTTGGTTTCGAAATGAAGGGGTTCCCGGCCGATGTCGACGAGCAGCATGTGCGTGTGCTTGATCCGAAACGGTGGAAAACAAATCCGAGTTGCCCCACGGCTTGTACGGTACAGATCGACGACGAAACTCAACCGTTCTTTGTGATCACGAAGAATGACGTGTTTGCGCCTCTCAAAGCCCATGCCCATACCCATGCGCCGGCCCCGATCCCGGCGAAAGGTAAGGGCAAGTAGCGATCAACGCCATTGCCCGAGTCAACGTCACCTGAGAACCCACGGAGATTGAACAATCTGTGGGTTCTTTTTTTGCGCGACGTTGTACGGTTTGCTGAGACAAACCATCGTGCATTGGTCCGCGAGAACTTATTGCGGGTGATGTCTTCGACGCGACGGCGCGAGCATTGCTTGGAATGTGTACAAGACGAACGGAAGCAGATAAGTAACCCGAAGCGTCAGCGAGGGCGAATGCTTCACAGACTACGAAACTCGGGGTTCTATCACCTCTAGTAGCGCACGCCCTCGCTGACGCTTCGGGTTACTTAAGACTTGCGGTTCGCATAACCAGTCATGGAGAGACGGTCTGCATGCGCGTTTCGAAAGTTTGTTCGCATGCGACGGGGCAGGAATGTTGGCTAGCGACTGGATGTCGCGGTCGGCGCGGCAAAGTCTTCTGCGTTGCGACGTGGCTTGGCGCTGCGCACGCCTCGGGCACCGACGGTGTTTTGCTTCTCGACCTGCGACTGAATCTTGAAAGATGTTGAACTTGCCGGAGCCTCGCCGATGGATTTCTCGGCGTGCGCGACGACGCGATGTAATGAAAAGTCGGAGACGGGGATATCGCTTCGCATCCCGCTGAAAGGACCACCTGGGCGAGTGGTGGTCCACTCATCAACTCCTCCGTGCAGTCCCCAAATTTGACTGCGGCCTGACAACACACATGGGGCTTCCGCCAAGGCGACCTGGTCCTTCGCACTGGTCGATGTGGTGCAGGGGCAGACGACGGTGGACAAGTAGTGAAATTCCGCTGCCGAGGGCAACCGTTTTCCTTGCGCCTCCATGTAACCCAGCGCGTCATCATACGTCAGCGCCGTGGATGGTGGCGCGATCGATTCTTGAGCGTTCCTAATCTGATATTTCCGCGTTCGCTTGCGAACAGTGTTGAAATGTTCCACATCGCCTTTCTCAACTTCATGAAGATCGACGAACAAGGGACCGATCTGCCAGGGTGTGGTTTGAGAAATGCCGTCCGCGGCAGGGCGATCCAGATTGTTCGCCCCCTCCACGAACCCCATCCCCAAAGTGACATCAGGTCGTGGAATTTGAATAGAACGAAAGGTCAGTACACCATCGACTCGCGTCGACGGGACGAGCTTCTCAAGCCAAGCTTTGAACCCCGTCGGCCGTGTTCTGAGGAAACTAACATACTGGTGGTCGTACTTACCGCTAGCCATGCTCTCGCCTTCTAATGGGACGTGGCGATAAACCTCATGAAATCGCAAATCGTCGAGCACGGCGACGACCAGATAATCCCCAGGCACAAGGCCCATGACGATTGGCGTGCGGCCTGGGGCACGCTGGATATGCGCGGGATCGGGTTCCCCGGTATTCGGATCGATTTGCACCACGGTGATCTCGCATCCGGGCGGGTCTGTCGTGAACTCTACCGGCCGCAGGCCAACCGTATGCCATCCGGTGCTTAACGCCACCGCTGCGGAAAGACCAATCGCGATGACGGCGACTAGTATCATCGCCACGGTGGGACGGCGGTTCCTCCAAATCCATTTCCGCAAGCGATTGGGCAGCGCGGTGGGAATCCCGCGCAGCGTTTCACCGCCGATGAAGCGGTCCAGGTCGTCGGCCAAATCTTGAGCGGTTGCATACCGCTTCTCTCGCTCCTTGGCCAAGCATTTGAGACAGATGGCCTCGAGTTCGCGTGGAACATTCGGCTGAATCTTGCGCGGCGGCGTGGGGGCGGAATGCTGGATTTGATGCAGCAACATCGACAGCTCGCCACGAAAAACACGCTGACCGGTCAATAGTTCGTAGAAGATGGCTCCCAGTGAATAGACGTCCGAGCGGCGGTCAACGGCTTTGTGGTCCGCGTTCGCCTGTTCCGGAGACATATATCCCGGAGTCCCGACCAACTGGCTTTCGATCGCCAGGGAATCGTCACCGGCATCACGTTTCGCCAAACCGAAATCGGCGATATGTGGCTCGTGACCGTGATCGAGCAGCACGTTGGCTGGCTTCAGATCGCGGTGCACGATCCCTCGTTCATGCGCATGGTGAACCGCGGTCGCCATTTTGCCGACCAGGATTGCGGCTTCGATGCACGACATCTTTTTCGTACTGATCCAGTCCTTCAGGTTGATGCCGTGTACCAAATCCGAAACGATGAAGGCCGAGGACTCGTCTTCTCCCACCTCATGAATCGCGATGATGTTAGGGTGATGCAACTTGGCGGCAGCGCGCGCTTCGCGCAGGAAGAAGGCCATGTCTGAAGCCACGATACGATCTTTGCGAGGGATTTTGATCGCCACGTCTCGCTGTAGTTTCAGATCCTTGGCATGCCAGACCGTGCCGAATCCCCCTTCGCCCAGAATTGAGATCAGTTCAAAATGCTTGATCCGCCGCCGAGGCGCATTGGGCAGACCAACCGTTTCCGCATTCACGTCGACTTTGACGGGAACTTGCACTTCAACCACGATACCGGAGTCGCGGCTGTTAAACTCGGCTTGCAGCGCATCCAGAATCGGAGCGTCATCGGGAAACCGGCGGTAATAATTGCCGAAGGTGATCGTCCAGCCTTTCTTGAGTTGCGAGTCGATCTCCAACGCCACAAGTTCCCGTAGCAGTGCCGCGCGGCCTGCCGCAGGGATGGCCGCCAGAAAGCCTTCGATCTGGGGCTGTTGTCCGTCACGCAGCGCCGCCTCGAACTGGTCGCTAGCAAGATCAACTTGCTCGCTGAGCGAAAGCGGACGAGGTTTTTTCGGATCTGGTCCGGCCTCGCTCATTGCTCAAGCTCCTTGGACCAAGTCTCGCGGATCACGTTCAGCTTTCGGATAATGGTGCGCGGTGCGACGTTCAGCTTCTCGGCGATATCCTCATGAGTTTGCCCTTCCAGTTTCCAAACGGCAATCGACCGCAATACGTCGTCACGCAGCGTGGCTAACAAACGTTGTTGCTCTTCCTCCAGCATAAGAATCAATTCCGGCGGCGGTTGATCGTCGGCATGCGAAAATGGCGTGAACTCGAAATCGCCAGACACGGTGTCGAACTGATTCAGTGACACGACGTTTTGGCCTCGCTTGAGACTCCCGTTGTAGGCTTTGCGATTAATGGCCTTGCGGCGCGTGATGGCCAGCAGCAGCCACCACAGTTCCGTTCGATCCTTGACCGCGTCTAACCCCCCGCCCGTCGCACCGGTCCACAACGCCTTGAAGACGCTTTGCACCAAATCTTCCTCATCCGCCACGGCATCGATCGCTCCGCGATACCGATGCTGTGCCAGTCGCATCAAGGCGGACGAGTAACGATCCCAAAGCTGCCGGGCCGCTTCTTGGTCCCCCAGACCCAATTGCCGCAGCCAGATCGTCACGGAGTCTTGATTCACGAGTCGAAGTCTCACGCATTTCAAAGGAATCGGATCGGGCACTCTGAATAGTAGTAGAAGAAATTGAAGTCAGAAGTGCCACCAAGTCGAGCACGGCTGGCTAGAAGTTTGGATTGGGATGGGTTTGCAATCGTAGCCACGCTCGCCAAGAGCGTGGGAATCTCAAGATTGAGCGACGTTCCCCACGCTCTTGGCGAGCGTGGCTAC